>CAUQQW010000006.1:0-35713 GCA_963520365.1 uncultured Kingella sp.
AACCTGTGTTTGGGTTTCTGCTGTTGGAGGAAAGGCTTTTTTGCAAAGGTCTCAAACTGTTTGTCTAACCGCTTGGCTACCGTTTTATAGTAAAATAAAATAGAAACCACCCGCACAACCTATCATAACCACACCTATCTTATCTTCCACCTATGGCCTAACCCACCGTCCTACGTCAAAAAGCCCTCGATTACTATCAGGAATGTAAAAATCTCAGCCAAGTGTCAAGAGTCTTCGGCATCAGCCTCTTTGCACTAAAACAATGGGTCAAACTCCAAAAGCAGACAGGCTCACTTGAACATCGGATCAAAGGCGGCAATGCCACCAAAGTAGATAAAGAAAAGCTGTTGCAATATCTAGCCGAGCATCCCGATGCCTACCAATACGAAATAGCCGAATACTTGGGTTGTACAGCCTCCAATGTCTGCTATCTGCTCAAGACACTGGGCATCACACGTAAAAAAAACCACGAGCTACAAAGAGCAAGACCCAGTCAAAGTAAGCACATACCAGCAACAGCTAGAACAGCTTGCAGAAACGCCGAAAGTTTATTTGGACGAAACTGGCTTTGACACCTTTTTCTACCGCCCCTATGCCTACGCCCGCAAAGGCGTATCCGTAAAAGAGAGAATCAGCGGCCGTCGTTATCAAAGACTTTCTCTAGTTGCTGTTCAAACAAAAGAAGGGCTGATTGCCCCGATGGTCTACGAAAACACGATGGACAGTGCATTATTTGAGACATGGTTTGAACGGTTTTTGCTGCCAGCATTAAAACAGCCATCGGTGATTATCATGGACAATGCTCGCTTTCACAGGATGGCGGTATTACGCGAGATGGCAGAGAAAGAAAAACACATTGTTTTACCACTTCCTCCGTATTCGCCTGAGCTCAATCCGATTGAAAAGGTGTGGGCGAATATTAAACGGGCGTTACGGAAAATTGCGTCGGGACACTCTTGCTTGTTGGAAATGTTATTGGGTGTTTCTTATTTTGTTTAACTATAATATCAGCTCAAGATAGAATAAGAGGCTACCCTAGTTTCCTAGGATAGCCTCCAAACTCTTAAGCTGTGTAGCCTTTTAAAAATTGTTTTGCCGCCTTAACACCTTCTTTTTTAATGATTTTTCTAACCAATCGATAAGCCTTACCAATACTCCCTTTATCCCTTATTAGCATACGAAAACCCTTGAAATAAAGGATGAAGGATCTAATTATCTTTTCCAATTTTATGAGTGGATTAAAAAGTTTGATTACCCATAAACTTTTATAAATTTTCTCTCTATCATTCAACTGCTTATTTTTAAATGTTAATTCTCGTTCATTTGCTATATATGTATTAATTTCATTTTTTAAAGCAGAAATTTCCTGATTTGTATAATTCATTTCACGAATCAGATCATAATAACCAAGACCATAGGATATAAATAATTGCTTATTTTTATCATACACTCTTTGCCAACTTTCTTTATCTAGCGTATTATTTTTCAATAATGAATCAGTTAATGATGATTGATCTTTTCTTTTCCTGTAATAAAAAAGAATGGTTGGTAACTTAATAGCCCCCCCCCCATCTTTCAATAGTCTTATCCAAAAATCCCAATCTTCATGGGTTTTTAAAGTCTCATCAAAACCATTAGCACCTCTATAATCATCAGAATAATGCACAGCAAAAGCTGGAATATGATTGCCTTTTAATAAAGTCTTAAAATCCGTATATTCAGGTAGATTCCATTCTCCAGTTTGCGCATCAAAAAATTCTGCCCTTGAATAAACTAATTTGCACTCAGGATTTTTTTCAAATATATCAACGCATGATTGAATATATCCAGGATGAATCACATCATCAGCGTCTAAAAAGCAAAAATATTTCCCATGCGCCAGTTGAGCAGCATGATTACGAGCTGAAGATAGTCCACGATTATCTTGGGCAGAATATATAATATCAGAGCGACCTGTTAGCAAATCTTTTAGGTACTTAGTGTCTTCGGGTAATGAACCATCATCTACAATAATAATTTCTATATTAGGGTACGTCTGCACATCTATAGATGTAATTGTTTCTGCAATATAATCCTTACAATTGTAATAAGGTACCATTATTGAGACAAGAGGATAAGAAATCATTAACTTACTCATACTTTTACCCCAAAGGTAATCATAAACTTAATAGTTATTCCTACTTTTATAAACCTTCAATAAATCAATAAATATTTATAAATTAGGCCTAGACAATATCCTCACATTACTATGTAACGATCTATATTCATCTGAAGACATTTTAGGAAAATAGCCATCAATATTTTCCAAAGTAGAAACAAAATGATGCCAACTATGCCTGGTTTCTAATATATCTTTGCTATATTCCCATGAACTTACAAGCACATCTTTCTTTTGTAGAATATTATTAATCTTTTTAAGGTTAACATTAATAGGTTGGTTATCGCTTAATAGAACTTGCGGGCTAAGTAATTCAGCAATTCCTCCAACATCATATGCAATAGCAGGAATACCTGATGCAATAGCCTCAATTAACACATTAGGAAGTCCATCATAACCCGATGTATACAAGAATGCAGAAAATTTATTTTCCAGTAAAATTTGATTGAATGAATTATATTTTCCAAAATATTTTATATTGGGTAATGATTTAAGTTTTTCTAATTCATTAGCGCACTGCGGATCGCACTCCCCATAAACGTGAAAGGTTTTTTTAGGCATACGTTTAGCTATATCATATAAAATGCTGGGACGCTTTTGCGATGCAACTCTACTTGCCCATAAAATAGGAGCGTTTTCAGTTATATTGATAGTATTTATATTTCCTAAAAAGGGAAAATACACTGTGTGAACCAGTTCAGAACCCAGCCCTGTAGTTTCTTCTATCACTCTAGGGTACCATTTTGTATCACAAAATATCCCCGCAAGAAATTGATATGTATCCCCTAAATATTTAGGAGCATAACCAAATGAATAATTATCATCTATCTTATCCTCGCAAAAAATGCTTACAAATAGATTCTTATTCATTGCTTTAAATAAAGAGCCATAATGCTTACTTACAAACCAGCCTAAGTCTGAGTTAATATTATGAATGGTCTGCGCCGAGCTTTGCAGTAAAATGCGTGCCAGCAATTCAGCTTGTTGGTTTTCATTTAGATTGCGAGCAAATAAAGACAAATCTAAATGTTTTGCACTATCTGGGAGCTTATATAACCAAGTTGAGTTCGCTTCTAGAGTGGTAATAAGTAATATTTTATAGTTTTTTTCATGGCATGCATTGATATGGTGAAGCAAACCCAAATCTGCCCCACCCCTTTTTAACCAAGGTGCCAAAAAAATCACATCAAAATCTAGATTACGCAAATTTTTTATAATAGCATCATAAGATTGACCAATACTAGTAGGGTTTAAATCAGTAGATGGGTCATATATTTGAGTGGATATTTGATGAATAAAATCATTGGTCGGTTGCAGCAAGAACTCAAACTGAGATAGCTCACGAAGCTCCTCAAAGAGAAAATTATTAACAGTGCTTTCACTAGAATTGGTGGTGTTTTGCGGATCTAACCACCATTGGCGTCGTTCAATTTTATTTCCAATAGTTATGATTTGCAATTTAAATTCATTGTTGGGTAGAAGTTTGGAAATAGGTCTTAAAAAAATCTTCCATACTACGCGAACAATAGATTTAATCATTGATTTGATATTTTTATTAAATTTTGATTTGATATTATTTTTTGGCATGATAGACCTTAGTGATGAATAGTGTCAAAAAATGCGGATGGCGGAGTTAAAGATTGAAGTGCAACATGTTCCAACAACATGGAATTGTGCTTTCTTCTATAAAATAGATATGTATTATCAACGGGTTCTATTTCAATTTTTTGAGCAATACATCTTAAATTAAAGTCCCAATCTTCAAAAACAAATTTATTATTTCTATTAATTATCTCATTATAAAAAAGATCCCTATATATGGATATATGCCCAAATGATGCACTATTCCAATAATGGGTATTAATTAGCTGAGGAATGGGAATACCACTACTTGGTTTTATGATTTGAGTTGCATTATGTTTGCCGAAAGAAATAACATATTTAGGGAAGCACAAAACGCGATTGCGTATCTTTTTTTGATGCTTCAATGCTTCATACACCCAGTTTTTACTTAGAAAATCATCACCATCTAGAAAGCCCACATAATCAGTTTTTACTAGATCAATTCCAGAATTGCGAGAGGCGGCAAGTGATTTAAATGCTACCTCAACAATTTGATCATTTTCGTTACCAAATTTTGAAATGAAATTTTGAATAATATTTTTTGTTGATTCAGCAGGTGAGTCCAATACGCAAATAAGGTCTAATCCCTTGTTTTTGGAATGCATGTAATCTCGCATCCTTTGAAAGCCCAATAGACTTTTATGCGCAAGAATGCCCTCATTATGAAAAGTCATAATGATAGTGGCTTCCGAGCGATATTGTTTTGATGAAGACATGCAAAACTCCTTTTGATAAAAATCCGCGTATTGTACCAAATTATCAAGTAGTTCCTAAATTCAATTTCAGGCAGCCTGAAAAATAGTGCCAATCGTTAAAATTATGTTGCGCCCATCCCACCATCCACGGCATTCCCCGCCTAATCGGCAGCCTGAAAACACCAATCAATGCTAAAATTCGCCCATCAAAAAAAACACCAAAAAAGAGAACAAAATCATGACTAAACAATACGATGTCGTCATCATCGGCGCGGGGCCTGCGGGTTCAATCGCTGCTCTGTTGCTTAGGCAGCAAGGGTTCAGCGTTTGCGTGATTGAAAAGCAGCATTTCCCGCGCTACGTTGTTGGCGAAAGCCTGCTGCCGCTTGGCATGGACGTATTGGAAGAAGCGGGCGTATTGCACATTATTGAAAACGAACCCTTCCATCTGAAAAACGGCATCGCGTTTACCTATCAAAACCACTACACCGCCTTTGATTTTCGCCACAAACACGGCAAGGGCAAAAATTTCGCGCTGCAAGTGGATCGCGCGCGCTTTGATCAAATTCTTATCCACCAAGCGCAAAAACATGGTGCCGATGTGCATTTTGGCGAAGCAGTTATCAATATGGACAACAGCAACACACCTGTGCAACTGCTTATCCAGCAAAACAGTGGCATTCAATATCCGCTAAGCGCCCAATTTGTGTTGGATGCCAGCGGCTATTTTCGTGCCGTACCTCGCTTGCTGGGTTGGGAAATCACCCAAGGCATCACGCAACACAACGTTTACCACACCCAAATCAACGACTGCATCACGCATCCCAAATTTGACCGCAACAAAAATCTCATCGCTGTGCATCCTGAATACCGCGATATTTGGATGTGGTTGATTCCATTGGATAACCAGCGCAGCTCCGTGGGCTTGGTGGGGCAGGCTAAATACTTCAAACGCGCCGAAGAAAAAGCGGGGCGCTTGCTGGGCGCATCCGAATTGCTTAAACAATATTTCGGCGAAGTGCCGATGTTCCAAAAAATCATGCCGCAAGCCAATTGGGACAACGGCTTTCCCTTTTACTACATCCCGTCCTATTCCGCTGGCGTTCAAGCCATTCATGGCAACGGTTTTGCCATACTCGGCAACGCCGCTGGCTTTCTTGACCCCGTGTTTTCATCGGGCATCAGCAGCGCAATGTATTCCGCCAAGCTCGCGGTGGATGTGCTCACGCGCCAGCTCAACGGCGAAAGCGTTGATTGGGAAAGCGAATACGCCAGTCGTCAAGCCTATGGCGCGCAAGTATTCAAAACCAGCATTGATAGCTGGTACAACGGCTCGCTGCAAGATTGGGTGTTCAACCCCTCGCACAGTTCCGAATCGCGCGAAATGCTTTGCGCCGTGCTGGCAGGCTACGCGTGGGACAGCAGCAATCCTTACGTGCGCGACGCGCAAATCGCTTAATTCAAGCCAAGCAAAAGGCAGCCTGAAAACGAAAAATGGTTTTCAGGCTGCCTTTTATTGCGCGCCAATCAATGCGCTTGATGCGAAGTGCTGTACACAATCTTATCCGTCCATGCCATTGCGATTGCCGAGAGCAAAAACGCCAAATGCAACAGCAGCTGCCACATCATCTGGTTTTCAGGCAGCCGCCCCGCGTTGATAAACGTTTGCAGCAAATGAATCGACGAAATGCTGATAATCGCCATCGACAGCTTCACTTTCAACACCGACGCATTCACATGGTTCAGCCATTCAGGCTGGTCGGGGTGGTCGTCCACATTCAAGCGCGACACAAACGTCTCGTAGCCGCCAATCAGCACCATCACCAGCAAATTAGCAATCATCACCACATCAATCAAATTCAACACCGCCAGCATCACGGTGGATTCGTCCATGGTGTTCAGATTAGTGATTAAGCCCCAAAGCAGCTTGATAAATTTATAAGAATAAATCGCCTGCACCACAATCAAGCCCAGATAAATGGGCAGTTGCAGCCAGCGGCTGGCGAAAATCAGCGCAGAAAGCATATTACGGCGGGTAGGTGATGTAGAAATGGGTGTGGTCATGTTCTTGTTTACAAAGTTAAGAGTTGATAAAAGATTTCAGGCTGCATCCAAAACACAGGCAGCCTGAAAACGATTTTCAGGCTGCCTCATGGGTTAATGGCAAAGAAAACGTTATTTGCTCATTTTCAATTTTTGCCACAACGCGGTGGTTTGTTTTTTCGCTTCGTCCGACATTTGCGGCATCACAAAGCCGTTTGCCATGTCTTCTGCGGTTGGGAAAATGGAACGGGTGGATACCAGCTTCGGATCCATTTTTTCGCGCGCGGGCAGGCTGGCGGGTGCAAAGGTTACCGCAGCACCGTTTTTCGCCGCCACTTCGGGGTCTAGCGTGTAGTTAATGTATTTATGTGCGTTGGCAACGTTTTTCGCATCTTTGGGAATCACCCAAGATTCCACCCAAAAGCCCATGCCTTTGGGGGTTAAAACTTCAATGCCCACATTATTTTTCACTTCTTCGCTGCGCGCTTTGGCAAGATTCAAATCGCCGCCGTTGCCCGCCACCAAGCAAATATCGCCGCGGGCTAATTCGTCAATATACGATGCGCTAAATCGTTTCACATCGGGGCGAATGGCTTGCAACACGGCGGCTGCGGCGTCAATGTCGGCAGGATTGGTGCCTTTGGGGTCTTTGCCCAAATAATTCAACACGATGGGGAACATTTCGCTGGGCGTGTCCCACAGCGCGATGCCGCAGGATTTGAGTTTATTCGTGTATTCGGGTTTAAACATCAAATCCCATGCGTTGTCGGGCAGTTTGCCGCCCAGCAATTCTTTGCCTTTGGCGGTAATCGCCAAGGTGTTCACGCCTGAGAAATAAGGAACGGCGTATTCATTACCAGGGTCGGCTTGCTCCAGCAATTTCAGCAGGGCTGGGTCAATGTTTTTGTAGTTGGGGATAAGCGATTTGTCAATTTTCTGATAAGCACCCGCTTTGATTTGGCGGGGCAAGAATGCGATGCCGGGAACGCCTAAATCGTAGCCAGATTTGCCGGTGAGCATTTTAGCTTCAAGGGTTTCGTTGTTTTCGTATAGGTCGTAGGTTAAATCTAGGTTGTTGGCTTTTTTGAAGTCTTCAACGGTGGATTCGTCCACATAGTTTGACCAGTTGTAGATGTTGAGCGCGTTGGTGGCGGGTGCGCTGGCTGTTGGGGCTGCGCCTGATGCGTTGGTGTTTTGCGCTGGGGCGTTGTTGTTTTCGCCGCCGCAGGCAGCCAAGGCAAGCAATAGCACGGTGCTTAACAGTGTTTTTTTCATTATCTTATCTTCTCGTTAAAAGTAGTTAAAAAAGGAAGCGACATTGTAAAGGCAATGTTTTTAAAATTCAATTGCTTTTGATAACAGCTATCGGTTTTCAGGCTGCCTGTATGGTTGTGTAATATTGTCTAACGCGGTAAACTTGCAAAATTCATTGAATAAAACAATCAAAACCATGAAATCTGCCTTTGATTTGAAATCTGCTCGCTTAGAAGCCTTTACACTGCGTTTGTTTACGGCGGATTTGGTGGTCATCGCTGCGCTGTTGGAAGAAAAAGCCGCGCAATATGCCAAGTTTGCCAATATGCCGTTTATTTTGGATGCAACACGCTTGCAGCTGCAGCGGGTGGATGAGCTGGATTTGGCAGCGGTGGTAGCGCTGTTTGCTGCGCGTGATTTGCGCGTGGTGGCGTTGCAGCATGGCAAGAAAGATTGGTCGGAGCAGGCAAACAAGGCGGGCTTGCTGTGGTTAGACGGCGGCAAGAAAGCCAATCGGCAGCCTGAAAATAATACGGACGATGTTGCCAACCAAGATGTTACCAATAATCAGCACGATGCCGATTCAAGCAACGATGAAGCGCAGTCGGCAGACAACGCGGCTAATCATCAAACGCAGCCTGAAAACGCTGAAAGCATTGAACAGCCAGCCGAAGCAGGCGCGCAAGCAGACAATCCAGATAACCCAACCGGAGAAGCCGCAAACGATAAACCACAGCCTGAAACGCTGCTCACCACGCGCAAAACCGTTGTGGTTACTTCGCCCGTGCGCACGGGGCAGCAGGTTTATGCCGAGCAGGCGGATTTGATTGTGCTGGGTATGGTGAGCGAAGGCGCGGAGATTATCGCCGATGGCAATATCCATGTGTACGCGCCGATGCGCGGGCGGGCGCTGGCAGGCGAATCGGGCGACACCAGCGCGCGCATTTTCTTGCAATCCATGCAGGCGGAATTGGTGTCTATCGCGGGAATTTATCGGGTGTTTGAGCAGGATTTGCCGCCGTCTTTGCACAAAAAGGCGGTGCAAATTGAATTGCAAGACGATGAGCGTTTGGCGATTTTTGCCATCAACGCCAATTAGTATTCAAAACAACAAGGCAGCCTGAAAGTGGGTTTGGCGATTTTCAGGCTGCCTATTGTGTAAACATTAAATCTTATTTTCAGGCTGCCTTTTTCAGGCTGCCTATCCTTTTCCCATTCACCATTTAATCTGAAAGAGAGTATTTAAAGTGGCAAAAATTATTGTGGTTACATCAGGCAAAGGCGGCGTGGGCAAAACCACCACATCTGCCAGCATCGCAACAGGTTTGGCGTTGCAAGGACACAAAACCTGCGTGATTGATTTTGACGTGGGCCTGCGCAATCTGGATTTGATTATGGGCTGCGAACGCCGCGTGGTGTACGACCTGATTAACGTGATTCAAGGCGAAGCAACCGCCATCCAAGCCCTGATTAAAGACAAGCATTGCGAAAACCTGTTCATTCTGCCCGCTTCGCAAACCCGCGATAAAGACGCGCTCACCAAAGAAGGCGTGGGCAAAGTGTTGAAAGAATTGGTTACCAATTTGAACTTTGAATTTGTGGTGTGCGATTCGCCCGCAGGCATTGAAACAGGCGCGTTGATGGCGTTGTATTTTGCCGATGAAGCGATTATCACCACCAACCCCGAAGTGTCTTCCGTGCGCGATTCCGACCGCATTTTGGGCATTTTGCAAAGCAAATCGCGCAAAGCCGAGCGCGGCGAAGCGGTGAAAGAGCATTTGCTGATTACGCGCTATTCGCCCGAGCGCGTGGAAAAGGGCGAGATGCTGTCGGTGCAAGATATTCAGGATATTTTGCGCATTCCGTTGATTGGCGTGATTCCTGAATCGCAAAATGTGTTGCAAGCGTCTAACGCGGGCGAGCCTGTTATCCATCAAACCGATGCGGTGGCGGCACAAGCGTATCAAGATGTGGTGGCGCGTTTGTTGGGTGAAAACCGTGAAATTCGTTTCTTGGAAGCCGAGAAAAAAGGGTTTTTCAAGAAATTGTTTGGGGGATAAGCCATGTCGTTGATTGACCGTTTGTTTGGCAGAAAGCCACAAAGCGCATCTGTGGCACGCGATCGTTTGCAAATTATCATCACGCAAGAGCGTGCCAACCGCGAAACCGCCAGAACGCCTGATTATTTGCCCACGCTGCAAAAAGAATTGATGGAAGTGTTGTCTAAATATGTGAAGATTAAATTGGACGACATCAACATCACGCGCGAAGAGCAAGACGGTGTGGAAATGTTGGCGTTGAACATCACGTTGCCCGAAACCAAGCCCGAAGATGGGCAGCCTGAAAAACAAAAGGACAAAGCATGACTTTAACCGAGCTACGCTACATTGTTGCCGTGGCACAGGAAAAGCATTTTGGACGCGCCGCGCAACGTTGCCATGTGAGCCAGCCCACGCTTTCCATCGCCATCAAAAAGCTGGAAGAAGAGCTGGGCTTGTCGCTGTTTGACCGCAGCAGCAACGAAGTGATGACCACCAATTCGGGCGCGCGCATTGTGGCGCAGGCGCGGCGCGTGCTGGATGAAGCGGAAGTGATTCGCTATCTGGCAAACGAGGAACAAAGCCAGCTGGAAGGCAATTTTAAGCTGGGCTTGATTTTCACCGTTGCGCCGTATTTGCTGCCCAAGCTGATTCTATCCATGCGCCAAGTAGCGCCGAAAATGCCGCTGATGCTGGAAGAGAACTACACCGCCGCGCTCACCGAAATGCTCAAACGCGCCGATGTGGATGCGATTGTGGTTGCCGAGCCGTATGCAGAAACAGGCGTGGAAACGATTCCGCTGTATGACGAGCCGTTTTTTGTGATTGTGCCCAAGGGACATCGCTTCGAAGAATTGGATTCAGTTTCCACCAAAGACATCGCGGAAGAAAATGTGTTGCTGCTCACCGAAGGCAACTGCATGCGCGACCAAGTGCTCGGTTCGTGCAGCGAATTGGCGGCAAAACAGCGCGTGGCGGGCTTGGCGAACACGCTGCAAGGCAGTTCGCTGAACACCATTCGCCACATGGTTGCAGGTGGCTTGGGCATCAGCGTGTTGCCTTCCACCGCGCTCACCGATAACGACCATATGCTGTTTTCTATTGTGCCGTTTGAATCGCCCGCGCCAAGTCGCCGTATTGTGCTGGCATATCGGCGCAACTTTGTGCGCCCGCAGGCGTTGGCAGCGATTGCCGAAGCGGTGAAGTTGGCGCAGCTGGCTGGGGTTACGTTTGTGGATTGATGGCTTCGTTGGCAACAAGACAATATGAATAGGCAGCCTGAAAACGGGTTTTTAACGTTTTCAGGCTGCTTTTTGCATTGATATATAAGAGATTAAATCGCGGCTTTTAATTCGCGCACCAATGAGCCCACGGCTGGTGCTTCGTTACCCTGATGCGTTTCCACTTCTTTCACGATACGACTGCCCACAATCACGGCATCGGCAACGGCGGCGATTTTGGCAGCGCTCTCGGCATCGCTGATGCCAAAGCCCACGCCAATCGGCAGCTTGATGTGTTGGCGCAGCACAGCGATTTTGGCGGCGACTTCGTTGGTGTCCAGCTGCGCCGAGCCTGTTACGCCTTTGAGCGAAACGTAGTACACAAAGCCGCTGGCGTGTTCGGCGATGGCTTGCATCCGCGCTTCGCTGGTGGTGGGGGCAACCAGAAAAATGTTGTCTATATCGCGCTGTGCAAGGGCGGTTTGCAGCGGGGCGATGGTTTCAATGGGGTCGTCCACCGTGAGCACGCCATCCACGCCTGCTTCGGCGGCGGCTTGGGCAAAGGCTTGGTAGCCCATTTTGTGGATGGGGTTTAAATAGCCCATCAACACAACGGGGGTGCGCTCGTTGCTTTGGCGAAATTGTTTAACGGTTGCCAGCACGTCGCGCAGGGAAACGTGTTGCGCGAGGGCGCGTTCTACCGCGCGTTGGATGGTGGGGCCGTCTGCCATTGGGTCGGAAAAGGGGATGCCCAGTTCTATGATGTCTGCGCCGTTTTCTGCCATGCTGTGCATCATGGCGAGCGTGGCGGCGAGATTGGGATCGCCTGCGGTGATGTAGGCGATAAGGGCTTTTTGGTTGCCCAGTTGGGCGAAGGTTTGGGCGATGCGGCTCATGGTTGGGCTTTCTGTGCAAGAAAAATGGCGATTATAGCAGCCTGAAAATATGGAAACGAGTTTTGCTAGATGGGTTTTCAGGCTGCCGCATTGGGCGGGCGGATGGTGTTATGATGCGGATTTTTTGGCGCTGTATTGGGTTGTTTGAAAAGAGAATAGAGCATGATGATGACGAAACAGAATAAATATAAATGGTTGCTGGCGGCAGGACTGTTGCTGGCGTTTGCGGCGTTGAAGGTGGCGATGCTGGGCTGGTGGCAAAGTAGGCAGCCTGAAAAGGGGGCGGCGACGGTGCAATGCGATATATTGGCGCAGGGTTGCCCGTTTTTGCAGGGGGCTACGCTGCGGCTGCGCGGTTTAACCAGCGTGAAATCGGCGTTTGTCATAGAAGCGGCGGGCGTGCCCAGCGATGTGCAATCGCTGTCGGCTTCGTTTCGCATGGATGGGATGGAGATGGGGTTTAACCGTTTTGATTTGGCAAAACAGGCGGATGGAAGCTGGCGGGCGGAGCGGGTGTATTTGCCGCTGTGCACGGCTGGGCGGCATGATTGGGTGGTGGTGTGGCAGGCGGATGGGGCGGGTTTTCAGGCTGCCTTTAAGACGGAATAGGCAGCCTGAAAACAAACCAAGCGCGTTTCAGGCTGCCCCAGCCTTGCAAAGCAAATACGCTATAATTCTCTCCCATTCTTCCCCCATTCCCAATCTCCATGCTCACCTACATCCCTGCTTCCAAACGCCCCATCCCGCCTACTCGCGAATATCCTTGGCTGCTGCTTTTGCTCGCCTTTGCATGGCTCTGGCCGGGCGTGTTCTCCCACGATCTCTGGAAGCCCAGCGAACCCGAACTCTACACCACCATCAGCGAAACCCCATTTGGCTCATGGCTGCCCATGCTCTTTGGCAAAGCCAATTTTCAGGCTGCCCCTTTATACGTTCAAACCGCGCAACTCTTCCAGCGCCTGCTCACGCCATGGGCAGCCGATGCCTATTCTGCCGCGCGCTTTGCCAGCGTGTTCTACACCAGCCTTGGATTGCTGGGCAGCGGCATGGCAGGCTATCGTTTTTTGGGGCGACACCACGGGCGCAGCGTTGTGCTTATTCTCATCGGCTCAGCAGGGCTATTGCCCATCGCCCATTTTATAGACAGCCAATCGCTGCTGGTTGCAGGTGTTGGGCTCACCATGTGGGGCTACGCCATCGCGCATAAACAAACCATTTTCGCCGCCCTGCTCATCGCCCTTGCCACCACCTTGCTGATGCAAAGCGCAGGCATTCTTATCGCCGCTATTCCCTTGCTCACAGGCTGGCTGCTGTGGTTCAGCAATCAACCGTGGCACACCAACCGCATCCTAATCACACTCATCTGCGCCACCATCATCGCCCTGCCGCTTGCCAGCATCCACCCCATCGCCCTAGCCATCACCCACCCCGCCGCATTCACTCAATATCTCCACAACCATCTATTCGGCAGCTACGGCGGCACACAGCATTTTCAGGCTGCCTTTCAACTGCCCTATTATCTGCAACACATTATCTGGTTTGCCTTCCCAGCGCTGCCCCTTGCTATCTGGACAGCCAGCCGCCGCAAAACCCTGCCCGCCAACGCAGGCAGCTTTGCCAGCTACACCCTTACCCTGTTCGCCCTTCTTCTCGCCCTGAATCCCCAGCGCGATCAAAACAGCCTTGTTCTTATTCTCCCCCCGCTCGCCCTACTCGGCGCCGCCCAATTGGACAACCTACGCCGCGGCGCAGCCGCCTATCTCCACTGGTTCGGCATCATGACCTTCTCCGCCGCCGCCGCATTTCTCTGGGTAGGCTTCATCGCCATGAACTACGGTATCCCCGCCAAGCTCGCCGAGCGCGCCGCCTATTTCAGCCCCTACTACACCCGCGACATAGACCCCATGCCCATCATCGTCGCCCTATTGTTCACTCCGATGTGGATCGTCGCCATCACTCGCAAAAACATCCGCGGCCGCCAAGCCGTAACCAACTGGGCAGCAGGCATTACCCTAGTTTGGGCACTCTTGATGACCCTATTTCTGCCATGGATAGACGCCGCCAAAAGCCACCGCCCCATCGTGCAACAAATGCAGAACAGCCTGAGCGATGACCTACTCGTTTCGCTACACAGCCACACCAGCTGCCTCTACATCCCGCCCAATCAAACCGACACCCGCATCGCATGGCAACAATACAGCACACTCCCCACCACCAGCGCCACGCCAAACTGTCGCTACACCCTGCTGCAATACAACCCCAAATCCCAAACGCAGCCTGAAATCCACGGCAAAATCCTATGGAAAGGCCGCCGCCCCCGCAGCAAGCACGAACAATTCGTCTTTATAGACACCCAACCCTAAACCCAAAAGGCAGCCTGAAACCACATTGCAACCACACCCACAAGGAAAATCATCATGTCTCAATACTTCACCCTATTCCAGCTCCCCGTCAGCTACACCATCAACCGCGCCACCCTAGAACAAAACTACCGCACCCTCGCTGCCCAATTCCACCCCGACAAATACACCACCGCCAACCCCTTTGAGCAAAAACAAGCCCTGATGATGAGCGCCACCATCAACCAAGCCTACACCACGCTCAAATCCCCCATAGACCGCGCCGCCTATCTTTTGCAACAGCACAACATCAACCCCGACGACCCGCACAACACGCAAATAGACCCCGAATTTCTGATGCAACAAATGCAATGGCGCGAAACCCTAGCCGAAGCCCAAGCTGAGCAAAACACCGCCGAGCTACACGCCCTGCAAAACGAAATCGCCCAAGCCCAAACCCAGCTTTATCAACAGCTAGAACACGCATTCAACCAACAAGACTATCCCGCCGCCAGCGACCTTGTGCGCCAAGGGCGCTTTCTCAACAAGCTGCACAGCGAAATCCAAAACGCGCTGGATTGATTGCCGCTGCAAAAGGTTTCAGGCTGCCCTAAATGCTAAAAGGCAGCCTGCGTAGCGAAGCGTAGTTGCGAAGCTAAAACCAGTTTGCAAATCTTTCCACACCATCCCAAACCCACCAGCCGATATGAACGCCCATCCCCACCTGCTCTGTCTCACCCCGCAAACCCCGCCACCCGCAGCGCACGAACTCACCGCCTTTTGCCAGTCCCCGCACAAAACCATTTCCATCTCTGGCGGCATCGCCCTTACCACCGCCGAAGCGCTGCACCCCCTGCTGCACGGCAGCGATTACAAACTGCTGCTGATGTGCGATTTCGCCGTCGCCCCGCAGCAAGGCATCTTGCACAACCTAGACCTGCTGCCCCTGTTTGCCGATGCCGCCAGCCTTGCCATCCTCGCGCACAGCAACGAACCGCTGGCATCGCTCGCCCCACTTGCCGTGATGCACCGCCTGCGTGGATTCAGCCTGTGCGGCAACCTTAAAGGCAGCCTGAAATTTGATGTACTGCACACGTTTGCCGATTTGGAAAGCCTGTCGCTGGATGACTGCATCCTACCCGCGAAAGACTATTCTCTGCTGCACAACCCCAAACTGCACAGCCTGAGACTGCGCAAATTGGATTTAAGCCGCCTGCCGCGCAACGAAAACATGGTATCTCTGGACATCCGCCACGAACTCATCCACGCCGAAAAACTGCCCGACATCTATCCAAATCTCCAACGCCTTGAACTCATCGCCTGCCGCCAAACCGACGACTTCTCCTTCGTTTCCCGCCTGCCGCAGCTGCAAGAAATCTGCTTCAACACCGTCACCAAACTCACCGCCACGCCCGATTTTTCCCACAACCCCAAACTGCACACCGCCGAATTTTTTAACTGCAAACACCTTGCCACACTGGACACGCTGCCGCCCACCCTGCACAGCCTGTCGCTCACCTTTTCCCAAGTGCCGTTTGACCAAATCCAAACCACCGCCCGCAGCGGCAGCCTGAAAAAGTTTTACTTCCAATCGGCTAAGGCGCAGGAAAACAAACAGTTTGAGCAGCTCGCCGCCAAATTGGGGCTGGAACAGTAAAAGGCAGCCTGAAAAACAGGTTTTCCCATTTCAGGCTGTCTCAAACCGCTTCAATCCTTGCGCGGCTTGGAGTATCTGAATAATCGTTTGCTTATTTAGCCGCGTATCGTTTTGCCAATATCTTGTCAATTTCTTCTTGCCATGTGAGCACGCGCTGGCGGTTTTCATTCTCCAAGCGTCCTGTAAACCGCCAAATGCCGATAAACACGCCTATCAGCAACGCCCAAAATATCAGCCACGATCTCACCATCCGCCCAAAATAAAACGCCACGCCAATCGCGATAAAAATACTGCTCATTTGCAGCAGCGCAATCCAAACCGTATGGCGGTGAAACTCTTGCCACGTCTTATCCCGCCAATAATATTGCCGCAGCGTAATGTTCAAAAAACCCACGACCGACCCGCGATCGTCGCCCTCGCGCACAATCCAAATGGCAATCACATCATGCCCTTCCAGCGCATTGAGCCGAATGCCCGATGCGTTGGTAACATCTTGATTGCCTTTGTCGTCTTGCAAATACAGCTCGGTGTGGTGCGTATGCGTGGTGTAGGTTTGTATGTCTTTTTGCTTGATGCGTCCCGTGCCTTTATACAATGTTGTGCTGCTGCCGCCGCCCGAAACGGTGGTTTCCGATGTGGTGTAGGTATGATTGCGCAGCACTTTGCCGCGAAACGAACAGACGGTGTAATTTGCGCCATTGATGTTGATGGTATCGCTCATGTTTTTTTCCTTTTAAATAATACGTTTAAGGCAGCCTGAAAACGAAATTCTGTTTTCAGGCTGCCTATCATCACAACCCCAATTCCCCCCACATCGCGTCCACCTTCGCCGCCACATCGGCATCGCGCTCAATCACGCGCCCCCATTCGCGGTTGGTTTCGCCCGGCCATTTGTTGGTGGCATCCAAGCCCATTTTGCCGCCCAGTCCGCTTACGGGGCTGGCGAAGTCCAAATAATCAATCGGCGTGTTTTCCACCAACACGGTATCGCGCACGGGGTCCATGCGCGTGGTGATCGCCCAGATGACTTCTTTCCAGTCGCGCACGTTCACGTCGTCGTCCACCACGATGATGAATTTGGTGTACATAAACTGGCGCAGGAAGCTCCAACAGCCCATCATCACGCGCTTGGCGTGTCCGGCGTATTGTTTTTTCATGCTCACCACCGCCATGCGGTAGGAACAGCCTTCGGGCGGCAGGTAGAAATCGGTGATTTCGGGGAACTGCTTTTGCAAAAGCGGCACGAACACTTCGTTCAACGCCACGCCCAAGACGGCGGGTTCGTCGGGCGGTTTGCCGGTGTAGGTGCTGTGGTAAATCGGGTTTTCGCGCATGGTGATGCGTTCCACCGTAAACACGGGGAAGTAGTCCTGCTCGTTGTAATAGCCCGTGTGGTCGCCGTAGGGGCCTTCCAGCGCGGTTTCGTTGGGATGAATCACGCCTTCCAACACGATTTCGGCGCGGGCGGGCACTTGCAAATCGCTGCCGATACATTTCACCAATTCGGTGCGCGAGCCGCGCAGCAAACCTGCAAACTGGTATTCGCTCAAAGTGTCGGGCACGGGCGTAACCGCGCCGAGAATGGTGGCGGGGTCGCAGCCGAGCACTACCGCCACAGGATAAGGCGCGTCGGGGTTTTCCTTGCGGAACGCCTGATAATCCAGTGCGCCGCCGCGATGGGCGAGCCAGCGCATGATGAGTTTGTTTTTGCCGAGCAACTGCTGGCGGTAGATGCCGAGATTTTGGCGTTTTTTGTACGGCCCGCGCGTTACCGTCAAGCCCCACGTTACCAGCGGCGCAACGTCTTGCGGCCAGCAATGCTGAATCGGCAGGCGGGTCAAATCCACTTCGTCGCCTTCCCACACGATTTGTTGGCAGGGCGCGTTTTTGACGATTTTCGGTGCCATGCTCCAAATGTCTTTGAGCAGCGGCAGTTTGGAGAACGCGTCTTTGATGCCCTTGGGCGGCTCGGGTTCTTTCAGATACGCCAGCGTCTGCCCGATTTCGCGCAGCTTGGCGACGCTGTCTGCGCCCATGCCCATCGCCACGCGCTCGGGCGTACCGAACAGGTTGGCAAGCACGGGAAAGTCATAGCGGCTGCCGTCGGGCTTGACGGCATGTTCAAACAGCAAGGCAGGCCCTTCGGCGCGCAATACGCGGTCGGCGATTTCGGTGATTTCCAGATGGGGGGAGACGGGGTGGGCGATGCGTTTGAGCTGGTTTTGCTGTTCCAGACGGGCGATGAAATCGCGCAGGTCGGTGTAGTGCATGGTGTTTCCTTTGGGCTGGTGTGCAGCCTGAAAGTGGGTGGGATTGGGTTTTCAGGCTGCCTTTGCATGGGTGGGGCAGCCTGAAAGTTGGTTGATTCAGTTTTCAGGCTGCCTTAACGCGGGCGCGAACGGCAAAGGCAGCCTGAAACATCTCCCCGCGTTCCTACGGCTTGCTGGCAAGCCGTGCGCTGGCAAAAAATACTTGCAACGGCGTGATGTGGTTTTCAGGCTGCCTTTTGCTTATTTTTTGCCTTTTTGCTTGGCGCGGCTGGCGGCTTGCTGCGGCAGCAGTTCCACATAAATCTGCCGATCTTGGGTGAGCAGCTTGGCGGCGGCTTGGATGTCGGCGGCGGATACGGTTTGGATGCGGCGGCGGATTTCGTCTTCGTTGCGCCAGCTGAATCCTGCGATTTGCAGCGAGCCGATTAGGTTGGCGCGGGCGTTGATGCTGTCGCGGGCGAAGATGGTTTGAGTTTGCTCTATGGTGCGGGCGCGGTTGAGTTCCTCTTCGCTGATGCCGTGTTGGGCGATTTGGTCGATTTCGTTTTCCAGCGCGGCTTTCAGGCTGCCTGTGGAAACATTGGCGGCGGGCGATGCGCTAATACCCCAAAGCTGCGGACTGCGCGCCAGCAGCGAATAGCCGATGTTGATGTTTTGCGCGATTTGCTTGCCGCGCACCAAATTTTTGCTAAACCGCGCCGCGTCATGCCCGTCCAACACATTAGTCAGCATATCCAGCGCGTAGGGCAGCTTTTCGCCCAGCGCGGTGAGATGCGGCACGCGGTAAGCCAGCGTCATCAGCGGGCGCTGCGTGTTGCCGCGAATGCTGCTTTGCACCGCCTTGCCGCGCGACAGCGGCTCGCTGATGTTTTGCCGCGTAGGCAGCGGGCGTTTTTTCAGGCTGCCAAAATATTGCTCGGCTTGGGCAAACACGGTTTCAGGCTGCACATCGCCCACAATCACCAGCGTGGCGTTGTTGGGCGCGTACCATTTTTTGTACCACTGGCGCAAATCGTTTGCCGTTAGCTTGTGCAAATCCGCCATTTTGCCGATTACGCTGGTGCGGTTGGGCGATTTTTGCCACGCTTGGTGCATCAATTCTTCGTATAACAAGCCTTGCGGATTATCTTCAATGCGTTGGCGGCGTTCTTCGCGTATCACTTTCATTTCATTGAGAAACACGCTGTCGCTGAAATTCAAATTCGCCATGCGATCGGCTTCCAATGCCAACACCGCAGGCAGATGCTCGGCGGCGATGTTCACATGGTAAACCGTCTCTTCGTTGGTGGTGTAGGCGTTGTTGTTGCCGCCTAAGGCGCTAATTCTGCGGGCATACTCGCCAGCGGGCACGGTTTGCGTGCCTTTAAACATCATGTGTTCCAACGCATGGCTCAGCCCCGTTTTGCCTGCGATTTCATCGGCGCTGCCCACCTTGTACCACAGCATAATCATGGCAACAGGCGCGCGGTGGTCTTCTTTCACAATCACGCGCAAGCCATTTGCCAACACGCGCTCATGCGTGGCGCTGGCAGCTTGCGTGATGGCTGGCGCGGCAAGCGGCGCGGTTGGCAAGGAAACAGGGCTGCTGGCTTCGGGCGCGGCGTGGGCTTGAGCAACAAACGGCGCAATCGCCAGCAAGAGAACGGGGAGCATTTTGGGGAACATAATCAACTTTCGGATGGCTATCGGGCTGGATTAGGGCGAACTAGGGCAGCCTGAAATCAAGATTGGGCGTGGCAACAAAAGCCGCAGACACTCAAAGCAGTATCTGCGGCTCTCTTTTTGCACAATCAACGCCATTCTGCTTTTCAGGCTGCCTGAGTGGTTGTTTAGAACCCTGAATTTTTTAGAATGGAATATCGTCGTCAATATCGTCCACAGGCGCGGCA
Organism: uncultured Kingella sp.; assembly: GCA_963520365.1. Classification (GTDB taxonomy): domain Bacteria; phylum Pseudomonadota; class Gammaproteobacteria; order Burkholderiales; family Neisseriaceae; genus Kingella_B. Next base: position 20,084 of record CAUQQW010000006.1, read on the forward strand.
GGCGCAACGGGCGCTTGGCGTTGCGTGGGCGCGGCGGGGGGCGGCGCATCATAAGCAGGCGGTGGCGGCGCATATTGCTGTTGCTGCTGGGGCGCGTAGTTTTGCTGCGGCGCAGGGGCATAGCCTGCATCGTCGTGATAACCGCCGCCTTGCTGGTTACCGCCGCGCGAGCCGAGCATTTTCATCTCGTTGCCGATGATGTCGTATGCCGTGCGCTCAACGCCTTGCTTGTCGGTGTATTTGCGGCTTTGGATTTTGCCTTCAATATACACTTGGCTGCCTTTTTTCAAATACTGCCCCGCCACTTCGGCAAGACGGCGATACAGCGTGATGTTGTGCCACTCGGTGCGCTCTTGGCGTTGCCCGCTGTTGCGGTCGTTCCAAGATTCGCTGGTGGCAATGGAAAAATTGCACACCGCATCGCCATTGGGCATATAGCGCAGTTCGGGGTCGCGCCCCAAGTTGCCGATTAGGATGACTTTGTTTAAGGACATTTGTTTGCTCCTGTTAATAAGATGGTTCGGATATTTGCTTCGTCAAAACCTTGTTGCAAGGCTTTGATAAACAGCGTTTTGTTGTCTTGGCTAAATGCGATGCTTTCCACGCCGATGCTGCCTTGCAACGCGGTTTTCAGGCTGCCTAAATCGCCCTGCCATGCTTCGGGGATGGCAAACATCACATTCTTCACTGGCTTGGGTGCGGGCGCGCAGGCGGCAAGCAACCACCACACCACGCCGATTGCGCCGCAAAAAATAAACACGCCATTAAAGCCGTATTGCGCGTATAAGCGGCTGCCGATGATGCCGCCTGTGAACACGCCCACCGATTGCAAGGTGTTATACACGCCCATTGCCGTGCCTTTGAGATTACTCGGCGCAATCTTGGAAACCAACGATGGCATACTGGCTTCCAAAATATTGAAGCCGATGAAATACACCACCAAGCTCAGTTCAATCAGCCACACGGTTTTCAGGCTGCCTAATAGCGCGAATTGCGCGGCGGCAGTTAAGCCAATGCCCAGCAAAAACACAGGCTTTAATTTATTACGCGTTTCGCCCACGATGATGGCGGGAATCATCAACACCAAGCCGATAACGGTGGCGGGCAGATAGATTTGCCAATGGCTGGTTTTGTCCCAGCCTAGATTTTTTAAGGCAAACGGCAAGGTGGTAAACATCGCCATCAGCCCCGCTTGCAGCGCAAAAATGCCAAAATTGAGCCGCAAAAGCTGTCCATTTTTCAACACTTCGCCAATGTGCCCGACTTGCAGTTGCGCATCTTCATGCAAACGCGATTGTGCGCTGGTGGGATTGGGCGTGTACCACGCCACCAGCGCGATGCTGGCAAGGCTCAACGCGCCCATCAGCGCAAACAAGCCGTTCACGCCCATCCAGCGGCTCAATATCGGCGAGAGCACCAAGCTGGCGGAAAAGGTTAGCCCGATGCTCAATCCAATCAACGACATGGCACGGGTGCGCACTTCTTCACGGGTTAAATCCGCCAGCAACGCGGTTACCGCCGCGCTCACCGCGCCTGCGCCTTGCACGGCACGCGCCATAATCAGCGTGTGCACATCGTTCGCGCTTGCCGCCCAAAAGCTGCCCAGCGCAAACACGCCCATGCCCAGATAAATCACTTTTTTGCGCCCAATTTTGTCGGACAACATCCCCAAAGGCAGCTGCAACAAGGCTTGGGTTAAACCATACATCGCCATCGCCAAGCCCACCATTTTTGGCGCATTGGCGGCGTTTGTGCCCGCCAAATCGTGCGCGTGCAACGCCAGCACAGGCAACACCAAAAACATCCCCAACATCCGCAAGGCATACACGCCCGCCAAAGACGTGGCAGCGCGCCATTCTTGGGGCAACAGGGCAATTTTGGGGGACTTCGCTTGCATGGATATTCCGTGGTTTTTGGGGGTTTAAGGCAGCCTGAAAAAAGGCTAGGCAAAAGAAGCGCGATTATAGCATTTTTGTTTTTCAGGCTGCCTTTTTCATAATCAATTGCATCGGGGCAGCCTGAAACCTTGTGCTAATATCGCGCCTATTTTGTTTACACGCCATTTAATCATGTCGCCCAGCATCCCCCTGCCCCAAATCCAAACCTTTATCTACGCGCTAGACATCATCGGCATCATTGCCTGCACCTGCGCTGCCACCGTGCTTGCCAAGCAGCTGAAATTTGATTTTTTCGGCGCGGTGTTGATTTCGTTTCTCGGCAGCGTGGGCGGCGGCACATTGCGCGATTTGCTGATTAACCGCCATCCGATTTTTTGGCTACACGATTTAAATTATTTCTACACCATTTTGCTGGTGAGCATTGTGGTGCAAATGTTTTACGGCTTTTTTGCGCGGATTAACCATGTGATTCGCTGGTTTGACGCGCTGGGCTTGGCGGCGTTTACCGTTATCGGCGTGGAAGCCGCGCTCAGCCGTGGCATGACGGCAACCATCGCCATTTTAATGGGCGCGTTTACCGCGGTGATTGGTGGCGTGATGCGCGATATTGTGTGCCGCCAGATTCCGCTGGTGCTGCGCCAAGAAATCTACATCACCGCGTCCATCATCGGCAGCGGCTATTATCTGCTGATGCTGCAAACGAGCATCAACGCTTGGCTGCGCAGCCTTTCCACCATCGCGCTGATTTTTGCCATTCGGATGCTGGCGGTGTATCGCGGCTGGAATTTCCCCGATATCACGCTGCCGTGGTGGCGCGAGCAAGAACAGCAGCCTGAAAATGAGTAAACCCCGTTTTCAGGCTGCCTAACGCTTTTTCGTTATAATCGCTCCCTTTTTTTCAGGCTGCCTCAACATGATTGACTTCATTCTCCATATAGACCAACATCTTATCGCCCTTGCCGCGCAACACGGCGCTTGGGTGTATGCTGTTTTGTTTCTTATCGTGTTTTGCGAAACGGGCTTGGTGGTGACGCCGTTTTTGCCTGGCGATTCGCTGCTGTTTGCCGCGGGCGCGGTTGCCGCTGCTTCCGCTGGCGCGTTAAACGTGCACATCATCGTTGCCGTGTTGCTCGCCGCCGCCATTTTGGGCGACGCATCTAATTTTGAAATCGGCAAATACTTCGGCGCAAAGCTGTTCTCGCGCCCCGATAGCAAAATCTTCAAGCCCGAATACCTTGCCAAAACCCATGCGTTTTACGAAAAATACGGCGGCAAAACCATCATCCTTGCGCGATTTGTGCCGATTGTGCGCACCTTTGCGCCGTTTGTGGCGGGCATGGGCAAAATGCATTATGGGCATTTTTTGCGCTACAACATCATTGGCGCGCTGGCTTGGGTGGTGTCGCTCACCTATCTGGGCTATGCGTTTGGCAATGTGCCGTTTATCAAGAACAACTTTGGCGCGCTGGTGATTGGCATTGTGGTTTTTTCCGTTATCCCAATGGCGGTGGAAATCATCCGCGCCAAGCTTGGCAAGGATAAGGTAGCCTGAAAACCATTTTCAGATGCCGTTTTAGCTTCGCCGAAACTCGCTTCACTCGTTTTCAGGCTGCCTATTCCCATCCACAAGGACACCCCATGCCCCAACTCTACCTCGCCTCCAATAGCCCACGCCGCCGCGAAATCCTGCAAAATCTCGGCTACACCATCCACAACATCGCCGCCGAAATCGACGAAACCCCGCGCCCCAGCGAAACCGCGCACGACTATGTGCTGCGTCTCGCCATCGCCAAAAACCGCGCCGCCCGCCAAGCCAACCCGCAAGCGCAGCAATTCCCCATTATCAGCGCCGACACCAGCGTGGTGCATCGCGGCGCCATTCTCGGCAAGCCCACCTCGCCCGAACACGCCGCCGCCATGTTGCGCGGTCTTTCAGGCGACACCCACCAAGTTTTAACCGCCGTGTGTGTTTCATTTGGCGCGCACGAACACGCCATCGTGCAGCAAAACAACGTGCAGTTCTGCCCGCTTACCGCCGCGCAAATCGCCGCCTACATCGCCACAGGCGAGCCGCTAGACAAAGCAGGCGCATACGGCATCCAAGGCATCGGCGGCGTGTTTGTGCAACATTTGGCAGGCAGCTTCACCGGCGTGATGGGCTTGCCCGTGTTTGAAACCATCGCCCTGTTGCAACGCTGCGGCGCGGCTGTGCCACCGTTTCAGACTGCCTTAAAATCCTAATCACCCATGGAACGTCGGCGGATCGCCGACAATTAACACTACAACGATTTCAGGCTGCCTCAACCGCCCCCAATCCCGCCACCCAAGGAGTTCCCATGAAACTCAACATCATCGCCCCCGCCCTCCTCGCCCTCAGCCTTGCCGCCTGCGATGTGCGCATCGGCGACATCACGCCCGCCGCCCAATCCAACATTGTCGCCAGCGAAAGCGACGTATTGCAGCAAACCCAAATCGGCAGCACCACCGTTGAACAGTTTAAAAAAATCTACCCCGATGCGCTTCAAGGCGACAGCGGCTATTTAACCTATGGCAACCGCAGCATTTCAGTTGAAATCGGGCGACATCGCCATCTATATGCGCGACATCAAAGGCAACGTGCCACAGCAAATGTTTATGTTTGATAACGACAGCAAAGTGCTGCAATCCATTGCCTTTTTGCAAACCGACAACAATTTTGACGCGCTATTAGGCAGCCTGAAAACCGCAGGCTTTGCCCCCTACCCCGATTTAACCGCCGATGAATTTGCCATTTTGCAAACCGCCGCCAGTGAAACCCCCGCAAGCCGTAAACAATTCATGCAACAAGCAGGCGCACAACAATTCAAAAAAGGCACTTTGCTGGCATTTGCCCTCCCTGCCCGTGCCAACGAAGAGAGCAAATTACCAGGCGTGCTGATTCTCAACCTCGCCTATGCCCCCGAACACCGCGCTAAATGGGAAAAACATCAATCCAGCGCATCGCCAGCGAAATAGTTTTCAGGCTGCCTCAACGCGGGCGCACTATGAGGTAGCCTGAAAACCATCCCCGCGCCGCTACGGCTTGCTTGCAAGCCGTGTTCTTGCATCCTATTGAATGACGTGGAGCAATTAAAGCAGGCTCATCATTCGCCACGGCTTCAAAACAGCTTTTCAGGCTGCCTCTGGCGTGCGCCAATCAACCAACCAACGGCTGAACCCACATCCCAAAGTTCAGCCGTTTTGACATTTGAAAAAATATGAAAACACCCACCCGCCCTACTAGACAAACATAAACACTAAATTTATGATGCCGCCCGTTGCAAATCCTTGCAGCAATCAACCCATTTTTCCGCAAAGGACAAAACTATGAACATCGCAAAAACTTTGAGCATTTTGGCTTTAACCGTTATCGCAGGCAGCGCAATCGCCGCCCCACGCGGTCCGATTAACGCGAAAAAAATCACCAGCACACAAACCGTAAACTACACTTGCCAACAAGGTCGCGTTGCCGTGAAATACAACTTTAACGGCGCAGGCATTCCCGTTACTGCCGCCGCGAAATTGAACGGCGCAACCCGCGTGATGCAATACGATTTAAACAAATCCGACAACGTGGACACCATCTTCGGCGGAAGCGGCTACGGCATCAGCATGGAAACGCTTACCAGCAAAAACGCTCGCAAAGCCAACATCGCCACCGTCACTTCGCCCAACGATGAAATCTTGTTTAAAGATTGCGCCCCACGCTAATTTTCAGGCAGCCTGAAAATACAAAACACGCCCGCAGAGCTTTGCGAGCGTGTTTTTTGTTGCGCGATTATTTGATGATTTGCACAGGGCCGTGGTCATCGCAATGGTCGCCGTGTTGATGATGCAAACGACCGTTTACCAAGTAATCCACGTGGTCGCCGTGTGGCACGGCTTCGTGTCCGCAGCCTTCGCCGTGGCGGTGTTCGCCGCAAGTGTGTACGGGGTGGCAGCCGACTGGGTTGGCATCGGTTACGTCCAAGCGGTGCTCGTCATAATGCTCGGCGTGGGCGTGGTGCAGATGCCCGTCGTGTAGATAATCCACATGGTCGCCGTGTTGAATGGCGGTGTGTCCGCAGTTTGCGCCGTGAACGTGGGTGTGATTTGCGTGTGTTTGACAGTCGGTCATTTTGTGTACTCCTATATGGGATGGTTGAAAATTTACTGCGTGCGCATTGTAAACATTTGCTAAGGTAAAATCAATAACTTCTTGAAATTTAATTATTTTTATTTTGGTATAGCGTAACAACGTGTAAACAAAAGCATTTTAGCTTCGCCCTACGCAATGCCATCCGCCCAAACAAAACAGGACGATTCAAACGAACCGTCCTGCCATTTTTTTGCTTGCTGTCTGTTGTAGCTGCCTTTGCCTTTTTTGTTGCGCTCTACCTTGTGGCGGAATAGGTTGGATTTGACAAGGGCTTTTAAGGCGTTGTCTTGGATTGCGCCTTTGTTGATTTGAACTTTTCGGCTCATGTTGGGTTTCCTTATTGGATGGGCAACCTGAAAATGGGTTTCAGGCTGCCTCGGGTTTACAAATTATTTGCCTTTTTTGGCGGCTTTTTCGTCAATCGCGGTAAAACGGTTAGCGATGTGTTGGTGCAGCAGCTCGCGTTTTTCCCAAAAGAATTTTTCAAATTTCGCCAACGAATAGATTTTTTGTACCATTTTTGGGAAGCCGCCATGCAAGATGGCGGCGATTTCTTTGTTGGTTTCTTCGTTGTCCATGCCTTCGCGCAGGTTGATGTTTTTGCTTTCCAGATAGGCGGTAAGCTGGTTTTTGGTGTAGGGGTTGATGTCAAATTGGTTAATCATGGCGATTCTTTCTTTGTGTTGAATGAAAAGGAGATTGTAGCTTGCAAGCAAGTAGGTTGCCAACTTTGTGGCAGCCTTGCCCCTTTGTCTAAATCTTTGATTTGGGCACAAAGGGGTATACCGCAGCGCAACGCGCAAGGTTGAAAAAACGTGTTTTACCGTTTTCAGGCTGCCTCTATCTGTGCTGTGTTAATCAAAGCGTTTGATGTATTTCAACTCGCCGCCTGATGAAAGCGTGCCGATGCGGGCGATGGCTTGGAAGGCGCGGCTGAGTTGATACACCAGTTTAACGGTTTGGTTGGCTTGCCCCAGCCCTACTTCGTAGCCGAGATAAAGGTCTTGGCTGAGCTGTTTGCCGAAAGTGAGCACTTGCTGGGCGGGGTTGAGTTCGCCCGTGTCGGTGTTGCGGGTTTGCTGGGTGGTTAAGCCAAAGTCGTCCACAAAGCCCATTTTGTCGTTGAACTTGCCTGCCAAATAGGCGCTAACGGCGGTGGCAAGGGCGGCGTTGTCGCTGTCGCTGCCTGAGCTGGCGCGGTTGAGAATCAGCCACGAGAGCTTGTCTTTTTCGCTCATCGGTTCATCGGCAACTAGGCTCACGCGCGGGTTTTCTAGGTTGCCCAACACTTCTACGCCTGCGCCCACGGGGGATGCGCGGCGTTCGGCGCGGATGTTGAGATTGGGCTTAGTAAGCGGCCCAACAAACGAGATGATGCCTTTTTTCACCACCAAATCTTGCCCGTAGGCTTTGTATTGCCCGCGTGTGATGTGGATGCTGCCCACGGCTTGCACGTCGGCGGTGGTGTGGGAAGTGAGATTGAGCTTGCCGCCGAGCGACACGCGCAAGCCTTCGCCAACGAAGAATAGGCGATCGTTTAGGTCAAATTCTAGGTTGAGTTTGAGCGGCATCGGCGGCGCGGGTGGGGGTTTGACTTCGCCTACGATAATCACGTCGTCATCCAGCGTGGGGGCGCTGCTTTCTTGGAAGCCGAAGCGCCCCATGTCGGTTTTCAGGTTGCCTGTTAGCGTGATGCCTTGGCTGTTGTAGCTGATGTCGGTGGTGCCTGATACGGTGAGGCGGCGGCTGGCTTGGTCTAGGATGGGGTATTGCGCCACAACAATTTTGGCGTTCACATCGGGCGCGTTATTCACATAAGCTGCATCGCCAGTTAGGCTGATTTTGCCGCCTTTGCGGTCAAACACCAGCGAATCAATGTGCCAGCGTTGTCCGTCTAAATGGGATTTCAGGCTGCCGTTGTCCAGAATAATGCCGACTTGGCGATTGCGGTAATACAGGTTTTCGCCGTTCACCGTGCCGCTGAGTTTGGGCGTGCTAACGGTGCCTGCGATTTGCGCGGTGGCAATCAGCGAGCCTTGGATGATATGCCCCACGGGCATCATGCTTTTTAGGCTTTCTAGGTTGTCGTTGCTGACTTGGATTTTGCCGCTCACGGGGGCATCAACGATTTTGCCGTTGCCAAAGGCTTGCAGGATGGTGTAGTCACCTGTGGCTTTGCCGTAGCGGGTATCGGCGCTGATGTTGTTGTGGATGCCGCGCCCGTCTAGCGTGGTTTTAAGCACGAAGTTTTGCAGGTTGAGCGGTTGCTTGCGCGCGGTGGGCAGGGTGATGTCGCCGCCTTGTTGGCGCAGGTTCAGGTAGCCGCGTGGGCTTTGGGTATAGCTTAAATCCCAGTCGGCGGCGATGGTGAGATTGTGCTCAATCGGCGGGGTGTAGAAGTTGTGTAGCTGTTCTAGGCTAAGGTTGTTGGCGCGCCCTTTGGTTACTAGCCCTGCTTGTTTGCTCCATGTGAGTTGGTCTAAATTCAGGCTGCCACCGAGGGCTTGCCAACTGGCGCTACTGAGGGTTACGCGCTCTGCGCCTGCTTCTAGCCGCATGGTGTTTTGCAGGCGCAAGTTGAGCGCACCTGCGATGTTGAGCTCGCTGATGTTGCCTTGCCATTGGATTTTTTCGTTTAGCCCGCCATTGGCGCTGGCGCGTAGGGTGAGCGGTTTGTTGTCTATTTTCAGGCTGCTTTGGGCTTTGAATTGGTGTTGGCGTTGCGTGCCGTTTAGGCTGGCGGTGATGTTGTCTATGGCTAAGCCGCCTGCGCTGATGTTGTTGCCGTTGAGCGTGATATTCAGCGGGGCGGTGGGATTGGGGTTGACTTGGATTTTGAAGTCTAGGTTTTGGATGCGCAGGCTGTCGCCCAGAGCAAGGCCGCGGGCTTGTCCGTTTAGGTTGGCATCCACATGGGTGTAGCCGTTGGCGGTGGTTTTCAGGCTGCCTTTGGCGGTGAGCGCACCTTGTAGCCCAAAGCCGAATAGGTTGAGATTGGGGGCGTTGATGTCTAGGGCGAGATTGTCGCCTTGTTTGCCGTATGCGCCTTTGGTGTTGATGTGGTTGCTGCCTAGATGGATGGCGAGATCGGCGCGGCTGATGTGGTTGTCTTGGTAGTCCACGATGCCGTTGCCCGATAGATTTGCGCCCGATAGGGTGGATGGGGCGAAGTTCAGCTCGCTGTGGATTTGTTGCTTGGCGATTTCGCCTGTGGCTTGGATTTTGCCGTTGATGTTGCCTTGCGGGAAGCTGGGGTAGAGCGCGCTGGGGTTGAAGTTTTGGCTGGCAAGTTGCACGGCGAGTTTTTGGTTTTGGAAGAGTTCCAGCTTGCCTGCGAGTTTGACTTCGCCGCCGTTGGCTTTGATGCTGCCGTTTTCGATTAGCAAGGTGCGTTGGGCGTTTTTTGTGTCGGTGGCGATTTTCAGGCTGCCTGTGCTTTGGGCGCGGTCGGTGGTGAGCTGCCAGTTGATTTGTGGATTGGCGAATGTGCCTGTGGCTTTGATGCTGCCGTTGAGCGTGGGTTGCAGGGCGGTGCTGATGACATCGCTGCTGGTGAGCTGGGCGATGGTGGCGGTGAGGTTGAGGGTTTGCTCGCTGGTGCGGATGTCGCCTGCGATTTTCAGGCTGCCTTTTTGCAGTAGGTTGGCTTGGATGTGGTCAATGGCGATGGTGCCGTTGTCGTCAATCGTGAAAATGCCGTTGATGAGTTTGACGGGGATGCCGTTGTTGTCGGCGGTTTTGGGCAGCTCGTTGCGCAGGTTGAGCGCACCGCGCAGCGTGGTTTTGGTGTCGTCTAAATCGGGGGTGATGCCGAGCGTGAAGTGTAGGTTGGCTTCGGGCAGGCTGGGCATGAAGGCTTTGGGGTTGATGCCTTGCCCGATGACGTTCACTTTGCCGATTAGGTCGTCAATGCGTTTGGCAAACGGGCGCAGTTGGGTGTTGGCGTGCAAGCCAATGCCGTTGCCTGCTAGGGCGGTGTTGATGCTGATGTTGTTCAGGCTGCCCGATAGGTTGAGCACGTTGCTGACGGCGATGCCGTCCAGTTCGCCGTCTGACACCAAATCGCCTGATAGGGCGAAGGGGGCGGCGGTGCTGGCAGCGAATTCGCCTTGGGTGCTGGACCAATAGTTTTTCAGGCTGCCTATTTTGATGCGGTGTTCTTGGTGGTTGTAGATGTAGCTGGCTTGGGCTTGGCGCAGGATTTCAGTGTGGTTTTTGCCTTGGGTGATGCTATTGATGGTGAGGTTGTCTAACGCGATGCTGATGGGCAAGCTGATGCTGGTGGGCGCATCAGGGCGCGGGCTTTTGGGCTGCGGGGGCGTGGGTTTGGATTGGATGTGAACATCGCCCGCGTTGATTTGGTTGATGTGCAAATGGCGTTGCCACAGCTGGCTGGGCTGCCATTGGAAATAAAGCGTGCTGATGTCTATATCTGCGCTGGGCGTGATGATGCGCAGTTCGTCGGCGTTGATGCCTTGCAACACGCTGCCTGTAAGCGTTTTGGATGTGATGTGCACATCGGCGAGCTTGGGCAGCTGATACACGGCAAAACGCAAGCCGCTGTTGGTGTTCAGCAGCCATGCCGCGCCGCCTGCGCTCGCGCCCAGCAAAACCACCACCGCGCCGAATGTGTATTTGAGCAGGCGGCGGGTTTTGGATTTTTTGCGCGGCTTGGGCGATTGCGGGGCGGGAGCGGTTGGGGTTGCTTGCGTTTGTGGTTGAGTCATGATGTTGAGTGAAAGATATTTTCAGGCTGCCTTGGGCGATGGCAGCCGCTGTTTTGTAAACCATAATGCGGGGCGATAAGGCAGCCTGAAAAGGGGTTTGGCGTTTTCAGGCTGCCTATGGACGAATATGCTGGCGCAAAACCGCCAACACTTTGCGCGCATGGGCAACGCCTTTGGCTTCTTGCTCGCTCGCCCATTTGTCTTGCACGCTTTGGTATTGGCTGCCTTTTGCCCATTGTTGGATTTCTTGGCGGCTCAATTCGCGCAGGGTTACGCCTTGGCTGCTGGCGGTTTGCAGGATTTGCCGATATTCGCGCGCCATGATGCCGCCCAATTGGGCGTAGGACTTTTCAGCGGCGCGGCGGATGGCTTGCTGATCTTGCGCGGTTAAGCTGTTCCAGCGATCCAATCGGATAACCATGGGATAGATATGCCCGAGCCACAGATTTTTGGAAACCAGCCTTTGGAAAAATGTGAAGCCCAACAGCATTTTCAGGCTGCCTTAACGTTAAAACCGTGTACCCAAGCTGATGTGCCAGCGCAGCTTTTTATCGCGATGCCCATAGGCAATATCAAACGAAAACGGCGCGGCGGGGCTAAACCAACGCACGCCAATGCCTGTGCCGTGGTAAAGCGTCATGTCTTTGATTTTATGGGCAACGCTGCCCACATCGTGAAACACGGCAGCGGCAAAGTTGTTGTAAATCGGGTATTGGTATTCCGCGCTGGCAACAAACATGGCGCGTTCGGGCAACACAGCGCTGCTGGGCGGCACTTTTCTGCCGATGCTGTTGAGTTCGTAGCCGCGAATGGAGCTTGCGCCGCCCGAGCGGAACATCAATGATGAGGGCACGTTGCCGTCTTCAAATTTTTGGTTGGTGTGCACATAGCCGATTTCGCCGCGCGCCACCCATGTGCCGAGTTTCTTGTTTTCGGGCGTGTAGTAATAGCCTGCGCTGCCGTGTACGCGAATCATGGGCGCGGATGAAAGCAGTGAGCCGAGTGTGGTGCCGATTTTGCCGCTTAAATAATAGCCGTTGGCAGGGCGCAATAAGGTTTCTAGCCGTTGGCGTTTCCATGCGGCGGTGAGCATGGTGGCGTAGCTGCGCCCAAAATTAACATTGCTATTGGGGATGCGGCTGTCTTCGGCGATGAACTCAATGCCCACGCGCGATTCAATGCCATCGCGGTCGCGCACGCGCCAAAAGCCTGATGTGATGCCGCGTTTTTCTAGGTTTTGCGTGGTGCTGCGGGTGTAGGTTACGTTGGCGGTGTTGAAATAGCCCGAGCCTTTGCGCGGCTGGCTGATGCCAACGCCCAGCTTGGTTTGGTATTTATCCATTTCCCACGCCATCGAGCCAACATAGCCGCGGTTGAAAATATTGTAGTGTTCATAGCCCAGTTCGCCGCCCAAGCCGTATTCAGAATCAAAGCTGATGCCCGCATCAAATTTTTGCCGCTTGGCTTCGGATACGGCAACTTTCACGGGCACGCGATCGCCCTGCAAATTATCAAAATCCGCCTGCACCGATGCGCCCGAATAATGGCTGTCGTTTTCCAAGGCTTGTTGATAATCCAGCAGCTTGTCTAAATCGTACACATCGCCTGTTTTAAACTGCGCCATGCCCGAAATCACGCTTTGTGGGTAGCGTTGGTTGCCTTTGATTTGAAATTCGCCAAAATAAATTGGCTTTTTGCTGTCCACGGTTACGGTTAAATCGGCTTTTTGCGTTTGCGGGTTCACGGCGGCTTGCGTGCCTGTGAACTGGGCGAGCGGGTATTTTTTGCGGGTTACGGCGGTGAGCACGGAGGTTTTGCTGCCGCTCCAATCTTCTTGGCGAAATGGCGCACCCACGGGCAGTTGCCAGTTGGAAAAGGCGTTTTTGTAATAGCTGCCGAGTGTGTCGTCTTGCAAAATATCGCCCAAAATGGCGACGTTTACATTATCAATCGTGGTGCGCTTGCCGGTGATGACTTTCACGCGGTAGCCCTCGCCTTCGGGGGTTACGCTCACTTCGCTGTTGAAATAGCCTTCGGTTTTTATCATGTTGCGCGCGTCGTTGGGCGCGTCTTCGGCGAGGTAGCCCAGTTGCTCCCGGTCCAATTCTTCTTTGCGCTGGTAGGCAATCAGCGGCAGATGCTGCTCCAACATGGCTTGGATTTCGGGGTTATCTGCTTCAATGATGATGGGGTATTTGGGGGTGAGTTCTTTTTCGTCTTCTTCGTTGGTTTGCTCGCTTTTGCTGCGGTCTTTGCGCGGGGAGATGTCGGCTTTTTTCAGCGGCGGCGCGTGTTTTTCGGCTTGGCTTTCGCTGCTGGCAGGCGCAGAGACAGCAGCGGCTTCGCGGGCGGTTTGCGTTTCGGCGAAGGCGCTGCTGCTGATGAATACGAGTAAACAGGAAAACAAAGAAGTATGGCGAAAAGTCATAATGTGAATGGGCGTTTTAGCTTCGCAACTCCGCTTTGCTACGCAGCTGCCTTAAGTGTTGGAATACAGAAAGGACGGCATTTTAGCATAATGCGGATGAGTGGGATTTTCAGGCTGCCTTGGCGCATTAAGGCAGCCTGAAAACGGGGAGGCCGTTGCCATCTTGGGTTGAATGCTTTTTCAGGCTGCCTATGCGCGGCGCAATCATCCTAATAATGCGGTGGCACTTCATCCGCCAAACTATACGGCTTATCCCCCGCCCCCTCGCTTTGCTGCTGGATTTTGTTGTACAGCAGCCGCAACTGTGCCTGCTGCAAATCCAACGCATCTTGCATTTTGGCAACGGTGTCATTCAGGCTGCCTACCAGCTCATCTTGCAGCGCAAGGCGGATTTCCAGCTCAATGATGCGGTTTTCTAATTCTTCCATAAGCCCCTTTCGTCCCATATCTCGCTCAATAAAGGCAGCCTGAAAACCCGCGCCGCTATATGGCACGGCACCGCATTTTCAGGCTGCCTATCTTGTTTACAAAATAATCGCTGCAATCCAGCCCGCAATAAACAGCGGGATGTTGTAGTGAATAAAGGTGGGAATCACGCTATCGCGCATGTGGTCGTGCTGTCCGTCCACATTCAAGCCCATGGTAGGCCCCAGCGTGGAATCCGAAGCGGGCGAACCCGCATCGCCCAACGCCCCCGCCGTGCCAATAATCGCCACCGTTGCCATCGGCGAAAAGCCCAAGCTCACGCACAGCGGCACATAAATCGCCGTGATAATCGGCAGCGTAGAAAATGAACTGCCAATCCCCATCGTAATCAGCAAGCCCACCATCAGCATGGCAAACGCCGCCATCGTTTTATTGCCCGCAAACATATTCGCGCTTGCCTGCACCAAAGGCTCAATCTGCCCCGTTGCCTTCATCACTTCGGCAAAGCCCTGCGCCGCAATCATGATAAACCCCACCATCGCCATCATCTGCATACCGCGGTTAAACACCGAATCCGCTTCCGAACGGCGCACCACGCCCAGCATCATAAACACCGCAAAGCCCAGCAGCGCGCCCAGCATCAGCGCATCCTTGTACACCAACTGAATCGCAAAGCACACCAAAATCGCCACCGCCGCCACCGCGCTGCGATAAGACGACACCACAGGCTGCTCCGCCGCATCGCTTGCCGCGTCCACATCCACCTGCTGGTTCTGATACACGCGCGGCTTGCGGTAATGCACAAACGCCAGCAGCAAGCCCGCCACCATGCCCAGCGCGGGAATCGCCATCGCCTCCATCACATTGATATGCTGCACGCTCATCCCCGCCTTCTCAATATTGCCCAGCAAAATCTTATTCAAAAAAATCGCGCCAAAACCATAAGGCAAAAACATATAAGTCGTAACCAAGCCAAACGTCATCACACACGCCAGCAAACGGCGGTCAATTTGCAAACGGTTAAACACCAGCAACAAAGGCGGCACAATCATCGGAATAAACGCAATATGAATCGGCACAATATTCTGGCTCATCACCCCCATCGCCAGCAACGCCAACAGCAAACCCCACTTCACCCCATTGATGCCAGACGGAATCGTATCCTGCGTTTGATTGGTAGAAATCCGCCGAATCATCGCCCCCGCCATCTGCTGCGGCAGCCCAGAATGCGTAATCGCCATCGCAAACGCCCCCAGCATCGCATAAGACAGCGCAATCGTTGCCCCATTTGCCAAGCCATCTTGAAAATGCGACATCACCCCCTTGGTAACCACCTGCCCTGCCGCATCGCTCACATCCGATAACGGCAACCCCGCCGCCAAACCCGCCGCAAATGCCCCAATCACCAAACTCAATACCACATGAATCCGCGATACCGACAAAACCAGCATAACCAAAACACCAATGATTACCGCATTCATCGCAAAACAACTCCCGCCGCCCAGCAACAGGCAGCCTGAAAACAAAAACGCACATCATACCTTAACATCCCTTAACGCAACAAATCTAAAATCCCCGCCAACCCCGTTTCAGACTGCCTTTGAGCGCAATGAGCAATTTAATTGCATTAAAAATCAACCCGTTTTCATGCCATTGCAAAATTTCATTTGACGAAAAATAGCAAGCCCAGTATAGTGCGCGGATTCCACACGGCGAATTAGCTCAGTCGGTTAGAGCAGAGGAATCATAATCCTTGTGTCCGGGGTTCGAATCCCTGATTCGCCACCAAATTTCGGGGGTATAGCTCAGTTGGTAGAGCGCTTGCATGGCATGCAAGAGGTCAGCGGTTCGATCCCGCTTACCTCCACCACAAAACCAAAAAATCCCAGTCGTAATGGCTGGGATTTTTTGCGTTTATCAGTTTTCAGTTTATCAGTTTTCAATAGACCTTTTGCGAAAGTATCCTGAAGATTTACAATTCCCAAATGAAATACG
>CAUQQW010000007.1:0-33037 GCA_963520365.1 uncultured Kingella sp.
GGTGTGGTTATGATAGGTTGTGCGGGTGGTTTCTATTTTATTTTACTATAAAACGTCGGGCATAAATGCCCAACCTACACCCCCCCACACACAAAGGCAGCCTGAAAAACCAAACCACGCTTTTCAGGCTGCCTTTATTTCACTCTGCGCTCAGCAATACCACATCACGCCGCTTCATCGCCCACCAATCTATCCATCATCGCATCAAACTCGGCAACAAGGCTGGGTTCAATATGCGGGCGCATCAGGCTTAATGTGCGATACACGCCGCGCGCTTTCACTTCTTCGGCGCGTAGCGGGTCGCGCCCGTTGATTGAACCGTCAAAGTCAAACCAATATTTGCCCACCAGCCACATATTCACCGTTAAATCTTTCACGCCACGGTCGTCAATTTTAATCAGCCCTTTGTCGCGCAACATGCCGAAAAGTTTGGTTGCCAGCGGGGCAAATTGGTTTTGCGTGAATTGGTTATGCTCGCCCAGCAGCGTTTTGCTGCGGTTCAAAAGCGCGTTCACATCGCTAAACAAAAAGCGGTAATTCCACAAAATGTTATACAGCCCTTTCATGTAAACCATTGTGCCTTCAATGCCATCGGGCAGCTCGGTTTTGCCCAGATAATCCAGCAGCTCTTGGCGATAGCGCTTGAAAATCTGCACGATGATTTCATCTTTGTTGGCAAAGTGGTAATAAAGATTGCCAGGGCTGATGTTGAGATGGCTGGAAATATGATTGGTGCTGATGCTGCGCTCGCCGTGTTCGTTGAACAGCATTAGGCTGGCGTCGATGATTTTGTTGTAGGTGTTGGTGCGGGGTTCTTTGCTCATGTGGCGCTCGCTAATATTTTGTTTGGAAAAGAAAATAGCGCGATTGTATAAGATTTTAGGCAGCCTGAAAACGCGAAGCCAAAACGCAATGCGAAACGTTTTGGCTTCTTGGCAACGAGCGGCGCGGGTTTTCAGGCTGCCGCATCAATCCCAATGCGGTTCACCAATGCGGTTCAAGGTTCGGCTCGGGCTCTAATTGGATGTGGAATTTTGCCCACACCGCTTGGCGCACATAATCCGACAAATCTTGCACATCTTGCGCGCTGGCGTGGTTTTTGTTTACCAACACAAGGGCTTGCTTGTCGTGCACCGCTGCGCCGCCGATTTGTTTGCCTTTTAAACCACATTGGTCAATCAGCCAACCTGCGGCGAGTTTCAGGCTGCCATCTGCTTGCGGATAGCTGGGCATATCGGGATATTGCTGCTTAATCTGCGCAGCGTGTTCGGCGGAAACGATGGGGTTTTTGTAGAAGCTGCCTGCGTTGCCCAGCTCGGCGGGGTCGGGCAGCTTGCTGCGGCGAATGCGTATGATGGCTTGGGCGACTTCTTGCGCGGTCGGCGCGCGCTCGCCGTGTTGTTCGGCAAGTAGGGCGGCGACGTCGCCGTATTGGATTTTGGGCGTGAAGGTTTCGTCTAGGGCGAAGGTTACGGCGGTGATAACGTAGCGGCGTTTGCCTTGTTGCTTAAACAGGCTTTCGCGGTAGCCGAACTGGCATTCGGCGTTGCTGAGCGTGATGAAGTTTTGTGTTTGCAAATCAAAGCATTGCACGCTAACGATGCGGTCTTTCACTTCTACGCCATACGCGCCAACGTTTTGCACGGGGCAAGCGCCGACTGTGCCAGGGATTAGGCTCAGGTTTTCCAGCCCGCTTAATCCGAGCGCGAGCGTGTGTTGGATGAAATCGTGCAGTGTTTCGCCTGCTTGCGCTTCAATGTGCACGCTGCCGTTCGCGCGATGGGTTTCGCGGATGCCACGCGTGGCGATGTGGACAACCAAGGCGGGATAATCGCGCGTGAACAGGGTATTGCTGCCGCCGCCGAGCCAGCAGACGGTTTGGCGGTTGTATTCGGGCAGTTGGCACAGGGCGGGCAAATCGGCGCTGTCGGTAAGCTCAATGTAATGCGCGGCGGTGGCGGGCAGGGCGAAGGTGGTGCGGTTAATCAGGGGGTGGTGGTGTTGGAGGGTGAACATGGGTTTCAGGCTGCCTGAATGGAAAAGGGCGCATTATAGCGGGTTATGGGAGTGGGATGGTTTTCAGGCTGCCTTTGGCGAACTCCAAAGGCAGCCTGAAACACAGTTTGGCACAACTAAAACAAACTGGCTTGCTGTGGATTGGGCGCGGAGGCGTTTTCAGGCTGCCTCTGCATATAGCTTGTAATCCAGTTAAAGAAATCGGCGGAAATTTCAAAATGCCCATAGCGCAGCAGGCTGGCATAGTGTTTCCATTCGCTATGTTGGCGGGCAATGTCTAGCGGGCAATCGCGCACGATTGGGGCATACGCCACATTGCGGCGATAGGGGATAAAAGTTGCGCTCATCTGAAACGGGTAGGCTTGGTCATCCAGAATTTGCCCAAAGGCGGTAAAGGCTTGTAATTTTTCGTTGCCGTCTAAACGGATTTTGGGACTGTAATATAGCAGCCAGTCGCCGCGTTTCATGCGGTTGAGCGGAGCGGCTTTGCCGTGGCAGACTTGGCAGAACCCGCCTGCCACGCCGCGTAAAACGTGTTGTTGGGAAACGGTGCCTATCCAGTATTTCATGCTTGCTCCTGTGGTTGGAGGATGGGGTGGGATGGTTTTCAGGCTGCCTCTGGGCATTCGTAAAGGCAGCCTGAAAATGGATTGACATCATACACGCGAGCCGCGTCAGTTTGTGTCAATAATCTGGCGTGCGGGCTTTTTCACGTTGCTGCCATTGGTGCAGCAATAAATCATGCGGCATGGGGCTTGGCTCGCCCAGCGCGATGCTTTGGATGCGGTCGCAACGAAAATGGCGAAAATCCTGCCGCTCTTCGCACCATGCGGCAAGCAGGCGCACTTCGGGGAAGTAGCCCAGCGCGATGGGTTGGATTTGGCGATGGCTGGGATTGCCTTTTAGGTCAAGGTAATCAATCAGCAAGCGGCGTTGCTCGCGCAGAGCTTGGCGGATTTGGGCAAGGACGTGGCGTTCTGCTTCGCTGTATTGCGGCGCGGGGGCGATGGAAAACTGGGCATTGGCGGCGGTGTGCGACAGATGCGGTGGCAACACGCTGCGGATTTTGGTGAGCGCGTTTTCGGCGGCTTGCCCGATGGCGGGCTCGGTGTGGGCTGATGCCCAGCGGATGCCGATGATGATGGCTTCTAGCTCGCTTTGGCTGAACATTAACGGCGGCAGTTGGCTGTGGTCGCGATGTAGCTGATAGCCGATGCCTGCTTCGCCGCGAATGTCTGCGCCTTGCGCGCGCAGGGTGTTGATGTCGCGGTAAAGCGTGCGCGGGCTGATGCCTAATTCGGCGGCGAGCACGGCGGCGGTGGCGGGGTGTTTGCGGTGGCGCAAGAGATGCAAAAGTTTGAGCAGACGGGTGGATTTGGTCATGGCGATGAATCGTGAAGATTGGGAAACAGGCGGCGCAGATGGCCGTTGCCGTTTTCAGGCTGCCTGAAAGGGCGATTAGTGAGATTATGGCATAGGGCGCAAGCAATGCGGCATGGTTTAAGCAGCCTGAAAACGGCGAATCCCTTATAATCCGCCCTTTCTTGTTTACATAGCGCAATCATCATGACCGAATCCATCACGCTGCTGCCGCGCCAGCTTAAAGCGCGTAACACCGTTGCCCTACCCGGCTCCAAAAGCATCAGCAATCGCACCCTACTGCTTGCCGCCTTATCCGACAACGCCTGCGAAATCCGCTCGCTGCTCAAATCAGACGACACCGACCGCATGCTAGAAGCCCTTGCCGCCTTGGGCGTGCCGCTGGAAACAACCGCCGCAGACAGCCTGAAAATTGCGGGACAAGGCGGCGCGTTTGCGGTGAAACAAGCCGATTTATTCTTGGGCAACGCGGGCACAGCGTTTCGTCCGCTCACCGCTGCGCTGGCAATTTTGGGCGGCGAATATCATTTGCACGGCGTGCCGCGTATGCACGAACGCCCGATTGGCGATTTGGTGGACGCGCTGCGCTTGGCGGGGGCGCGGGTGGATTATTTGGGCAACGCGGGCTTTCCGCCGCTGCAAATCCACGAACGCGCGGATAACGGCGTGCGCCAGATTCCGATTAAAGGCAATGTGTCCAGCCAATTTTTAACCGCGCTGCTGATGGCGCTGCCGCTCACGGGCAAGGCGTTTGAAATCCGCGTGGATGGCGAGCTGATTTCCAAGCCGTATATTGATATTACTTTGAATCTAATGAAGCAATTTGGCGTGAACGTGGAAAACCAGTCGCACCAAGTTTTCAGGCTGCCTGAAAACGCGCGTTACCATGCGCCGCAGGTGGTGAACGTGGAAGGCGATGCGTCTAGCGCCAGCTATTTTTTGGCGGCGGGCTTGATTTCAGGCTGCCCCGTGCGCGTAACGGGCTTGGGGCGGAATGCGATTCAGGGCGATGTGGCGTTTGCGCACGAGTTGGCAAAAATCGGCGCGGCGGTGGCGTGGGGCGATGATTTTATTGAAGTGTCGCGCGCGGCGAACCAAGCCGTGTTGCCGTTTGACTTGGATGCCAACCACATCCCCGATGCGGCGATGACGCTGGCGGTGGTGGCGCTGGCAACAGGCGCGCCGTGCAGCATTCGCAACATCGCTTCATGGCGCGTGAAAGAAACCGACCGTATCGCCGCAATGGCAACCGAATTGCGCAAGCTGGGCGCAACCGTGCGCGAAGAACCCGATGCCATCCACATCACGCCGCCCGCTGCGCTCACGCCCCACGCCGCGATTGATACTTATGACGACCACCGCATGGCGATGTGTTTTTCGCTGGTGTCGCTGCTGGGCGTGCCGATTATCATCAACGACCCCAAATGCGTGGGCAAAACCTTTCCCGAATATTTTGATGTGTTCAACGCATTGAGTGCCTAACTCCAAAGGCAGCCTGAAAAACAAAAAACCACGTTTTCAGGCTGCCTATTCCATCTTATCCACACAGAAAGAGAGCACATCATGACGTATCAACCCGTTTTAGACTTTTGGTTCAGCGAAGCCGCCCAGCCCTATTGGTTCGCGCAAAGCAACGATTTTGACCAAACCATCCGCACGCAGTTTGCCAATGTTTTTCAGGCTGCCGTTGCCAACCAGCTTGTCGATTGGCGCAACACCATGCACGGGCGCGTTGCTGAAATCCTTGTGCTAGACCAATTCTCGCGCAACATCTATCGCGACCAAGCCCAAGCCTTCGCCCAAGACGCGCGCGCCTTGCAGCTGGCGCAAGAAGCCGTTGCCCAGCCCGAATTTGCCGATCTGCCGCACGAATACCGCCAATTTGCCCTGCTGCCCTATATGCACAGCGAAAGCCTTGCCGTGCACCAAGCCGCCCAGCCCTTGTTTGCCCAATACACCAACGAAAACGTGCAAGATTTTGAGCGCAAGCATTACGACCTAATCGCCCAATTCGGGCGCTATCCGCACCGCAACGCCCTGCTCGCGCGCACCAACACGCCCGAAGAAACGCAATTTTTGGCTGAACACGGGCGCGGGTTTTAATCGCGCAGCAGCGTAGCAAAGGCAGCCTGAAAACGAGTGCAACGAGTTTCAGCGAAGCTAAAACGAGCTCAGCGAATTTCAGCCAATCCAACCCACAAGCCCAACCCCATTTTCAGGCTGCCTTACCCCCTTTCCCCCCCCAAAAAGGCAGCCTGAAAACGGTATAATCCCCCGCTTCGCAACCCTTGTTAGAAAGGAAATCACCATGTCTAAAAACATTCTCGTTTTAGTGGGCAGCGGCAGCCAAAGCTCGTTTAGCCACGGCGTTGTGCGCTATTTGCAAAGCGTCGCCCCCGCCGCGCTCAAACTCAACGTGTTGGACATCAGCACCCTGCCGCTATACGACCGCGATTTAGATGCCAACAGCCCCGCAAGCTACACCCAGCTGCGCGAAGCCGTTGCCGCCGCCGATGGCGTGTTGTGGGTATCGCCCGAACACAACGGCGCGCTTTCCGCCATGCTCAAAAACGCCATTGACATCGCTTCGCGCCCGATGGGGCAAAGCAAATGGCCAGGCAAACCCTTGGGCATCGTTGCCGTGGGCGCTGGCATGGCAGGCGGCACGCGCGTTGCCGACCAATTGCGCGTAATCGCATCGGGCGCGCTTGTGAATATGCCCGTGTTCTCGCAAAACGCAGTTGTCGCCAGCGTGTTTAACGGCGTGTTCAACGAACAAGGCGAATTGGTGCTAGAACCCGTGCAAAAAATGCTGCAAGACTTCATCAACGGCTTTGCAGATTTTGTTGCCAAATATTGATTGGCTCGGCAAGAACCTGTGTTTTCCAGCGCAGGTTTTTTGTTGACGGCAAGCGCCATCTTCCATCCATCCGCCGCTTTTCAGGCTGCCATCATGACACTCAACCAAATCACCCTTATCGGCGTAGGACTCATCGGCGGCTCGTTTGTGCTGGATTTAAAACGACAACGCCGCGTGAACACTATCATCGGCATTGATCTCAACCCCACCAACCTAGAACGCGCGCTAGAACGCCGCGTGATAGACATCGCCAGCACCCAAATCAACCCATCATCCATACAAAACAGCGATTTAGTCCTGATTGCCACCCCCGTTGCCACCCAGCCTGCCATCTGCCAAGCCATCGCCCCGCTGCTCTCGCCGCACACCATCATCAGCGACGTAGGCAGCACCAAACAAGCCACCCTTGCCGCCTTCGCCCAATATCTGCCGCAGCACTACCCCCGCTGCGTAGCCAGCCATCCCATCGCAGGCTCCGACCGCAGCGGCGCGCTTGCCGCCCAATTTGGCTTATACCAAAACAAAAAACTCATTCTCTGCCCACACGCGCAACAAGACACAGGCAGCCTGAAAACCATCGCCGCGCTGTGGCAAAGCATCGGCGCGCAAGTGCACCAAATGAGCGCCGCCGAACACGACCAAATCTTCGCCGCCGTGTCCCACTTCCCCCACCTGCTCGCCTTTGCCTATGTGCACCAAATGTTAGACCACCCGCAAGGCGCGCATTACCTAAACTTCGCAGGCAGCGGCTTTCGCGATTTCACCCGCATCGCCGCCAGCAGCCCCGAAATGTGGCGCGACATCGCCCTTGCCAACCGCGACAGCTTGCTGCAACTGATCAGCGAACAAAAACACCAGCTGGAAAAACTAGAACGCAGCCTGAAAAACCGCAACGCGCAAGAATTGCACGATTATTTTCAGGCTGCCCAACAGCTGCGCGAAGAATGGGGCGAAACACATTAGCGGGCATGATTAGGCAGCCTGAAAACGCAAAATGGTAGGGTGGGCAATTCACTTGCCCACCAAAACGTTAAAGCTATCCGCCATGGTGGGCAAGCAAGTTGTCCACCCTACACAGTTAATTTTTCAGGCTGCCTTTGCAGGGCTAGATTGAAGCAGCCTGAAAACATTTTCAGGCTGCCTAAAATCTTCACAATCCATTACAATCCCACCCCATCCCCCCACCCCGAAAGGACATCCCAATGACCCACAAAATCGCCATCCTACGCGGCGACGGCATCGGACCCGAAATCATCGCCCAAGCCGTGCGCGTGTTAGACAAACTGATTGAACAAGGGCTAGACGCGCAATACCAATACGCCCCACTCGGCGGCGAAGCCTACGACCAATACGGCGCGCCCTATCCCGAGTTCACCCAAAATCTCTGCCGCGCCGCCGATGCCGTGCTGCTCGGCGCAGTTGGCTCGCCACAATACGACAAGCTAGACCGCCCATTGCGCCCCGAGCGCGGCTTGCTCGCCATCCGCAAAGATTTGAATTTATTTGCCAATTTGCGCCCTGCCATTTTGTATCCAGAATTGGCAAACGCTTCCACGCTCAAGCCCGAAATCGTGGCAGGCTTGGATATTTTGATTGTGCGCGAGCTTACGGGCGATATTTATTTTGGCGAACCGCGTGGCATCCGCACGCTGGAAAACGGCGAGCGTGAAGGCTTCAACACCATGCGATATAGCGAAAGCGAAATCCGCCGCATCGCCCATGTGGCTTTTCAGGCCGCCCAAAAGCGCAGCAAAAAAGTATGCAGCGTCGGCAAAGCGAACGTGCTGGAAACCACCGAGCTTTGGCGCGAAATTTTTGACGAAGTCGCCCCGCAATACCCCGATGTGGAACTCTCGCACATGTATGTGGACAACGCCGCCATGCAGCTGGTGCGCGCGCCCAAGCAGTTTGACGTGATTGCCACGGGCAACATCTTCGGCGATATTTTGAGCGACCAAGCATCCATGCTCACCGGCTCAATCGGCATGCTGCCTTCCGCTTCGCTGGATGAAAACGGCAAAGGTTTATACGAGCCTTCGCACGGCTCCGCGCCCGACATCGCAGGGCAAAACCAAGCCAATCCGCTGGCAACCATTTTGTCGCTTGCCATGCTGCTGCGTTACAGCCTGAACGATGAAGCCCGCGCCGCGCAAGTGGAAAACGCCGTGCAGCGCGTGTTGCAACAAGGCTATCGCACTGGCGATATTTTTGAAGAAGGCACAAAACGCGTGTCATGCAGCGAAATGGGCAATGCCGTGTTGGCAGCGTTGTAAGCAGTAAACAGCCCGTTAAAAGGCAGCCTGAAACAGGAAAACAAGGTTTTCAGGCTGCCCTTTCCCCACCATCTATCCACAAGGAGTCACACCATGAAAAAAATCCTTCTCGCCAGCTTGCTGGCTGTTGCACTTGCCGCCCAAGCCGCGCCACAAGATGCTGCGCCCGCCATCCCCACCACCGCCAGCGAGCTTGCCGCGCAATCCGAAGCTGCCACCGCCAAGCTCGTTGCCAAAGCCGAAACCCGCACCCTCGCCTACTACAACGCCGATGGCGACGAAGTGCCCGAAGCCAGCGCAGGCGGTTTTTATCGCATGCTGATTGGTCGCACCGCCGATGGCAAAGCCGTGGTGCAAGATTTTTATCAAGACAGTAAAACCAAGCAGATTGACCCCGTGGTCATCCCCAATGAAAAAGATTTGAAAAATTTTGATTCGCTGGTGGCAGGCGATGGGCGCATGGTTTGGTACACACCCACAGGCGAAGCGTTGAAGTTTCAAGACATCAAAAACCACCAAGGCGGCACACAAGGTCGCTATGAAAACGGCAAGCTCGTTTACAAAACCGAAAAAATCGGCGACAGCTTGCGCATGCAAGCCTTCCACGAAAACGGCAAGCTGGCGTTTGAAGGCTCAGGCAGCCTGAAAAACTCCAATGTCAAATTCAAAATCATCAGCAGCAAAGGCAAGGTGCTTGCCGATAGCGAGAAAAACATCAACGTTTCCGATAAAGATGCGCCCGAAGCTGCCGACATCATGCTGCGCGTGCGCAAATTGAACGACGAGTAACAACAACGCATCTCCAAGGCGGCGCGCCCGTCTTTCTGTTTTCAGGCTGCCTTGAAGCATTGAGGTAGCCTGAAACAATTATTTGAAACAATTTTTTTAAACGACAAAATCCACACACATCCACACTTATGCTCTTTGATCTCACCCGCTATTCCCCCGCCAACTTCAAACACGAAACCCGCCAACTGCTCGCGCTCGCCATCCCCATGATGCTCGGGCAAATCGCCACCGTTGCCATCGGCGTGGTGGATACCGCCATGTCGGGCGCGGCAGGCAAGGATGATTTGACTGCCGTGGCGTTGGGCAGCTCGGTGTTTTCCACGCTGTTCATCACCTTTATGGGCATTATGGCGGCGCTCAACCCCATCATCGCGCAGCAGCACGGCGCAGGCAAAACGCACGAAGTGGGCGAAACAGGGCGGCAAGGCGTGTGGTTTGGGCTACTGCTGGGCATCATCGGCATGGCGATTTTGTTCGCACTCATCCTGCCGCTGCAAAACTATCTGGACATGAGCGCGCACATCAAAACCATGTTCGCCCAATATCTTGGCATCGTTGCGCTTGGGCTGCCTGCCGCGCTGATGTACCGCGCCCTGCACGCCTACGCATCCAGCCTAAACAAACCACAGCCGATTATGTGGATTAACTGGGCGGCGTTGTTGCTCAATATCCCATTGAATTACCTGTTTATTTTCGGCGCAACAGGCATCGCAGAGCTTGCCGAGCGGTTTCAGGCTGCCCCTGCGCTGGTTGCCACGCTGCGCCAATTGCCGATTCCTGCGCTCGGCGGCGTGGGCGCAGGTGTGGCGACCACCATCGTGTTTTGGTTCAGCACCTTCGCGCTTGCCGTGTACATCGCCAAAAGCCAAGACCTGCACCGCTTCGGCTTCACCCAACGCTTTTGCCTGCCCAATTGGCGCACGCAAAAAAACATCGCCGCGCTGGGCTGGGCGATTGGGCTGTCGTATTTTCTGGAAGCCAGCTTGTTCACCTTTATCGTGTGGCTGATTGCCGATTTGGGCGAGAACTACGTTGCCGCGCAGCAAATCGTGTTAAGCCTGAGCAGCGTGATTTACATGATTCCGCAAGCCATCGGCTCAGCCGCCACCGTGCGCGTGGGCTATGCCATCGGGCGGCGACAATTTGCCCGCGCGCGTTATATCTCGGGCGTTGCCATTGTGTGCGGCTGGGGCTTGGGCGCGTGCACGCTGGTTGCGCTGCTGGTTTTCAGGCTGCCTTTGGCAAAAATCTACACCCAAGATGCCGCTGTGCTCGCGCTTGCCAGCAGCTTGCTGATTTTTGCAGGCATATTTCAAGTGTTTGATTTCACACAATGCATCGCATCCTACGCCCTGCGCGGCTACAAAATCACCCGCGTGCCGATGATTATCCACGCCATCGCCTTTTGGTGCTTGGGGCTGATTTTGGGCTACATCCTTGCCCACGCCGCGCAAATGGGTATTTACGGCTTTTGGACAGCGTTGATTATCTCGCTCGCCAGCGCAGCAGCGGCTTTGGTGTGGTATTTGGAAAAACGCAGCCAGTTGGCGAAATTGGATAGGAAGGTGTAAGAGCCTGTTCTAAGAACCTGCATTCACTATTTCCATAGACATCTTTATATGCCCTAAAAACGTGGCTACTGCGTTAAAAATGCTCGCAAGGTGTCCAACCTTACTGCGCTTTTTGCCTTGTATCCGCGCTTTTATTTCATAAAATCTGCCTATGGAAATAGTGAATACAGGTTCTAAAAGGCAGCCTGAAAAACAAAACCGCTTGTGTGTTGCGCCAAACGGTTTTTTGCTGGATGGATGGATTTCAGGCGAAAACTTTTGCAAAACCCCTAACAGCAGCCTGCGTAGCGAAGCGGAGTTGCGAAGCTAAAAATAAGAAATGCCGTCATTCCCGCGTAGGCGGGAATCTTGCTTGATATTCAAAAATATACGCAAAAACAAACCATTGCATGAATTTAACCAAGATTCCCGCCTACGCGGGAATGACGGAGAATTAACTATTTCTTGTTTGGTTTTAGGTTTTGCAAAGGTTTCAGGCTGCCTTTGCTATCACGGAATTATTCATTCAATCAGCGCGTGGGTGTGTAAACTTGTTCACGCACCATTGGAATGCCGCTAAACGGTGCGTGGCAGAGCCGCACACCCTACGCTTGCTTTGCAAAACCCAAGTGCAGGCTGCTTGAAACCCATCGGGCTTCGCTTTATGCGGCGTTGTTGTTCATCGTCCAGCAGTCGGTGATTTTGCCGTCTTTGACTTTCAGGAAATCCGTGCCGACTTTGACGGCGGTTTTGTCGCCGAGCATGGCGGTAACGCGCCAATAGGCGGAAATCATGTCGCCGTCGCAAAACGGGCCGAGCACGAGTTCGTAATGCAAATCGGCTTTGGCGCGGATGGTGGCAATCCAAGCCTTCGCGCTGGCAATGTCGGTAACGGGCGCGGGCGGCGGGGTGGAGTCGGCGGTCAGGTGCGCTTTGAAATGGGGCGACAAGAGTTCGTCGGCAATATCGAGATGGCCGTTCCACATCTGCGTCCATGCGGTGTAGATTTTGTGCGCGTCGGTCATTTTTGTCTCCTAATAAAGAAAGGTTGGTAATATGGGTTTTGATGCCAGTGTGTTGCAGGCTGCCTTATTGTTCACTCAAACTGTTGCCGTCTTACTGCTCCAACGCCTTCAAAGAAACCGCGCCCGTATCGTCAAACACCGAAGTGCCTTTGAAATTGTTGATTTTCTCGCTATCGGAAGCATCAATCTCAATTTCGCTGCCTTCTGGCAACACTTCATCCTGCTGCTCATCAGGGCGAACCGACATGCCGCCATAAGGTGCGGTCAAATCAGCCGAGCCGCTTTTCCATGCGATGGAAGTCAAGCTGCCTTGAATACGCGCGCCCTTGCCCGAGCAAGTCAAGCAAATGGGTTTTGCCGCCTGCGCTTTAATCACCGCATCAATTTTGGCGTTGCTGATGTTATGTCCGTTTGCCTCGCTCCAAGCGGCGATGCTTTGTTTCAGCGTTGTGGTTTTCAGGCTGCCTTTTTTGTAAGGATCGCGGAACACCGCCAGCCACAAATTGCCTGCGTCGTCTTGGTTTAACGCGATACGCTCATAGCTCACCGTGGCAGGCGAGCCTGTGTGGATGGTTTTGGCGAATTCCAGCGCATCGGGCGATTTCATGCGCACGCAACCGTGGCTCACCACCCCAGGCACGCTGGCGGGATTGCTGGTGCCGTGGATGCCCAGCCCCAAGCGCGGATTGCCCAAGCGCACAAACACGGGGCCGAGCGGATTTTTCGGGCCGGGCGGCACACTTTTCACGCCATCGCCGCGTTCTTTTTGGATGGACAAGGGGATGTGCCAAGTGGGGTTAAACGCTTTTGCGCCGATTTTGTGTTCGCCGATATTGGTTTGCGACATCGCTTTGCCCACGCCCACGGGATACACCTTTTTCAGGCTGCCGTCTTTAAACAAAAACAAGCGCTGCTGCGGGATGTTGATTACCACTTGGTAGCCTTCTGCCGCGGGGGCAATATCGGGCACAGGGGTTGTTTGCGCCGCAAAAGCGGATGAAGCCAGCGCAATCGCGCCCAAGCTAAATAAAGAGTGTTTCATAAAGAGAGATGAGAAATGTACAAACAAAAGAATTCGCCATGATACGCTAGTTGGGCGCAGTTTTATGCGAAAATAATCGTTTATTTTGACGAACAATTTTTATTGTTGCAGCCGCACAACATTTTTAACCACCATGACCACTGCCCACATCCTTTCGCTTGATTATGAATCGCGCGGCGTTGCCAAGCTCAACGGCAAAACTGTTTTTGTAAACAACGCCCTGCCGCAAGAAATCGCCCAAATTCGCATCACGCAAGACAAAGCCCATTTTGCCGAAGCACAAGTCGCGCAAATTGTCCAGCCGTCGCCCTATCGGCGCGCGCCCGCTTGCCCGCATTATGGCGATTGCGGCGGCTGCGCGATGCAGCACGTTGAATTTTCCGCGCAGGTTGCCATGAAGCAGCGCGTGTTTGAAGAGCAGTTGCAGCGCATCGGCAAAGTGCAGCCTGAAAGTCTGCTGCCGCCTGTTTACGGCGCGCCGTGGCATTACCGCAGCCGCACGCGCCTTGCGGTGCACACCCGCGCCAACGGCGATGTGATTTTGGGCTACCAAGCCAAGCGCAGCCATAAGATTGTGGGCATTGAGCAATGCTTGCTGCTGCCGCGCCATGTTTCAGGCTGCCTGAGCATCATCCGCGCGGCGCTGCAAAAGATGGTGCAGCAGCAGCCGAAGGTGAGCCTGCGCAGCGTGGAAATCAGCGTGGGCGAGCGGGTGAACGTGGTCAATATTGTGAGCAACAAAAGGCAGCCTGAAAACGTGTTGCGCGAGCTTTCAGGCTGCCTTAATCGTGGCGAGCAAGCATGGCAAGTGTGGCAACAAATTGGCAGCCTGAAACCGCAAGCCGTGTCTCCCAAAGATGCGCCACCGCTGTTTTTCAGGCTGCCTGAGTTTGGCTTAACCATGCCGTTTCAGCTGGGCGATTTCACGCAAGTTAATCTGCCGTTGAACGAGATTATGGTGGCGCGCGCCGTGCGCTATCTTGACCCGCAGCCGCACGAGCGCATCACCGATTTGTTCTGCGGGCTGGGCAATTTCACCCTACCGCTTGCCACGCGCGCCGCCGAAGTAGTCGGCATTGAAGGCAGCGCAGCCCTCACGCAACGCGCGGTTGCCAACGCCCGCGCCAATGATTTGCACAACACGCAATTTGCCACGGCAGATTTGTTCACCACCACACCCGAAACGCTCGCCGCGCTGGGGTGCTTTGACAAAATGCTGCTAGACCCGCCGCGCGCGGGCGCGTATGCCGTGGTGCAAGCCTTGCAAGCGCCGTATTTGCCGCAGCGCATTGTGTATATTTCTTGCAATCCCGCCACTTTTGCGCGCGATGCGGCGGTGCTGGTTAGCAAGGGTTATCGCTTCAAAACGGCAGGGATGATGAATTTGTTTCCGCAAACCAGCCATGTGGAAGCGATTGGGCTGTTTGAATGGAGTGGGCGCGAGTAGCCCGCCCAAGGCAATATCTTGTAAAATGCGCGCCGTTTGGCTTTTCAGGCTGCATCAGCCGTCTAAATCGCCCATTTTTAACCCCCCCTCCACCCAGAAAACCACACCATGAAAAGCAGCGCACGCAACCAGCTCACTGGCATCATCCACAGCATTGAAGACTTTTCAGGCTGCTACAACATCGCCGTTCAATGCGGCAACCATCTGATATACAGCCACATCAGCCCACAAGCCTATCGCAGCCTGAAACCGCAAGTTGGGCAAACCGCCGTGGTGCTGTTCAAAGCCAGCGCCATCACCCTGTTCACCGAAATCCGCCCGCTGCGCCTATCCGCCGAAAACAGCATTGAAACCCGTGTAGAAGCTATTGAACAAGGCACGGTTAACAACGTTGTGCGCCTGCGCACCGAAGACGACATCTCGCTCGCCGCCGCCATCACGCTCAACAGCAGCGAAAGCCTAGACCTGCGCGCAGGGCAAAGCATCACCGCCGTGTTTCTAGCCAACCAAACCATGCTGGCGATTTTGTAAACAACTCAACACCCCAAAGGCAGCCTGAAAACGATATTTCGCCATTTTCAGGCTGCCTTTTTCGCGTCAAACTAATCATAAAGAACTAATCCACCCTATCCACCATAACGCTAATACCCAAAGCCCCTCCTTTGCGCTAGGCTACGCGTTTTCCCCCAAACGAACTAGAAAAACAAACCATGAAAACCAAAACCCTAATCGCTGCCCTGTTGCTGATCAGCAGCGCACTCGCCCAAGCCGAAGACATCACCGTTTCTGCCGCAGCCAGCCTAAAAGAAGCGTTCACCGACATCGCGCGCCAATACGAAAAACAACACCCCGATGCCAAAATTAAGCTCAACACCGCCGCATCAGGCACGCTGCTGCAACAGCTTGCCCAAGGCGCGCCTGTTGACGTGCTCGCCACCGCAGACCTCGCCACCATGGACAAAGCCGCCGCGCAAAACCTAATCCAAAGCAATACCCGCAAAACCTTCGCCCTCAACTCCCTCGTGCTGATTACGCCCAAAAGCAGCAGCCTGAAAATCGCCCAACCCAAAGACTTGCTGCAAAACGATGTGAAACGCATCGCCGTGGGCAACCCCGCCAGCGTGCCAGCAGGCGCATACACCCAAGCCGCGCTGAAAAAACAAAAACTGTGGAGCAGCCTGCAACCCAAAGTCGTGAACACGCAAAACGTGCGCCAAGCGCTGGATTACGTTATCCGCAGCGAAACCGAAGCGGGCTTTGTGTATCGCACCGATGCCGCGCTCAAACCCCACGCCGTGAACATCGTCGCCACCGTTCCCACCGAAAAACCCGTTGCCTACCCCATCGCGCTCACCCAAAGCAGCAAAGCCGCCAACGAAGCGCAACGCTTTGTGAACTATGTACTTTCCGACGAAGGACAACGCGTATTGCAACGCTACGGATTTAGCGCCGCGAAATAATCCATCCGCATCACAAAAGGCAGCCTGAAAACCCGCAAAATGCGTTTCAGGCTGCCTGCAGCATTCCACATCAATTTTCAGGTAGCCCCAAAACCCAAAGGCTGCCTGAAAACCATCCCGCCCCAACAGCCCAATAATCAGGAAACCCCGATGACCTTCGCCTATTTCAGCATACTTATCTTCGCCCTGTTCAACAGCCTGTGTTCCCTCTTGGCCAAGAAGTCCGCCCGACTGCTTGATGCCGAAGCCAACCGCGAACCCCGCCGCCACCGCGCGCAGGCATCTGGCAAAGCGGCACGGCTTTTTGCCGCAGAGCAGAACGGCTACGAAATGCTGCCGCTTTATGCCGCCGCCGTCATCATTGCCCACGCCACAGGCGAAGCTGCGCAAAGTACCGTCAATATCCTGTCCGCCCTGTTCCTGATATTGCGTGCCGCCTATATTTGGGCGTACGCACAGGATAAGGCCGCCTTGCGCTCCAATATCTGGTACGGCTGCCTGATGTGTATCGTTGCGCTGTTTATCGCCGCCTGTTAAGTACGCCCGAATCCGCCGACCTTATAGCAATCCTCACGTTCATGAATATCCATATCCGCCCCTATTCCCCCGAATATTGCCAAGCCGTACTTCAACCTTTCCCTGCGTGCATGGCAGCCCGTGTTCGCGCAATTGTTTCCATCCCTTGCTTCTTGTTTACTGCAAACCGCCCATTTCACCATGCCCGAAATCTTCCCCGCCCTTTATCTCTCGCTCAAAGTCGCCCTTATCGCCACCGCCGTTAATCTCGTGCTCGGCACGCTCGCGGGCTATTTTCTCGCCCGCAAACGCTTTATCGGGCTCGAATTGCTAGACACCATTCTTATGCTGCCGATGGTGCTGCCGCCTACCGTGTTGGGCTATTACTTGCTGGTTTTGCTCGGTAAACAAGGCATCATCGGCAAATGGCTGGGAGACACCTTCGGTATCAATCTGATTTTCACATGGCAAGGCGCGGTTATCGCCGCCGTGGTGGTAACCTTTCCCCTGATTACCAAGCCCGCTCGCGCCGCGTTTGAAAACATCACGCCCAATCTGGAAAAAATGGCCACCGTGTTTGGCGCATCGCGTCGTCAAATCTTTTTTAATGTAACCCTGCCGCTGGCATGGCGCGGCATTCTCGCGGGCGTGCTGCTCGCCTTTGCCCGCGCGCTGGGCGAATTTGGCGCCACGCTGATGGTGGCGGGCAGCATCCCTAACGAAACGCAAACGCTTTCCATCGCCGTGTACGAAGCCGTGCAGGCGGGCGACGACGCGCTGGCAAACAAGCTGGTCATCATCATCTCGCTGGTGTGCATCGCCATGCTGCTCAGTGCAACCGCGCTAGCGAAATGGAAACAGCGCGGATAGGTTTCAGGCTGCCTAAGTGCTCGTTTAGGCAGCCTGAAAATGGGTAAGGGATAAATTTCAGGCTGCCTTTTGTTCTATGCAAAGGCAGCCTGAAAACCATGATTCGCTTACTGCGCAAACTGTTTCAAGAAACTCAAATCGTTGTCAAAAAACAACCGCAAATCATTCACGCCATAACGCAGCATGGCAAATCTATCCAGCCCAATGCCAAAGGCAAAGCCCGTGTATTGCTCGGGGTCAATGTTCACATTGCGCAATACATTGGGGTGCACCATGCCGCAGCCGCCCACTTCCAGCCATTTGCCGTTGTCGCCCATGATGTCAATTTCGGCAGACGGCTCGGTGAACGGGAAGAAGCTGGGGCGAAAGCGCACTTGCAAATCGTCGCGCTCAAAAAAGCGGCGGATAAAATCGGTGAACACGGCTTTTAAATCGGCAAAGCTCACGCCTTCTTCCACCCACAAGCCTTCGCATTGGTGGAACATGGGCGAGTGCGTGGCATCGCTGTCCACGCGGTACACGCGCCCAGGGGCGATGATACGAATGGGCGGATTTTTTTTGTCCAGCATATAGCGGATTTGAATGGGCGATGTGTGGGTGCGCAGCACGTTGCCGCCCTCGGTGTAAAACGTGTCCTGCATGGCGCGGGCGGGGTGGTTTTGCGGGATGTTCAGCGCTTGGAAATTGTGGAAATCGTCTTCAATCTCGGGACCGTCTGCCACGTCAAAACCCATGCCGTGAAACAGCTCCACCACGCGCTGCAAGGTAAGCGTTACGGGGTGCAAGCCGCCTGCGGATTGCCCGCGCGATGGCAGGGTTACGTCCAAGGCTTCGGCGGCGAGTTTTTGCTGCAATTCGGCATCGGCAAAGGCGGCGCGTTTGGCATCGTAGGCAGCCTGAAAACGGGTTTTGCATTCGTTGATGCGCGCGCCGATGGTTTTTTTCTCTTCCACGGATAACGCGCCAAGCTGTTTGAGCAGGGCGTTGAGTTCGCCTGTTTTGCCAAGGTATTGGGCTTTGATGAGTTCTAGGGCTTGGGTGTTTTCGGCGGATTGAATGGCGGCGATGCCGCGTTCGGCGATTTGGGTGGCGTTGTTTTGCATGGTGGTTTGGGATGGGGAAATGGGGGGTTGAAAGGGATGGAGAGCTTGGGATGCGCCGAATGGCGTTTTCAGGCTGCCTTTATCGTTTTCAGGCTGCCTATTGCTTTTCAGGCTGCCTAATTACTCCACATCGGGCACGCTGGGCTCGGCAGCGGCTTGCTCTATCAAATGCGACAGCGTCATGCCGCGTTCTAGCGAGTGGTCGTATTCAAAATGCAGCTCGGGCACGCGAAACACGGTAATGCGACGCGATAGCTCGCTGCGCAGAAAGCCTTTGGCGTGTTCCAACGCTTGCGCGCTCGCTTCGCGCTCGCCGTTTAGCACGGTGTAATACACGGTGGCGTGGCTGTAATCGCGGGTTACGTCTACATCGTTAATCGTAATCAAGCCTGCGCGTGGGTCTTTGAGCTCGGTGCGAATCAGCTCGGCAAGCTCGCGCATGATTTGTTCTTTAACACGGTCCACGCGAGCGTAGCCGTTGCGTTGTGGTTTTTTCATGTTGATTATTCTCGTTGCAAAATGGTGGCAATTATAACTGAAATGCAAGGCAGCCTGAAACGCGCAAGACTGAAAGCGCACGCAGCGCGTTGCCGCAAAAGCAAGCGCATCGTTGCCAAGCATTTTTTCAGGCTGCCCATAATCGGTATAATCAACCCATTCGCAGCACCCCATCCACAGCCCACAAGGAGTTCTCCCATGCAAACCGATGTAGAAATCGCCCAAGCCGCCACCTTGCAACCCATCGCCCAAATCGCCGCCCAGCTTGGCATTGCGCCCGATGATTTGGAGCAATACGGCAAATACAAAGCCAAAATCAACCCCACCGATGCGTTCAGGCTGCCTAACAAACGCGGCAAGCTGGTTTTGGTAACCGCCATCAACCCCACGCCCGCAGGCGAAGGCAAAACCACGCTCACCATCGGGCTCACCGACGCGCTCAACCGCATCGGCAAGCCAGCCATTGTTGCCATGCGCGAGCCATCGCTGGGCCCCGTGTTCGGCATCAAAGGCGGCGCGGCAGGCGGCGGCTATGCGCAAGTTGTGCCGATGGAAGACATCAACCTGCACTTCACAGGCGATTTTCACGCCATCGGCGCAGCCAACAACCTACTCGCCGCCATGCTGGATAACCACATCTACCAAGGCAACGCGCTGGGCATAGACCCCAAGCGCGTGCTGTGGCGGCGCGTGGTGGACATGAACGACCGCCAATTGCGCAACATCATCAACGGCTTAGGCAAGCCCACCGATGGCGTGATGCGCCCCGATGGCTTTGACATCACCGTAGCCAGCGAAGTGATGGCGATTTTTTGCCTGTCCAACGACATCGCCGATTTAAAACAACGGCTGGGCAACATCCTGATTGCCTACACCTTTGATAATCAACCCGTTTACGCCAAAGATTTGCACGCACACGGCGCAATGGCGGCGTTGCTCAAAGATGCCATCAAGCCCAATCTCGTGCAAACGCTGGCGGGCAGCCCCGCGCTGGTGCACGGCGGGCCATTTGCCAACATCGCGCACGGCTGCAATTCCGTGTTGGCAACGCGCTTGGCGCAACATTTGGGCGAGTTTGCCGTAACCGAAGCGGGCTTTGGCGCAGACTTGGGCGCGGAAAAATTCTGCGACATCAAAGCGCGACTGGCAGGCCTGCGCCCCGATTGCGCCGTCATCGTCGCCACCGTGCGCGCCCTAAAATACAACGGCGGCGTAGATAAAGCCGATTTAAACGCCGAAAACGTCGCCGCCGTGCAACGCGGTTTGCCCAACCTTATCAAGCACATCAACAACATGAAACAGGTTTTCAGGCTGCCTGTGGTGGTGGCGATTAACCGCTTCACTTCCGACAGCGATGCCGAACTCGCCGCCATTGAAGCCGCGTGCCAACAAGCAGGCGCAGCCGTGTCGCTTGCCGAAGTGTGGGCAAAAGGCGGCGCGGGCGGTGAAGATTTGGCGCGCAAAGTGGTCGCCGCCATTGCAGCCAACACAGGCGATTTTGCCTTTGCCTACGATGCCAACGACAGCATTGCCAACAAAATCAACGCCATCGCCAGCAAAATCTACGGCGCAGCAGGCGTAACATTCAGCGCAGAAGCCACCGCCGAAATCGCAAACTTGGAACGCTTGGGACTGGATAAACTGCCCATCTGCATGGCAAAAACGCAATACTCGCTCAGCGACAACGCCAAACTGCTGGGCAAGCCCGAAGGCTTTACCATCAACGTGCGCGGGATTACCGTCTCCGCAGGCGCAGGGTTTATCGTGGCATTGTGCGGCGCGATGATGAAAATGCCAGGGCTGCCCAAATCGCCCGCTGCCGAGCGCATTGATGTGGATGAAAACGGGCGCATCAGCGGGCTATTCTAGTTGTCATTGGTTTTCAGGCTGCCTTAACAAATGTATGCAAAGGCAGCCTGAAAACGTTATCCGCCCCATCATCCAATAAACCCTTTTTCAGGCTGTCCTACCCCGCTTTGGCAGCCTGAAAACCAATCTTAACGAACCTAAACAAAAATAAATATCTTATGATAGAATCGGGCGCATTGTTGTTGCCAGCCCACTCCAAGCAAAGGATCAGCATATGAACATCACCATTTTAGGCACAGGCGCATGGGGCACATCCCTCGGCATCCATTTTGCAAAACACGGACACCAAATCGCCATGTGGACGCACAACGCCGAGCACGCCCAAACCATGCAGCAAAGCCGCGAAAACGAACGCTATCTGCCCCATTTCAGGCTGCCTGAAAACCTAAACGTATATGCCGATATGCCCGAAGCCCTGCGCGAGAGCGAATTGGTGTTGGTAGTAACGCCCGTGGTTGGGCTGCGTTCCAGCGTAGAACAGCTCAAACAACACGGCGGCGGCAATCTCCCCATTCTCACCGCCTGCAAAGGCTTTGAACTAGATACAGGTTTGCTCACTTATCAAGTGGTGCAAGAAGTGCTGCCTGAAAACCCACGCGTCGGCGTGCTATCAGGGCCCAGCTTCGCACAAGAGCTCGCCAAACAACTGCCCTGCGCCGTGTGCCTCGCCTCCGAAAACGAAGCATGGCTACACGACTTGGTGCAAGCGCTCAATACCAACGTTATGCGCCTATACGGCAACAGCGACGTTATCGGCGTATCCGTGGGCGGCGCAGTCAAAAATGTCATGGCAATCGCCACAGGGCTATCCGATGGCTTGGGCTACGGCTTAAACGCCCGCGCCGCCCTTGTAACCCGCGGTCTCGCCGAAATCACTCGCCTTGCCATCGCCATGGGCGCGCAAACCAAAACCATGATGGGCTTAGCAGGCATGGGCGATCTCATTCTCACCTGCACAGGCGCATTATCCCGTAACCGCAAAGTCGGGCTAGGCTTGGCAGAAGGCAAAACCCTGCACCAAGTGCTCAAAGAAATTGGACACGTTGCCGAAGGCATTCCCACCATTGAAGAAGTGCACAACGCCGCCGCCAAATACCAAATAGATATGCCCATCACCGATATGCTCTATCAACTCGTGCGCAACGAATTAGCCGCCAGCGATGTGATGGAACGACTGATGCAACGCGAACCCAAAAGCGAATAACACATCAGCCTAAACACAATTGAGGCAGCCTGAAAAACACCATCCGAACAATTCTTTGGAAAGCCCATGAACACATTAAAAGAACTAGACACCCTAGAATCCAAAATCAAAGCTCTCGCCAGCAAACTACACTATCTTTACGAAGACAACCAAAAGATCAAAGCCAAGCTCGTGGTTGAACGCAGAGAATACGATGCCCAAGTTTTGCATTGGGAAGAGCAACTCGCCGCCGCCGTAAACAAAGCCAACACCGCCAACGACGAAGAGCTCAACCACAAACTGCAATTCCAAGAGCAGCAAATCAAACTCTTGGAAACCGAGCGCATCAACCTGCGCGACCAAATCTCCTTTTTGCAAAACACCATTCAAAACAAAGAAAAAAACTGGCAAGAGCGCTTTACCGAGCAAGAGCAACACGGCGACAAAATCCAAGAATTGCAAGAACAACTGCAAAGCGCCGAAGACAGTGTATTGGTTTTGCGCCAAGAATTAACCTCCCAAAAACAACAAGCCAGCGAAGCGCAAAAAAGCAACGCCGAATTAACCGAGCAGCTAGCAGAATTGCAAGCGCAGCTAAGCGAAGCAGAACACCGAATCGCGCAATACGACAACGAAACCGCACAACTGCGCGCCTCGCTCACCGATGCCAAATCCGAATGGCAAACACAAGAAAAATCCCTGCTAGACAGCGTAAACGCCGAAAAAGAAGCCCTTGCCACCCAGCTGGCGCAAGAAGCCGAGCGCTTCCGCATGGAATTTGCCCTGCAAACCGAGCAACACGAAAAAAGCCTAAACGAGCTCAACCAAATGTTTAACCAACAAAAAGAACATTTGGAAAACGAAAACAGCCAATTGCAACAGCAAGTGGAACAACTTATCACGCAAAACCATGCCTATCGCGCGCTCTTGCAAGAAAATGCCAACAAAATCCGCGCTTTGCTAGACCGTCTGCCCGCGCTTGAAAACAATCACGAGGAAACCATCCAATGAGCATTGAACAAATCAGCGTTGAAATTCTCAACCGCCAATTCACCATTGGCACACCTAACAGCGAGCGCGAAACCTTGTATAAAGCGGTGGAAATGTTGAACC
Source organism: uncultured Kingella sp. (assembly GCA_963520365.1). GTDB lineage: Bacteria > Pseudomonadota > Gammaproteobacteria > Burkholderiales > Neisseriaceae > Kingella_B. Next base: position 22,995 of record CAUQQW010000007.1, read on the forward strand.
AAAAAATCAACGCCATTCAAGGCGCCAGCCAAAACATGGAAACCGAAAAAGTGGTTATTATGGCGGCACTTAACCTTTCACACGACTTGCTTAAAATCGCAAACAAATATGAACAAGAAGCCTTGCCAAGCAAAGAGTATGAACGTAAAATTCAATCACTCATAACGCTTTGCGACGAAACTTTAAGCAAAGATTGAACCAGTTAAATTTCCCTGCGGTGCTCGTAATGGCACACATTTCCTTGAACCAATAAAGTTTGCTCTGGTTATCGGGAGTTGTAATAGGCGCGAGCGGTCTCTAGTTAGATTGCACCCAAAGTTACCCGAGATGACCACCTTGTGTACAAGGTTCAAGCGGACTCAGCCTAGCGGCATTCGCGGGGTTCTATATCAAAAAACACCGTTTTGTGATGAAACGGTGTTTTTGTGCGCGTGTGTTTTGCGTTGGGTTTTATGAATAGCAAAAAGCCAAGTTCCGAAAAACTTGACTTTTTTAGCTCCCCGAGCTGGGCTCGAACCAGCGACCTGCGGATTAACAGTCCGTCGCTCTACCGACTGAGCTATCGGGGAATGAAGTCGCGCATTATGCTTAACTTTGCTTGCATTGTCAAACGGTTTTCGCCCGTGGGATAACAATCAAATGAAATTAAACGGAATTATTTTCAGGCTGCCTATTGTAGTGTTGATAGGCGTGGTGGGCGAGATAAAGGGCGATGCCGCTGCCTGCCATGTCGGCAAGGGCATCCAGCGGGTCGCCTTGTCGGGTTTGGGTAAACAAGTGTTGAGCGATTTCGCTGGCGATGGCGTAGCATAGGGCGAAGGTAAACAGGGCAACGATGGGTGGGCGTTTGCGCTTGGCAAGCCATGCTTTGGCAAGCAGCCATGTTTGGGCGAAAAACAGGGCGGCGTGGGCAATTTTGTCAAAATGGGGAAACGGTGGGGCGATGCGGCTGTTGCTTTCGCGGAAGATAAGGCTGTATATGCCTGCGATGAGCCACAATAGGGCGGCGGCGAGCCATTTGTTTTTGGGGAGTGTCATGCGGGGTCGTTCAGCGATTGTTGGCATTGTTGGGCTAGGGCTTGGAATTTGCCGCCGCGCGTGGCGAGTATGTCGCGCCATTGGGTAATTTCTTCGCGGCTGGGGGCTTGGTCTAGGCTGCATTCTTCTAGCAGGAATTGTAGGGTTTCTTGCACTTCGCCGTAGCTGGCGGTTTGGATGAGTTGGGTGAGTTCTGTCATTTTGGGGTGTCCTTTGTGGCGGCGCGGGATGGGTTTTAGCTACGCTGAACTTCGTTTCAGGCTGCCTTTGGATGTAAACCAAACTGTTTTGTAAACAGGGTTTGCGCTATCGTTTTCAGGCTGCCTTTGAATGCAAGCCAAACTGTTTTGTAAACATAGTCTGCGTTATGGTTTTTCAGGCTGCCTTTGGATGCAAACCAAGCTGTTTTGTAAACAGGGTTTGCGCTATCGTTTTCAGGCTGCCTTTGAATGTAAGCCAAGCTATTTTGTAAACAGGGTCTGCGCTATGGTTTTCAGGCTGCCTTTGACATCGTGCAAACATTGAAGGCAGCCTGAAACGCTGTCTGCCACTGCTTAAACAAATGGCGCGAATTATAGCGTGTTGGCAGCTTTTTGGGTTTTGTGGGAAAATTCGGGCATTGATTTTTTGGAGTGGCGCGATGCTGGATAGGGAAGGATACCGACCAAATGTCGGTATTATTTTGCTCAATCAGGATAATCGTGTGTTTTGGGGAAAGCGTGTGCGCGAACACGCTTGGCAGTTCCCGCAGGGGGGGATTAAACCTGGGGAAAGCCCTGAAACGGCGATGTATCGGGAGTTGTTTGAAGAAGTGGGCTTGCTGCCGCAGCACGTTAAACTTTTGGGGCGCACACGCGATTGGCTGCGCTATGATGTGCCGAATAATTGGGTGCGGCGCGAGTGGCGTGGTTCGTATCGCGGGCAGAAGCAGATTTGGTTTTTGCTGCGCTTTGTGGGGCAGGATAGCGATTTGCATTTGCGTGCCACGCAGCAGCCTGAATTTGATGGCTGGCGTTGGCACGAATATTGGGCGGTGATTGATGAAGTGATTGAATTTAAACGTTATGTTTACGAGCGCGCGCTCACGGAATTATCGCGGCATTTGCGTGGCTTGGAAAGCATGGGCGAATTTCACGCGCGGCAGTTGGAATTGCGGCAGGCGGCGCGTCAGCAGGATTTGGCAGCGAAGGAGTCGCCATGAATCGGAATACTTATTTATTGGTTGCGCTGTTGGCGATTGGCTTTGGCACGTTTAGCAATTATGCGATTGTGAACAGCGATGGCTCAGGGAGCAGTACGCGCACGGGCAGCCGCGCTTATATCCCCAGCGGCTCGGGGTACAGCGGCGGCTATTCGGGTGGGCATAAATGAGCGACTATCGCCCCAGCGCGCATGGTTTGCTGGATTTGTATGGCTGCCCTGCGGCTTTGCTGCGCGATGCGGCGGCGTTGGAACGCGCGATGCGACAGGCGGCAACGCAGGCGGGCGCAACCATCTTATCGGCGCATTTTCACACCTTTGGCGCGGGCGGCGGCGTAACAGGCGTGTTGCTGCTGGCGGAATCACACATCACGATTCACACTTGGGCGGAGCATCATTTTGCGGCGGTGGATATTTTTCTTTGCGGCAGCCTGAAACCCGAAATAGCGGCGCAATCGTTGCAAACGGCGTTGCAAGCGCAATCGGCGGATTGGCGCGAATATCCGCGCGGCGGGCGATTGTTTGGAGCGTGATTGTTTAATCTCGCGTAAAACGGATTTTCGCGTTGGGAAACAGCCAAATCGTTATTTTGTGTTAAGATGCCGTTTTGGTTTACTCATAACCGTTTAGGAAAACATCACGAAACAAGCACTTTTTATCGCTGCTCTTTTGGCAGCGGGCGCAGCAAACGCGGCAAATTATGAAGTAGATGCCTTCCACACCAACGCGCGTTTTAGCATTGACCACTTTGGCACATCCAGCAACGTGGGCGGCATCTATGGCTTAAAAGGCAATATGCAATTTGACTTGGCAAAACGCACAGGCAGCATTGACATCGCCTTGCCGTTGGCAAACTTGCAAACAGGTTCGCAAGATTTTACCCACCACTTGCAATCTGCCGATTTACTCAACGCCGAGAAATTCCCCGAAATGCGCTTTGTGTCCACCAAGTTCAATTTCAACGGCAAAAAATTGGTTTCGGTGGACGGCAAATTAACGCTGCTGGGCAAAACCCAACCTGTTAAATTGACCGCCAGCAAGTTCAACTGCTACCAAAACCCGATGCTGAAAACCGAAGTGTGCGGCGGCGATTTTTCCACCACCATTGACCGCACCAAATGGGGCATGAATTATTTGGTGAAAGAAGGCATGGCGAAAAATGTGCGCATTGATATTCAAATTGAAGCCGCCAAAAAATAATGAACCGCTGATAGGCAGCCTGAAAACAGATTTCAGGCTGCTTTTGATTAAAGCCGTATAAGGCAGCCTGAAACCTTTGCCAAACCCGCAACCGATGGAGCGTCAGCGGCTCGCCGACATCTTGGCAAATCATCCAGTTCTTTTGAATACACCATTTGGCGATGAGCCGTCGCCGCTCCATTTTAGATTTCAGGCTGCCCATGCACACCACCTGCACCCATTGCCACACCACCTTTACCCTTTCCGCCGAAGCGCAAGACTTCGTTGCCCGAATGCAATCCACAGGCCTGCAACTGGTGATGATTGGATGCCCACATTGCCAGCAGAACACAGGCTACACAGAAAACCCCAATCTCACCGCCTCGCCCGATGATGGCTTTCGCCAGCTCTGCCCCACACCCGATTGCGGTGGCATTGTGTGCCATGTGTTTAACGACACAGAAGATTTTTACGGCTGCGGCGAATGCGGCAATATTTGGGCAACGCTACCCGATTTTCAGGCTGCACAATCGCGTTAGGCAGCCTTATCCATTTGTCCAAATCTTTGATTTGGATACAAATGGTTATACCGAAGCGCAACGCGCAAGGTTGAAAACGCCCCTTAATCCAATCAACAAAGGAAACGAAAAAATGAACTTCCCCCCACGCCAAGCCCCCATCAGCCGTATGCGCCGTATGCGCCGCGACGATTTCAGCCGCCGCCTGATGCGCGAGCACACGCTCACGCCCGATGATTTGATTTACCCCGTGTTTGTGCTAGAAGGGCAAAACCGCGAAGAAGCCATCGCATCCATGCCCAAAATCAAACGCCAAAGCATTGATTTATTGCTCAAAACCGCCGAACGCGCTTGCCAGCTGGGCATTCCCATGCTCGCGCTGTTTCCCGTGGTTACGCAAAACAAAACCGCCGATGCCCGCGAAGCCTACAACCCCGCAGGCTTGGTGCAAACCGCCGTCCGCACCCTGCGCCGCGAATTTCCCGAGCTGGGCATCATGACCGATGTCGCGCTAGACCCCTACACACTCAGCGGGCAAGACGGCTTAACCGATGCCACAGGCTATGTGCTCAACGATGAAACGATAGAAGTGCTGGTTAAACAAGCATTAAGCCACGCCGAAGCAGGCGCGCAAGTGGTCGCCCCATCCGACATGATGGACGGACGCATCGCCGCCATCCGCGTTGCGCTGGAAAACGCAGGACACATCCACACGCGCATCATGGCGTATTCCGCCAAATATGCTTCCGCCTTCTACGGCCCGTTCCGCGACGCGGTGGGCAGCGCGGACAACTTGGGCAAATCGTCCAAAGAGCAGTATCAGCAAGACCCCGCCAACAGCAACGAAGCCTTGCACGAAGTGGCGTTGGATATTATGGAAGGCGCGGATATGGTAATGGTGAAACCGGGTTTGCCGTATTTGGATGTGGTGCGCCGCGTGAAGGACGAATTTGGCGTGCCCACTTTTGCCTACCAAGTGTCGGGCGAATACGCCATGCTGCAATCGGCGATAGACAACGGCTTTTTGGACGGCGACAAAGTGATTTTGGAAAGCCTGCTCGCATTTAAACGCGCAGGCGCGGATGGGATTTTGACCTATTACGCGATGGAAGCGGCGGAACAGTTGGCGCGGTTGAAATAGCCTGTTGCGGTGGGCGATATAAAGGCAGCCTGAAAGCGTGGCGAAATGCTTTTCAGGCTGCCTTTTGGTGTGTTTGTTATCAGGCGATTTTGTTGTCAAGCGTGTTATCCCGCGTTGACATTCAGGCATTTTTGCCCAGCGTTTCAATCCATGCAAAGTACCATTTTCAGGCTGCAACCTTTGCAAAACCTGCAACCGATGGCGCAGCGGTTCGCCGACACTTTCCCAACCAACGAACTCCTGTTGAACACACTATTTGGCGGCGAGCCGCCGCCGCTCCATTTTGCTTTTCAGGCTGCCTTTTTAATATAGGCTGCCTGCGGAGCGAAGCGGAGTTGCGAAGCTAGATCCATCTATCCCTTTCAGGCTGCCCATTGCCTATTTTTTGCCAGAGCAGGCGTTTCGCCGCCTACCACGAGCAGGGGCAAGCCCCCTGCACCCCGTGTAGCCCCGCCATTCAAGCAATGATTAAGGCAGCCTGAAACCTAATAATGGAGTGGCGACGGCTCGTCGCCAAACTGCTTATTAAACATCGCATGACTGGTTTGCCAAGATGTCGGCGAGCCGCCGACGCTCCATCGGTTACAGATTTTGCAAAGGTTTCAGGATAGGGGCTGTTTAACCTACTCCCCCGCCCTACTCTCTCCCCCTTTTTCAGGCTGCCCTAAATCGCTCTCCGAAAGCCAATCGCCTTTAAAACATGCCCGCGCGTTACCCCATCATCGCCCGCCAAATCCGCCAGCGTGCGCGACACGCGCAAAATGCGATGAAAACTACGCGCCGATAGCGACAATTTTTCCAGCATCTGCGCCAGCGCTTGCTTGGCTTCATCGTCAATCTGCGCCAGCGTGTCCAATTCGTTGGGCAGCAATTTGGCGTTGATTTTGCCTTGCCGCTGATATTGGATTTCGCGCGCGCGTATCACCCGCTGGCGCACGCTCGCGCTGCTTTCGCCCGCTTGGTTGCTGGTCAAATCCGCCGCAGGCAGCACGGGCACTTCAATGGTCAAATCGATGCGGTCCAGCAGCGGTCCTGAAATCTTGTCGCGATAGCGTTTCACTGCATCGGGCGTGCAGCGGCAAGGCTTGGTGGGATGCCCCAAATAGCCGCAGGGGCAAGGGTTCATGGCGGCAACCAATTGAAATTTCGCAGGATAAGTAACTTGGCGCGTGGCGCGGGAAATGTGGATTTGCCCGCTTTCCAACGGATCGCGCAGCATTTCCAACACCTTGCGATCAAACTCAGGCAGTTCATCCAAAAACAACACGCCATGCGTTGCCAGCGATATTTCCCCTGGGCGCGGGTCTGAACCACCGCCCACCAGCGCGGCGGAGCTGGCAGAGTTATGCACCATCCGCATCGGGCGCTCGCGGCTAAAATTGTGCGCGTGTTGCGGCAGCAGCGAACGCAACGCCCACACTTCAATCTGCTCATCCGCAGTTAGCGGTGGCAAAATGCTGGGCAACCGCTGTGCCAGCATAGATTTGCCTGTGCCGGGTGGGCCTACCATCAGCAAACTATGCCCGCCCGCCGCAGCAATTTCCAACGCCAGCCGTGCCGTGTGCTGCCCTTTCACATCCTGCAAATCCAGCGTGCTGCGGTTTTCAGGCTGCCTGATTGGGCTTTGCGCCCGCGCCAGCGGTTCCATCCGATTCAAATGCGCCGCCACCGCGTTCAGGCTGCCTGCGCCGTAAACTTCAATATTCGGCATCATGGCAACCTGCTCTGCATTGGCTTCAGGCAAAATAAACACGCGCCCCGCCTGCTGCCCTTGCCACGCCATCGCCAGCGCCCCACGAATCGGTCGTAGGCAGCCTGAAAGCGCCAATTCCCCTGCAAACTCGTAGCGCGCCAAATCATCAGGGTTCACTTGCCCGCTCGCCGCCAAAATGCCAATCGCAATCGGCAAATCAAACCGCCCCGACTCTTTGGGCAAATCGGCAGGCGCAAGGTTTACCGTGATTTTTTGCGCGGGAAACGCAAAGCCGCTTTGCAAAATCGCCGCCCGCACACGGTCGCGGCTTTCTTTCACCTCAGTATCGGGCAGCCCCACAATATTAAATTGCGGCAAACCGTTGGCAAGGTGCGTTTCTACCTCCACCAACGGCGCATCCATGCCGCTTAGCGCGCGGCTGTTTACCACAGAAAAAGTCATAGAATCAGGTCTGTAAAGAAAATGTTAAACGGCAGATTTTAAGCCATTTGCTCGCACGGCTGGCGAAAATTTCTGCGCCAAATGTTTTCAGGCTGCTTAACCCAAACACACACCATTTAACGCGCAACCACGCGGAATGCCGTGCAAAAATAACCACTAAGCAAAACAAATTTTGCTACAATGCGGAGCTGTTTTTTCCATTAGGCAGTCTGAAAACACATCATGCAAACCAAAACTTTTATGCACGCAAAACACCAACAAGGCAAAGGTTTATTTAGCTTTTTGGCAGGCTCAATCGCCGCGTTGATTGCCATTGCAGCCGTATTGTTCACCTTAAACAGCAACAAAGAGCGCGACTTCAAAAACCCCAACGCCAACAAGCAACAACCCGCCACACAAAACGACCAAACCGAAGTGCTGCTGCCCAGCAATGTGCCCGCCAGCGCCGCCAAGCCCACCCCAAACACACGCACCACCACATCCAACATAGAAGACGACGAATCCATTGTCGCCTCCACCCCGCGTGTTCGTCCGCCTAAAAAACGCGAAGAAACCGATTTGCTGCCCCCCGATGAAGAACCCATCATCAGCAAAGAAAAACCCAAAAAACCCGAGCCCACGCGCCGCCAACCCGACATAATGGACGACCCCGTATTAGGCGATAGCACCGACACAGAAAAAGAAACCCCGCGCGAAAGCAAACCGCAAAAACCTGCCGACAACAAAGCAAACGAAAATAGGCAGCCTGAAAAATCCAAACTCAGCGAAGCCGAAAAACGCCGTCGCCAGCAAGAAGACATCGCCGACCGCAACGCCAAGCCCACCGCCGAGCAAATCCTCAACAGCGGCAGCATAGAAAAAGCGCGCGAAGTCGCCCGCCAAGAAGCGCAAGCTAAACGCGCCAAACAACGCGCCGCCGAAGATGCCAAAGCCAAAACGGGCGACAACAAAGCAAGCGAAAATCGGCAGCCTGAAAAAACCAAAGAGTCCCAAGCCGAAAAATCCGCCAACAAAGCAGCAGACAGCAAAACAGGCAAAACCACCGTGCAAGCAGGCGCATACGCCAATCGCCAAGCCGCCGAAGCACAACGCGCCAAACTCGCGCTGATGGGCGTAACCACCCAAATCGTGCAAGTGGAAAGCAACGGCAAAACAATCTATCGCGTGCAAACGCGCAGCATGGACGGCCAACGCGCCAACCAAGTGCGCGAAACCTTGCAGCAAAACGGCGTAAACAGCATCCCTCGCAAACAATAATCTCAACCTAAGGAAAAACCATGAAAACAACCTTAAAAACCACCGCATTTGCCGCCTTTTTAGCCTTGGCAACCGCCCTACCTGCTTCCGCCGCCACCGAAGGCGTGGACTACGAAGTGGTGAAAACCGAAGTTGCCCCATTGCAAAAAGACAAAATTGAAGTAACCGAATTCTTTGCTTACTGGTGTCCGCATTGCAAAGACTTGGAACCCATCATTTTGAAACACGCCAAAACGTTCAAAAAAGACACCGTGTTGCGCACCGAACACATCGTATGGGACGACAGCCGCGACTTCGGCTTTGCTCGCCTTGCCGCAGCGGTGAAACAAGCAGGTTTGCGCGACCAAGCCGACCCCGTGATTTTTGAAGCCTTTGCCTCGCAACGCATTGATTTGGGCAAAGATGCCGTGTTGCGCGAATGGCTGCCCGCCCAATCCGCGTTTGACGGCAAAAAAGTATTGGCTGCCTACGATTCGTTCAGCAATAAAAACATGGCAGAACAAATGAAAACATGGACCGACCAATACGAAATCACGGGCACGCCCACCGTTATCGTTGGCGGTAAATACAAAGTGAACTTCCAGCAAATAGGCTTTGACGCGGGCATGAAAGTCATCGACGAATTGGTGCAAAAAGTGCGCGATGAGCGCGGCATGAAAGCCCCAGCCGCTGCCAAACCTGTTCGCAGTCTCGGCGCACGTTTTGCCAACAAAGTTGCCAAAGCCAAATAAACAGCCTATTTAGGCAGCCTGAAAGCCAAAACCCATTTTCAGGCTGCCTTATCTTTTGTTTCGCAACATAGGCAGCCTGAAAACCACTTTCAGGCTGCCTATGCCCTATTTCCATCGCGCAAACCCGAAGCCCAACATGCCATTTTCCGTCAAACCCTTTGCCGAATTAACCACCGCCGAGCTACACGCCATCTACACCGCCCGTGTCGCCGTTTTCGTAGTAGAACAAACCTGCCCCTATCAAGAAGTGGACGCGCAGGATTTAACCGCGCTGCACATATTCGCCGAGCAACGTGGCAAAATCATCGCCTATTGCCGCCTGATTCCGCATGGCGACAGCGTGCATTTGGGGCGCGTGTTGGTGCTGCCAGAATACCGCGCCGAAAAATGGGGGCGCAAGCTGGTTGCCTTTGCGCTGGATTACGCCCGCGCCCATTTTCCGCAAGCCAGCGTTTACGCCCAAGCGCAAACCTATCTGCAAAATTTCTACGCATCGTTCGGTTTTGCCGCCCAATCCGAGCCCTATTTGGAAGACAATATTCCGCATATTGATATGCTATTGCCCGCCGCGCAATCATAGCAACCGCGCAGCTTTTGCAGTAAAATCACACGCTTTCAGGCTGCCTGAAACACCGTAAAAGGCAGCCTGAAAACCATTTTTAATCATTAGAGAACCACCACCATGAAAACCAAAGACCTCCGCGCCAAATTCCTGCAATTTTTCCAATCCAAAGGACACCAAATCGTCCGCTCATCCAGCCTTGTCCCCCACGACGACCCGACGCTGCTGTTTACCAACGCCGGTATGAACCAGTTTAAAGACG
>CAUQQW010000008.1:0-32315 GCA_963520365.1 uncultured Kingella sp.
AACCTGTGTTTGGGTTTCTGCTGTTGGAGGAAAGGCTTTTTTGCAAAGGTCTCAGGCAGCCTGAAAATGGATTTTGCGAAGCCAAAACGCTTCTCGCCATTTTCAGGCTGCCCTAGATTGCCTAACTATCCGCACCCACATCATCTTTTGCTTTTTGCCGCTCTGCCAAGCGCCGCTGGCGCTCTCGCTGCTGAATCTTGCGAATCAGCCACAACTTCGTCCGAATCTTCACATCGTAGCCCACCGAGCCTGCACCCAGCAAAAACAGCAGCAGCGCAACGGGCAGCGTGAAGTAATAGCCCACCGTGCGATAGCCATACGCGCCAATCACGCCGCCGATGATAAAGCAGCTAATCATCCCCACCAGCAAATACATTTTCGGACGGTTCACTTTCACATCAGGCAATTTCGGATGGCTTTCCTTGCTGTAATACAACGCCTTGGCAATCTCAATGCCCAAATCCGTTGTTGAGCCTGTCATGTGCGTTGCCCGAATCAGGCTGCCTGAAAGCAGGCTCATCACCGCGTTGTGAATCCCCATAATGTAGCAAAGCAGCAAAAACGTTGGCGGCAACATCGCCGCGCCCACGCTAGATAATGCAAAACCAAACACCGCAAACAGCAACAGCAAAACCGCTTCAATCCACAACGGCAAACCATAACAACTGCGAAAACGATGCCGTTTGCCCCAAAGAATCGTTAAATTTGCCGTGATGCTGCCGCACAAAAAACACAGCGCGCCCATCAGCGCCGCCAAAGCCGTATGCCATTCGTGCAACACAATGCTATCCGCCACGCGTGATAGCGAGCCCGTAACGTGCGAAGTGTAGCTTGCCACCGCAAAAAAGCCGCCCGCGTTAATCGCGCCCGCCGAAAACGCCATCATGTAGCCCAAACGGCGAAAACGCGCGTCGGTGATGGTGTGGTCGTGCAAATAAGGCTTATCGGCTTGCCAAAAAGGATGATGATTGATGATGCGCCGTTGAGCGCGTTTAGAGTGCGGCATAGTAGAGCAGGGCGGGCGTTAAAAAGCGGGCAAGTATAACAAATCTATGCGTTTTTTCTAGGGTTCGCGGGCAATCAATGCGCCAAAGGCAGCCTGAAAATGGCACGCAATGGCAGCAAATTTTCGCCGCAACCCATTTTCAGGCTGCCTATAAACCCGTAAACTACAAAAAACCACAAACAGTCTAACCGTCTTTACCTATTCTTAACATAAAAAAACTAATCCATAACGTTTATAAAGATTTGTTCATTTGACCTATGTCAAACGAAAAGGCGTTAAAGGCTTCTAAAATGTGAATATTTATAAACACTATAAACCACAATCAAATAGGACAATCAAAATGTCTCGCCCAATGGTCTCCGCCACACACCATTTTTCTCAAAAAATCATCTTCTTACTGCTCGCTCTATGCGCGCTGCTGGCGTTTATTGCGCCCGCACAAGCCGAGCGGTTGCCCGATTTAATCAACAAAGTTAAACCCTCCGACGTATTCCCCAACGCTACGCGTTTTGGCGCGCCCGAGGGCAAGCCAATGACAGCGAAAGTGTATGAGGGCGACAAAGAAGTCGGCGTGGTTTACATCACCACCGATGTCGTGAGCACGCGCGGCTATTCCAGCAAACCGATTGACACCATTGTTGCGCTGGATAACGAAGGCACGATTAAAGGCGCGAAAATGTTGGAACACCACGAGCCGATTTTGCTGATTGGCATTCCGCGCTCCAAAGTGGATGCCTTTATTGACGGCTACATCGGCATGAATCCCACCAAAAATCCGCCGCAAGCAGGCGCAACGCCATCGCCCATCGTAACGGGCGCAACTGTTACCGTGGTGGTGATTGGCGACAGCATTGTGCGTTCCGCGCGGATTATCACCGCCGAGTTGGCCAAACAAAGCGGCAAAGCCCCCGCCGCCGCCAACACCGCCGTGCAAACCCGTCCGCATCGTTTGCCCAATATGGACAAACAAGACATCTTGTCGTGGCAACAATTATTAGACCAAGGTGCGGTTGCCAAGCTGCACATCAGCATCGGCGAAGCCAACAAAATGCTGGAACAAAACAACCCCGTCGCCGCCGAAAAACCTGAACCTGGCAACCCCGAAGACACCTTTATCAACCTATACACCGCCGTGGTTTCGCAGCCCTCCATCGGCAAAAGCCTGTTAGGCGAACAAGGCTACGAGCGGCTTAAAGGCAGCCTGAAACCCGACCAAGCCGCAATTATCGTGGCAGGCGAAGGCGTGTATTCATGGAAAGGCTCGGGCTATGTGCGTGGCGGTATTTTTGACCGCATTGAGCTGGTGCAAAACGACAGCGGTTTCCGTTTTACCGACGCGCAACACACCCGCTTGCTGAAACTGGAAGCCGCAGGCGCGCCCGAGTTTAAAGAAGTGTCGCTGTTTGTGATTCCTGAAAACGAAAAATTAGATGCAGCCGAGCCGTGGCATTTGCAATTGGTGGTGCAGCGCGAAATCAGCGTGCAAAACAAAGCGTTTGTAACCGTTGATTTGAACTACCTGCTGCCCAAAGAATTTACCGTGGACGACCCCAACGGCGAGCCTGTGGTGATTGATGCGCCTGCGCCCGTTCAGGCTGCTTCTGCGCCTGCGGGCAACGCCGTTGCTGCCAACGCCAGCGCGCCTGCGGGCGATGTTGCCACCGCCGAAGCCAGCGAAGAAGACAATCCGCAGCGCATGATTTGGAAACGCCTGTGGTGGGAAAAACGCTTCCACGTTGCCGCTATTTCCGTGATGCTGCTGATTTTGAGCGCGGTATTCTTTTTCCAAGATACTTTGGTTAAACACGAAAAATTCTTTAACCGCTTCCGTTTGGCGTATTTAACGGTAACGCTGGTGTATGTCGGCTGGTATTTGCACGCGCAGCTATCTGTTGTAAACGTGATGACATTTACATCATCCTTAATCACAGGATTTAGCTGGGATTATTTCTTGATGGATCCGTTTATTTTTACGCTGTGGAGCGCAACGGCTATCGGTATGCTGCTATGGGGGCGCGGCGCATTTTGCGGCTGGCTCTGCCCGTTTGGCGCGTTGCAAGAAATCGCCTGCGCGATTGGCAAGAAGTTTGGCATCAAACAATATTTAGTGCCTTTTGGCGTTCATACCCGCCTAACAGCGTTAAAATATGTTATCTTTATGGTACTTTTTGGTATATCGTTATACGACTTAGGTACAGCTGAGAAGTTTGCAGAAGTAGAACCTTTTAAAACGGCCATCATTTTGCACTTTGTGCGCGAGTGGTATTTTGTGATTTTCGCGGTGGCGTTGGTTATCGGCAGCTTGTTTATTGAGCGCTTTTTCTGTCGCTATCTTTGCCCATTGGGCGCGGCGATGGCGATTCCTGCCAAATTGCGTATTTTTGACTGGTTGCGCCGTTATCCCATGTGTGGCAACCCCTGCCAAATTTGTAATCATGAATGCCCTGTGCAAGCGATTGCGCCCGAAGGCGACATCAACCCCAACGAGTGCATTCAATGCTTGCATTGCCAAGTGATGTATAACCACCAAACACGCTGCCCGCAAGTGGTGGCAACCAACAAGAAAAAAGCCAAACAAGCCGCTGCCAAAGCGGAATTGGCGGCGCAGCAAGCTCCAGGCGAACCGCAAGAGCAGGTTGTGCAATTTGTGAAGAATCCGAAAAAAGCGGATTAGGTTTTTCAGGCTGCCTTTGCTACACAGACCCAACCCAAAATAGGCAGCCTGAAAACCTACAACAGGCATCTCTCTCCTGTTTCTATTTAACCCAACACTCTTTTAGGAGTTATAACTATGTCAGACAATAAACTCAGTCGTCGTAAATTCTTAGGTACTGCTGCTGCATCAGGCGTTGGCTTGATGGGCTTGGCAGCTTGCTCTGGTGGCGCACAAAATGGTGGCAACACAACCGCTTCCGCTGCACACGCAGGCGCTTCTAATGCTGCTCCTGCTGCATCCGTTGCCACTGCAAGCACTTCTGCCGAAGGCGGTTTGAACTACCACGTTGGTCCGGGCGAGCTAGACCAATACTACGGTTTCCTATCAGGTGGTCAATCAGGCGAAATGCGCATTATCGGCGTGCCATCTATGCGCGAATTGATTCGCGTACCCGTGTTCAACATGGACAGCGCAACAGGCTGGGGGCGCACCAACGAAAGCCGCAAAATTTTGAACGCAGGCTTAACCGAAGGCACACGCGAATTTTTGAAAAAATCCAATATGCCTTGCTACCCCAATGGCGACTTGCACCACCCGCACATGTCGTTCACCGACGGCACTTATGACGGTCGCTATGTGTATGCCAACGATAAAGCCAACAACCGCGTTTGCCGCATCCGTTGCGATGTGATGAAAACCGACAAAATCACCGAAATCCCCAACGCATCAGGCATCCACGGCTTGCGCCCACAACGTTACCCCAAAACAGGCTACGTTTTTGCCAACGGCGAACACATCGTGCCCGTGCCCAACAACGGCACTATGTTAGACGACCCCGCTAAAAACTACTGGGCAATCTACACCGCATTAAACGGCGAAACCATGGAAATCGCATGGCAAGTGATGGTGGATGGTAACTTGGATAACGGTGATGCCGACTACCAAGGCAAATACTCTTTTGCTACTTGCTATAACTCTGAAAAAGGCGGCACCGTAACCGAAGCATCTGCGAACGAGCAAGACTGGTGCGTAGTGTTTGACTTGAAAGCGATTGAAGCAGGCATTGAAGCGGGCGATTTCAAAGAAATCAACGGCGTAAAAGTACTAGATGGTCGCTTCCAAGCGAAAAGCAAATACACCCGCTATATCCCTGTGCCCAACTCGCCACACGGCTGTAACGCATCGCCCGATGGCAACTACATCATGCTCAACGGCAAATTGTCGCCAACCGTAACCGTGTTGGATGTGCGCAAATTGGATGATTTGTTCGCAGGCAAAATCAAAGAGCGCGATGTGGTGGTTGCCGAGCCTAAACTGGGTCTGGGCCCACTCCATACTGCGTTTGACGGTCGTGGCAATGCCTACACCACCTTGTTTATTGACAGCCAAATGGTGAAATGGAACATTGATAAAGCGATTGCGGCTTACGCAGAAAAAAGCGAAAAAGACGACTACATCGTGCAAAAAATTGATGTTCACTACCAACCTGGTCATAACCACACCACTATGGGCGAAACCAAAGAAGCCGATGGTAAATGGCTGGTGTCTTTAAACAAATTCTCCAAAGACCGTTTCTTGAACGTTGGACCATTGAAAGCCGAATGCGACCAGTTGATTGACATCTCTGGCGATGAAATGAAATTGGTACACGACAACCCCACCTTCGCCGAGCCACACGATTTGATGTTGGTGGCGGCCAGCAAACTCAACCCCAACAAAACTTGGGATCGCAAAGACCCTTGGATGTGGGAAGACGCGGTTGAGCAAGCCAAAAAAGATGGCGTGGAATTGGAAAAAGCCAAAAATGTTATCCGTGAAGGCAACAAAGTTCGCGTGTATATGACTGCGATTGCGCCTGCGTTCAGTATTCCTGCGTTTGAAGTGTATGAAGGCGACGAAGTTACCGTGTATGTAACCAACATGGAAACGATTGAAGACTTGACTCACGGCTTCACGCTGGAAGAACACGGTATTGCGATTGAAATTAGCGCGCAAGCTACGGCTTCCGTTACCTTCACTGCAAACCGCGTGGGCGTTTACTGGTACTACTGCCAATGGTTCTGCCACGCTTTGCACATGGAAATGTCTGGCCGCATGATTGTGCACAAAAAAGGCGAAGCGTTCTTGGGCGAAGAAGGGCTGAGCAAAAACAGCACACCTGTAAACATCTTCCACCCAGAAGGCGCACCTGCCGCAGCTGCTTCTGCCCCAGCAGCTAAACCTGCTGATGCTTCTAAACCTGCCGAAGCATCTGCCGCATCTGCTGCAAAATAATCGCGTAATGTGATTCTGGCTCATTCGGTTATCTGATTTGATAGCCGAATGAGCTATTTTCCCAAGTAGGGAAGCAAATTGTTCAATATACTTCATCGCCAACATGGTTTCAGGCAGCCTGAAAACGCACACAAATGAAATCAACACACATTGCCACTGCCATCGCCTTATCCCTGTCGCTTTGGGCGGCATCCAGCCAAGCTGCGGTTATCCAAATTGGCGCGGGCGCAGATTTGCAAGCCGCGATAGACCAAGCTCAAGATGGCGACACGTTGCGCCTTGCCGCGGGCACATACACGGGCAAAATCATCATCAACAAGCCGCTCACGCTAGAAGGCAGCGACAAGCGCGATGCCATTATTCAAGGCGATCGCACGGGGCGCACCATCAGCGTGATGGCGCCCAATGTAACCATCAAACACATCACCGTAACCAAATCAGGCATCAGCCTGCCCAATATGGACGCGGGTATTTTTTTAGACAAAGCTGCCGATAGCGCGCACATCGTTGAAAACAATATTTTGGATAACTCGGTGGGCGTGTATCTTTGGGGCGCGCCCAATGCGGTGGTGGAGCGCAACACCATCATCGGCAACCAAGAATTGCGCGAAAACGAGCGCGGCAACGGCGTAACCGTGTGGAACGCGCCCAATTCCAAAGTGGTGTATAACGACATCTCGCACGGACGCGACGGCATTTTTTCCAACGCCAGCAATTTCAACACGTTTAGCCACAATCATTTCCACGATTTGCGCTACGGCGTGCATTATATGTACACCAACGACAGCCAAATTGAAGGCAATATCGTGTCCAACAGCAAAATTGGCTTTGCCATCATGTTTTCCACCAACATCAAGCTGCGCGACAACGTTTCCTACAACAATATAGACCAAGGCATTATGCTGAACTACGCCAACGAATCCGTTATCGTTGGCAATGCGGTGGAAAAATCGCCCAAATGCGTGTATCTCTACAACGCCAACAACAACCAATTCACCCGCAACCATTTTGAAGGCTGCGAAATGGGCATCCATTTTTCAGGCGCGGCAGAAGGCAACACCATCCGCGAAAATGCCTTTGTGAACAACCACATCCAGATTAAATATGTTGGCACGCGCTTTATGGATTGGGCAGACGGCGGCAAGGGCAATTATTGGAGCGACAACAGCGCGTTTGACCTAGATGGCGACGGCATCGCCGACACGGCATACAAGCCCAACAACATCACCGACCAAATCCTATGGCGCGCGCCATCCGCCCGCTTGCTGATGAATAGCCCCGCGGTGAGCATTGTAAAATGGGCGCAACAAGAATTTCCTGCCATCTTGCCTGGCGGCATGACCGATAGCCGTCCCTTGATGGTGATGCCCGAGACGCCTGCCTTGCTGCGTTTGCGCGAAATACGGGCAAAAGAAAAAGGCACCGCCTGATGGTTTTCAGGCTGCCTTAAAATACACACATACAACAAAGGCAGCCTGAAAACAGCAAACCGCATAAAGCATTGCCCAGCCCATTTAGGCAGCCTGAAAACCCTTTATCACATGAGCAAAACATGACCACACATCTCGTTCTATCCAAAGTAACCAAACAATACGGCACGCAAAAAGCCGTAAACGAAGTTGATTTAACCTTAGAAGCAGGCGAATGCGTTGGCTTGGCGGGGCATAATGGCGCGGGCAAATCCACCATGATGAAGCTGATACTCGGCTTAATCCACCCCACCCAAGGCAGCGTAACCCTATTTGGCGAAAACGTATCGGGCAGCCGCGCCACCGAAATTCGCCGCAAAATCGGCTATTTGCCCGAAATCGTTGCCCTGCATCCGAGTTTAACAGGCAAAGAAACCATGGATTTTTACGCCAAGCTCAAAGGCGTGGACACCAAAGGCAATCATGCCTTGCTGGAACGCGTGGGCATTGCCCAATCGGCGCATAAGCGCGTGGGTGCGTATTCCAAAGGGATGCGGCAGCGGCTGGCGCTTGCCCAGGCCTTGCTTGGCACGCCACAAGTTTTGTTGTTTGACGAACCCACCACGGGGCTAGACCCCGCCTCGCGCCAGTTGTTCTACCAAATTGTGCACGAGCTGAAAACGCAAGGCGCGACAGTGCTACTGTGTACCCACGCCCTTGCTGAGCTGGATGGGCATGCCGATCGCGTGGTGGTGATGAAAAATGGCAGAAAGCTGGCAGATGGCAATATGCGCGAATTGCAAGTGCAAAGCGGTTTGCCTGTGAGCATCAATGTGAAACTGGTGCGCGAAACCGTGTTGCCAAAGCATTGGTACAGCGTGCCCGATAGCCCGAATCACTACATCAGCGAATGCCAAGCCAACGAAAAAGCCGCGCGCATCCAAGAGCTGGGCAGCTTGGATAACATCGCCGAAATTGACATCCATACCCCCACATTAGACGAAGTGTATGCCGAGTTTTTAAAACGCGAAGACGTGTAAACCATCTCGGCAGATGCCAAAGGCAGCCTGAAAACGAGCAAAGCGAGTTTCAGCGAAGCTAAAACGTCCTGCCTTGCCACACCGCACATACCATCCCAAAGGAAACTCATGTCCCCCACCCTTATCATCGCTCAAAAAGAAATCCGCGATAATCTCCGCAACCGCTGGGTGCTTGCCGCCACCATTTTGATGTTTGCCCTTGCTCTTGCGCTGGGCTTTATGGGCAGCACGCCCACTGGCAGCGTGAAAGTGGATCCGCTCACCGTAACCGTGGTGAGCCTATCTAGCTTGTCTATTTTTTTGGTGCCGCTGATTGCCATGCTGATGTCGTATGACGCGCTCATCGGCGAAATTGAACGCGGCACAATGGCGCTGTTGCTGAGCTATCCCATCTCGCGCTGGCAGATTTTGGTGGGCAAGTTTATTGGACATACCATTTTGCTTTCGGTTGCCACCACCATTGGCTATGGCGCGGCGGGGCTGATTTTGCAATGGCAGTTTGGCGGTTTTCAGGCTGCCGCATGGAAGCCGTTTTTCTTGCTGATTGCCGCCAGCATTTTGCTGGGCGCGGCGTTTTTGTCGCTGGGCTATTTAATCAGCGCCAAAGTGAAAGAGCGCGGCACAGCGGCTGGTCTGGCGATTGGCGTGTGGCTGTTTTTTGTGGTGATTTTTGATATGGCGTTGCTGGGCATTTTGGTTGCCGACAGCAAGCACCGCATTACCGCCAAGCTGTTGGAAAACGTGTTGTTGTTTAACCCCACCGACATCTATCGCCTGCTGAACCTAACAGGCTTTGAAAACACCGCTATGTATTCGGGTATGGCGGGGCTGAGTGGGCAAATTGGTTTAACCAAAACCGTGCTTGTTGCCGCGCAAATTGGCTGGATTGTTGTGCCTTTTGCGCTGGCAGCATGGCTGTTTAGCCGCAGGCAGATTTAGCGCACAGGCAGCCTGAAAATGTTTATCCGAAAGGAGCGAATATGTGGCAGCAAATCAAAACCAGCTACCGCCAATGGCGCGAAGAAATGGGCGAGCGCTGGCGCTACTTTTTCCACGTTACTCGTTATGCGTGGTATGTCGTTATCGGCAATATGCTGTTGATTGGTTTTTCCAGCCGCATCGCGTTTTTAGACTTTTTGGATGAATGGATTTTCGGCATCGGCAGCTTTATCAATTTGCTGTGCATAGCCTATCTTTGTTTTATTTATGAGAACACGGCGCATCGCCCCGAAGATTGGGAAGATTTTAAATAGCCCGTTCCGATTGCCCATCTTGTTTTCAGACTGCCTTAGGTAGTTTGCAAAGGCAGCCTGAAAACGCCCCTTGCTGATTATCCCACCTTGCAACCACACCCCTAGCCACTCAGGCAGCCTGAAACCCAATCCTGCACACAAGGAATCCCATCATGAAAAAACTTCTCGCCACCTTATTGCTCGCCACCGCCTTAGCCGCTTGCGGCGGCGAAAGCAGCAACAGCGCCGAAAACAAACCGCAGCCCCAAGCCATCAGCGATGATGCCAAAGGCTATTACTGCACCATGAATCTGCCCGAACACAACGGGCCCAAAGCGCAAATCTTCCTAGAAAGCAAGCCAGGCGAAGCGTTGTGGTTCTCCACCGTAACCCAAATTTTTAACTTCGTGCGCCACCCAGGCGAACCCAAAGACATCGCCGCCATTTATGTAACCGACATGAGCAACGCCACCGACGACGAATGGCACAAACCCTTCACCAACAACGCCAAATGGATAGATGCCAAAACCGCCAATTATGTGATTGAAAGCAACTACATCGGCGGCATGGGCACGCAAGATGCCATCCCGTTTTCCGATATGGCAAAAGCGCAAGAATTTGTGAGCAAAAACGGCGGGCGCATCGTGAAATTTGACGACGTGCCAGACAGCTTTATCTACGCCAACCCCGTGCTCGGCACCGCTGCCAAAACTGGCAATCCTGCCAGCGCGTCCGTTGCGCCGTCATCTGCACCCGTGCATAACCACGCCATGCCGCCTGCCGCATCTGCCAACCATTAAGCCTTTTCAGGCTGCCTTATGCCAAGCAGCAAAGGCAGCCTGAAAACGCCGTTAACGTTAAAAACACTTGTATCAAAGGACACAATCATGCTTACCCGCCGCCGCTTTATCCGCATCACCGCTGCCACCACCGCCAGCGCATTGCTGCCGCTCTCTCGCGCCCAAGCCGCCGATAGCGCCATCAAGCCCGCCCTATGGCAAGGCGTTGCGCTTGGCTCAGGCGCAGAACTTCGCCTGTATCATCCCAACCCCGCCGTTGCCCAAAGCCTGATTAAACGCAGCATCGACGAAGTGAGCCGCCTAGAAAAAGTATTCAGCCTGTATCGCGACGACAGCCAAATCAAACAGCTCAACCGCACAGGCAGCCTGAAAAACCCATCCCCCGATTTGCTCGCCGTGTTGAGCCAAAGCCGTTATGTGCATCAGCTCACCCAAGGCGCGTTTGACCCCACCGTGCAAACCTTGTGGAATCTCTACGCCGAATGGTTCAGCAAACACCCCAACAGCAAAACACCGCCGCCCCATATCGCCGCTGCGGTTAAACACATCGGCTTGCAACACGTTCAATTTAGCAACAGTGAAGTTCGCTTCACCCAGCCCAAAATGGGCATCACGCTCAACGGCATCGCCCAAGGCTACATCACCGACCGCGTTACCCAGCTGCTAGAAAAAGCAGGGCTTGCCCACGCCATCGTTGATTTGGGCGAACTGCGCCACCTAGACCTGCAGCACCAACACCCCGAGCAAGCCAGCGTGCGCGACCCCAAAAACGAAAAAGGCACGCTGTTCCAAATCCCGTTAAACAACCAAGCCCTTGCCACATCAGGCGGCTACGGCACGCATTTTGACCAAGCAGGGCAGTTCACTCATCTGTTCAACCCCAAAACAGGCGGCAGCAGCCCGCGCTATCAAAGCATCAGCGTGCGCGCCAACCAAGCCGCCCTTGCCGATGCGCTGTCCACCGCCTTTGCCGTGAGCAGCGAAAGCGTTATCCAAAACGCGGTAAAACAACGCGGCGACATCAAAGCATGGGTTATTGCGCTGGATGGCAAAGTGAAAACATACGGCTAAAACTGCCTGCCCATATTCAACCCTTTTACACACCCAAGGCAGCCTGAAACCCATTTTCAGGCTGCCAATTTATCCTTATCCACCTCAATATGACCGCAAACAAACCCAGCAAACGCCCCGTTAACGGCGTTCTTCTGCTAGACAAACCGCTCAATCTATCCAGCAACACCGCCTTGCAACAAGCTCGCCGCCTGTATCGCGCCGAAAAAGCAGGGCACACAGGCGTGCTAGACCCGCTTGCCACAGGCGTTTTGCCCATCTGCTTTGGCGAAGCCACCAAATTTGCCCAATACCTGCTGGATGCCAACAAAGCCTACATCGCCACGCTCAAACTCGGCGAAGCCAGCACCACGGGCGATGCCGAAGGCGACATCATCGCTACAGGGCGCAGCGACATCAGCCCAAGCGAATTTCAGGCTGCCTGCGCCGCGCTCATAGGCAACATTCGTCAAGTGCCGCCCATGTTTTCCGCGCTCAAACACAACGGCAAACCGCTGTACGAATACGCCCGCCAAGGCATCGTCATCGAGCGCAAAGCCCGCGACATCACCATCCAACACATCCACATCCAACAATTTGCCCCGCCGCAAGCCACCATCGCCGTGCAATGCAGCAAAGGCACCTACATCCGCACCCTTGCCGAAGACATCGCCAAACAGCTTGGCACCTACGCCCATCTCATCGCCCTACGCCGCACCGCCACCGCAGGCTTTAACATCGCCCAAACCCACACACTAGACGCCATCGCCGCCCTAGCCGAAGCCGAACGCGATGCCCTGCTGCTGCCTTGCGATGCCCTTGTGCAACACCTGCCGCGCATTGACATCCACCACGAAGCCGCCCGCAAACTGCGCTTCGGGCAAATCGCCAGCCACACCCCCAGCGGCAGCCTGAAAAGCAACACGCCGCTTCGTGCCTACGACGAAAACGGCGTGTTTATCGGCTTGGTAGAATATTTCAGCCATTACGGCAGCCTGAAAGCCATACGGCTGATGAATACCAGCCAAGCGGCAGAATAGAGCAGGGCGAAATCAAATTTGCTCAACACCATCGCAGCAAAAGGCAGCCTGAAAACGAGTGAAGCCCAAACCAACGGCTCAACACGTTTTCAGGCTGCTTTTCAACATTCTTTATCCTTCGCCAGAGCAGGCGTTTCGCCGCCTACCACGAGCAGGGGCAAGCCCCTGCACCCCGCGCGCAAACCCTTTTCAGGCTGCCTAAACATCGCGCCCGCGTTTAGGCAGCCTGAAAATTAACGATTCAACATGGCTTAGCTTGGCTGAAACGCGCCGCGCTCGTTTTCAGGCTGCCTATGCCGCTTCCCAATAATCCACATAAAGCTGCAATTCTGTATTGCCTTTCCATTCGTTCACCGTGGGGCGATACACCACGCGGATGTCGCGTGGCAGGATGTCTTCGCAGCGCCAAAACATGGCTTCAAATTCTTGCCCTTCTTTGGCAAGCCAGGCTTTGGTGTGTTTTTTGTCCGCGCCCATGCTTTGCTGGCGGATTACTTGAAAAGTGTCGGCAAAGCTGGGTGGCGGAAAGCCTTGTCCCCAAATTTGCGCGTTGATGAGCTGGGCGTTGGCAAGCGTGATGTCGCTGGCTTTCAGGCTGCCGTCGGTGAGGAAGGTTTGCGAGAGCGTATCTTCGTTCACTTGGCTGCGCACGATGTCTTCAAACAATTCGCCAAAGGTTTTCAGGCTGGCTGAACGCAGCGTGAGCCCTGCCGCCATCGCGTGTCCACCAAATTTGATGATGATTTCAGGCGCGCGTTTGGAAATGGCATCCAGCACGTCGCGCAGATGCACGCCCGAAATGCTGCGCCCTGAGCCGCGATAGTTGCCATCGTCGTCGGGCGCGAACACAAACACGGGGCGGTAGAATTTTTCTTTCAAGCGGCTGGCAACAATGCCGACTACGCCTTGATGAAAGCTGTCGCGGTACACGCACAGCGTGGTTTGTTCGCTGGGCAAGGCGCTGGGGCAATCGGCAAGGATGTCGGTGAGCATTTCTTGCTCAATTTCTTGGCGCGTTTGGTTGAGTTCGTTCAGCTCGCCCGCCATGCTTTCGGCTTCGTTCAGGCTGCCTGAAAGCAGGCAGGCGATGCCGATGGACATATCGTCCAGCCGCCCTGCGGCGTTGATGCGCGGGGCGATTTTGTAGCCAAAGTCAAACGGCTGGGCTTTTTGCGCGCTGCATCGGGCGGTTTGGAATAGGGCGCGGATGCCGTGGCTCATTTTGCCTGCGCGGATGCGTTTTAAGCCTTGCGACACGAGAATGCGGTTGTTGTGGTCCAGCGGCACCACATCAGCAACCGTGCCCAGCGCCACCAAATCCAGCAGCTCGTCCAATTTTGGCTCGGCGCGGTTGGGGTAGCCTGAAAAATAACCGCGCGCGCGCAATTCGGCACGCAGCGCAATCAGCACATAAAAAATCACGCCCACGCCAGCGATGCTTTTGCTGGGGAAGGTGCAACCGCGCTGGTTGGGGTTCACGATGATGCAATCGGGCACCACGCTGCCAGCGATATGGTGATCGGTAACAATCACGTCCAGCCCCAGCGCTTTGGCGCGCGCCACGCCTTCGGCGCTGCTGATGCCGTTGTCCACGGTAACGATTAAATCTGCGCCTTTGGCGTGGGCGATGTCGGCGAGTTCGGGGGTTAAGCCGTAGCCGTGTTCAAAGCGGTTGGGCACGAAAAAATCCACCACCGCGCCCATGCTCGCCAGCCCTTTCATGGCAACGCTGCACGCGGTGGCGCCGTCGGCATCGTAGTCGGCAATAATCAGGATTTTTTGCTGCGATTGGATGGCATCGGCAAGGCGGCTGGCGGCGGCGGTGCAGTTGGTAAGCTGGGTGTAGGGGATAAGCTGTTTGAGGCTGTCGTTGAGTTCGCTGCTGTCGGCAACGTTGCGTGCGGCGTAAAGCTGGGCGATGAGCGGGTTGGCGCCTGCGGCTTGCAAGGCGGATTGAAGCTGGGGATTGATGGGGCGGGTGGCGATGCGTTTGGTGTGAGACATGGTGTGCAATCAAAAACAAAAAAAGGCAGCCTGAAACGCGTTTTTCAACCTTGCGCGTTGCGCTGCGGTATACCCCTTTGGTTACCCAAATCAAAGATTTGGACAAAGGGGCAAGGCTGCCTGAAATCAAAATCAAACATTATTTTACCTGACAGAACACAGGCGCGTGGTTATAATTGCCAACGTTATTTTGTGTAAAGATTGTGGAGAAAAAATGGCAGACCAATTCCCGCGTATCCGCAAAGTGGTGTTCCCCGTGGCGGGCATGGGCACGCGCTTTTTGCCCGCCACCAAAGCCAATCCCAAAGAAATGCTGCCGATTGTGGATAAGCCGCTGATTCAATACGCGGTGGAAGAAGCGGTTGCGGCGGGCTGCGATGAGATTATTTTTGTAACGGGGCGCAGCAAACGCAGCATTGAAGACCATTTTGACAAAGCATACGAGCTGGAAAACGAATTGGCATTGCGCGATAAAAAAGCCATGCTCACCCAAGTGCAAAATATTTTGCCCGCAGGCGTGAGCTGTTTTTACACGCGCCAAGCTGAAGCCTTGGGACTGGGACACGCGGTGTTGTGCGCCTTGCCTGCGGTGGGCAATGAGCCATTTGCCGTGATTTTGGCGGATGATTTGATTGATGCACCGCGCGGCGCGATTGCGCAGATGATTGATGTGTACAACCAAACAGGCAGCAGCGTAATTGGCGTGCAAACGATTGACCATTCGCAAACCCAATCCTACGGCATGGTGGAAACCAACGCATGGCAGCAATACCAACGCATCCACAGCATTGTAGAAAAACCCAAGCCCGAAGACACCGAATCCAATCTCGCCGTGGTGGGACGCTATGTTTTAACCCCGCGCATTTTCCAATTGCTGCAAACCATTGGGCGCGGCGCAGGCGGCGAAATTCAGCTTACCGATGCTATCGCCAAGCTGGTGGAATACGAACCTGTGCTCGCCCACGCGTTTGAAGGACAGCGCTACGATTGCGGCAGCAAAATCGGTTATCTAGAAGCCACGCTGGCTTACGGTTTAAAACATCCCGAAACAGGCGAGGCGTTTAAAGAATTGCTGCAACAATACGCCGCCAAGCTGGCATAGCGCGAGCGCTTGGCAAAGCAATAGGCAGCCTGAAAACAAAAAATACAGTTTTCAGGCTGCCTTTGTTGTATGACAGCACCTGTGTTTACGCCCAACGCCGTCCGCATTAAGGCAGCCTGAAAGCCGCAGGCTTCAACGAAGTTAAAACGAGCGCAGCGCGTTTCGGCGTAGCCAAAACCGCGAACTCCACCCCATCCCGAAAGATTCCCATGCCCCACATCGCCCTTATCCCCGCCGCAGGCATCGGCAGCCGCTATGGCGCCGCCACTCCCAAGCAATACGCCCCGCTGCTCGGCATCCCCATGCTGCAACACACGCTCAACCGCTTTGCCGCCAACCCCCGCATCGCCCACATCGCCGTCATCATCGCCCCCGCCGACCATTGGTTCGCCCAAGCCATCACCCTCCCGCCCAACGCCAGCGTCCACCCCCAAGGCGGCGACACCCGCGCCCACAGCATCGCCAACGGCATCGCCCATCTGCTGAACCAACAGCTCATCCAGCCTAGCGACACCTTGCTGGTGCACGATGCCGCCCGCTGCTGTCTGCCGCAAAGCGCGCTCAACCGCCTGCTGGATGCGCTAGATAACGACCCACACGCCCAGCAACACGGCGCACTACTCGCCATCCCCGTTGCCGATACGCTCAAACGCCAAGCCGAAGGCAGCAGCCCGCACAGCGCACAAACCATCCCGCGCGAAGGCATCTGGCAAGCGCAAACTCCACAAGCCTTTCAGGCTGCCTTATTACACCGCGCCCTAAGCCAAAGCGATTTAAGCCAAATCACCGACGACGCATCCGCCGTAGAACAACTTGGCTTGCAGCCTGCGCTGGTAACAGGCGACAGCCGCAACATCAAACTCACCCGCCCCGACGATGCCGCCCTTGCCGAATATTTCCTGCAACAGGCAGCCTGAAACGCCCCGCCGCGCGCCTTTTGCTAACTTTACGCAATCATAACAAACCCCCCGCGCAAAAAAATTTACAATAACGCCCTTTAACAAACTGCCCCGCGCATCATGCAAAAAACCATCCTTTTTCTTGCCGCCAGCTTCTTGCTCACCGCCTGCGCCGGCCATTCAGGCAGCCTGAAAGCCCCATCCCGCGCTGCCACGCGCATAGAAGTTTATCGCAGCGACAACGCCATTCAATGCCAAGGCGGCGGCATCAGCCCCGAAGTCATGCAACGCGAATTGAGCGGCATCCAAGTATTCGCCGCGCGCAAAGATGAACTGCGCGGCGTTGCCTTCCCCAGCGTGTGCGGCGGCGCAACGGGCAGCATCAACGTGTACACCATTCAACAAGCCGACCAAGCCGCCGCCGAACAACGCGGCTTCCATGTATTCCAAGCAAACGAATAACGTAAAGGCAGCCTGAAAACGCCAAAACAGTTTTCAGGCTGCCTTATCCCACATTCAACCGCCATGCTAAATTTCACCCTGCAACCCCTATCCCCCCACGACCGCCCCACCTTCATCCGCCAACTGCAACACATCTTTCAGGCTGCCTTTGAGCATCAGCCCAATGCCCCCAAAGAATTCGTGATTTCCGAGCGCGAAATCACCGAATCGCTGGATGCCGAACACGCGCAAGCGTTTGGCGTGTGGGTGGCGGGCAAATTATCGGGCGGCGTGGTGCTGTCCATCCGCCCCAATCACTTCAACGCGCTGGATTTGTTTTACATTGACCGCGCTGCGCATGGGCAGCAGCTTGGCTTTCGCGTGTGGCAGGCGGTGGAACAGATGTTCCCCGAAACCATCGTTTGGGAAACGCACACGCCCTATATGGAAAAGCGCAACATCCATTTTTATGTGAACAAATGCGGCTTC
This sequence comes from uncultured Kingella sp., assembly GCA_963520365.1. Lineage (GTDB taxonomy): Bacteria > Pseudomonadota > Gammaproteobacteria > Burkholderiales > Neisseriaceae > Kingella_B. The sequence goes on from CAUQQW010000008.1 coordinate 17,443, forward strand.
CAAATCGTCGAATTCTTCCACGCCAAACACCCCGACCCGCATCAAACCGATACGGCATTTGACGGCAGCGATGAATTTTTCCGCTTTGAAAAATGGATGAAACCGCAGCATCAATTTATTTTTCAGGCTGCCGCAAACGCATAAGGCAGCCTGAAACCCCGTTTTCAACTTCCCACCGTGTTCGTATTCAGGCAGCCTGAAAAGTCAAAGGCAGCCTAAAAAGCAAATAAAAGGCAAAACCATGTCGCTCATAGAATGCAAAAACATCAACCGCTATTTCGGCACAGGCGAAAACCGTGTGCACGTGCTCAAAGACATCAATCTCACCATAGAAAAAGGCGATTTTGTCGCCATCATCGGGCAATCAGGCTCGGGCAAATCCACGCTGATGAACATTCTCGGCTTGCTAGACACGCCCACCAGCGGCACATACAGCATCGCGGGCACCGAAACCTCCAAAATGAGCGCCGATGAACTCGCCGCCATGCGCCGCAAACGCTTCGGCTTCATCTTCCAACGCTACAACCTACTCAGCTCGCTCACCGCCCGCGACAACGTTGCCTTGCCCTCCGTGTACGCAGGCATCGGCTACGCCCAGCGCAGCCAACGCGCCGATATGCTGCTCAACAAACTCGGACTGCAAGGCAAAGAAGCCAACAAACCCAGCGAACTCTCAGGCGGGCAGCAGCAGCGCGTATCCATCGCCCGCGCCCTGATGAACGGCGGCGAAATCATCTTTGCCGACGAGCCCACAGGCGCGCTGGATTCGCACAGCGGCGAAAACGTGATGGAAATCATCCACCAGCTCTACAACGACGGGCACACCATTATTATGGTAACCCACGACCCCAAAATCGCCGCCCAAGCCAACCGCGTGATTGAAATCCGCGATGGCGAAATCATCGCCGACAGCAGCAAAAGCGAAGAAATCCACCCCAGCAACGTGCAAGCCATTCAAGAAAAACGCGGCTTGGCGTTTTATAAAGACCAGTTTAACGAAGCCTGCAAAATGTCGGTGCAGGCGATTGTGGCGCACAAAATGCGCTCCCTGCTCACCATGTTGGGCATCATCATCGGTATTGCCGCCGTGGTGTCGGTGGTGGCGTTGGGCAACGGCACGCAGGAAAAAATCCTCAAAGACATCAGCGCCATGGGCACCAACATGATTAGCATCTACCCCGGCAAAGGATTCGGCGACCGCCGCTCGGGCAAGGTGAAAACGCTCACCGTTGCCGACAGCAAAGCGATTGCAGGGTTAAGCTATGTGGAAAGCACCACCCCCGGCAGTTACAGCAGCGGCACGCTCACCTATAAAAACATAGACTTAACCGCCAGTGTGGCAGGCGTGGGCGACCAATATTTCAATGTGCGCGGGCAAAAAGTGGGGCAAGGGCGATTGTTTGACGCAGAAGACGTGCGCACCAATGCGCAAGTGGTGGTGATTGATGAGAACACGCAGCAAAAATTGTTTCCCGATGGCGAAAGCCCGCTGGGCAAGGTAGTGCTGCTGAGCAAACGCCCGCTCACCGTGATTGGCGTGTTGAAAAAAGACGATAACCAATTTGAACCGCAATCCGACAGTTTGCAGATTTACACGCCCTACACCACGCTGATGCACCAAATTAGCGGTAAAAAATACATCAGCAATATCACGGTGAAAATTAAAGACAACGTGGACTCGCAAACGGCGGAAAAAAGCATTAAAGAGCTGCTGATGGCGCGGCACGGCACACAAGATTTCTTTATGGAAAACAGCGACAGCATCAAGAAAATGGTGGAAAAAACCACCGGCACGATGACGCTGCTGATTTCGTCTATCGCCGTGATTTCGCTGGTGGTGGGCGGCATTGGCGTGATGAATATCATGCTGGTGTCGGTTACCGAGCGCACCAAAGAAATCGGCGTGCGCATGGCGATTGGCGCGCGGCAGGTGAATATTTTGCAGCAGTTTTTGATTGAAGCGATTTTGCTATGCCTGATTGGCGGCATGATGGGCGTGCTGATTTCGTTTGGCTTGGCTTCGCTGTTTAACAGCGTGGTAACCGATTTTGCCATGTCGTTTTCCACTGCGTCTATTATCGGCGCGGTGGTCTGCTCCACGGCGATTGGCGTGCTGTTCGGCTATATGCCCGCCAAGAATGCGTCCAAGCTCAACCCGATTGATGCGCTGGCGCATGATTGATGGATGTTGATGCGGCAAAGGCAGCCTTGCCCCTTTGTCCAAATCTTTGATTTGGGTATTAAGTAAGCATCTAAATCTTTGATTTAGCTATGCGAACTTATGCAAAGCTCAGGGGTATACCGCAGCGCAACGCGCAAGGTTGAAATGCGATATTTTGGTTTTTCAGGCTGCCTTTTGAAAGGAACAACCATGCTCTCTCCCGCCCTTAAAGCCAAAATAGCAAGCCTTGCGCCCGAGCCGTTTCGGCAGAATGCCGATGAAGTCAAAGCCCTGTTGAACACGCTCGCCGTAAACGAAAACAGCTGCTTTGCCCAGTTTTACCTGAACTATGTCGGCGCATTTGCCGCGCCCAATCAAGCGGTTGAATTGTTGGAAATAACGGATATTGTCCGCCCCAATATCATGGAAATGACAGAATATTTTACCGAGCATTACGGCTTGCCGCCGCGCTGCGTTGCCCTGTCGGACGACGATTTCGGCGTGCTGTGGCTTTATCATCTTGACCGAGATTGGGTGGCGGAAATCAATCTGGACGGCGTTGAACGTTTGGACGATTTGGCGGATGAGCCTTTTGCACAAGCGGCGTGTTTGCGGAAATGGCATTCGTTTGCAGCGTTTTTGCATGAGTTTTTTCAAGCAAAGGCAGCCTGAAATGCGGAATTTGGTTTTTCAGGCTGCCTTTTGTCGTATCCGACAGGCAGCCTGAAAACCCTTCCGTCCCGCAACAACCATCTGATAGCAAATGTAAATTGTCTTGCGGGCGAATCAATACTACTTTTATGATGCGCGCTTTTCCAACCACCCACACAGAAAGGTAAAAACATGAACAAAACCCATCTTATCGCCGCCCTTTTGGCAGCAGGCTTTATCGGCATGGCATCCGCCAAAGGCGGCGTGCCGCGCGAAATCTACCAGCCCAGCGGCGCGAAAATCGTGAAAAGCGAGCATCAGGGCGAGGGCGAATACGAAGTGGAATTTAGCGTGCGCGGCAACGATGTGCGCCATTTGGCGAAACAAGCCATCAACCACGCCAAACGCCAAGGCTTCAGCTTGGTGGAATCCGACATTGAGCGCGACGATGCCGATTTGAAATTCAAACGCCGCGATCAGGAAATGGACGTGAGCATTGAATACAAAGGCAACGGGCGGATTGAATACAAAGTGGATTTGGAACGCGACCACTAATCGCTACGCCAAAGGCAGCCTGAAGACGAATTTCTCGTTTTCAGGCTGTCTCCGCCTCCGCCCCTGCCCATCGATTGCACCTAGGACGTCCGTTTAATGGACACATTGAATATTTCCATCAGCGCCAGCCAAAATCTCAAAGATTGAAACCATTATGCGCAAATAACGAAATGCGCAGCGAACGGATATGGGTTTGGGCAAAAACAAGCTGCATGATATAGTTGTGGCAAGTCAGGCAGCCTGAAAGGCAGAATCTGGTTTTTCAAGCTGTCTTGTCCCATGCCTTGCGGCAAAATTTCGCCGCCTGCTTTTTCCAGGCAGCCTGAAATCCCTGCAACCGTTTGAATTGGAGCGAATCATGACCGAAATCGTCTTTCTCGACCGCGACACCCTGCCGTCCCGCCCCTTTGTTTTTGATTTCCCCCACACCCTGCGTGAATACCCCGCCACCGAGCCGCATCAGGTGAACGAGCGGATTGCCGATGCCCAAATCGTCATCAGCAACAAAGTCGCCCTGCGCGCCGAACACATCGCCGCCAACCCGCAGCTCAAACTCATCGCCCTGGCCGCCACCGGCTACGACAACGTCGACCTTGCCGCCGCTCGCACCGCCGGCATTACCGTGTGCAACGTGCGCGGCTACGGCACCGAGAGCGTTGCCGAACACGCCCTGATGCTGCTGCTCGCCCTGATGCGCAACCTGCCCGCCTATATGCGCGACGTGTCCGCCGGACAATGGCAGCGCTCGCCGCATTTCGTCCATTTCTCCGCCCCCATCCGCAACCTTTCGGGCAAAACCCTTGCCATATTCGGGCGCGGCAACATCGGCAGCGCCCTTGCCCACTACGCCCAAGCCCTCGGCATGACCGTGCTTTGGGGCGAACACAAACACGCCGCCGCCGTGCGCGAAGGCTACACCGCCTTTGCCGACGCCCTCGCGCAGGCCGACGCGGTATCGCTGCACTGCCCGCTCACCGAAGAAACCCGCAATATGATCGGCGAGGCGGAACTTAAAACCATGAAACCGCAGGCGGTGCTGATTAACGTCGGACGCGGCGGGCTCGCCGACGAACAGGCCGTTCTCGCCGCCCTCAAATACGGCACCCTCGGCGGCGCGGGCTTCGACGTGCTCACCACCGAACCGCCGCGCGGGGGCAATCCGCTCCTGTCCGACCTGCCCAACCTGATTGTTACCCCGCACGTGGCGTGGGCAAGCGAAGAGGCCTTTGCCAAGATGACTGATATTCTTGAAGCCAATATCAACCTGTTTATGGCGGGCAGACCGCAAAACGTGGTGGTGTAGCCGTTTTGTCTGAACTGAAAAATAAAACAAAAGGCAGCCTGAAAACGAGTGAAGCGAATTTCAGCCAAGCTAAGTGTTTTCAGGCTGCCTGATTGCTGCCCGCCCCCAAACGCAGCCTAAAAAGGAAATCCATGCTCAGCTACCGCCACGCCTACCACGCAGGCAACCACGCCGATGTGCTCAAACACTTTACGCTCTACGCCGTGCTCAATTACTACAACCAAAAAGACAAACCCTATTGGTACATCGACACCCATGCAGGCGCAGGGCTATACGATTTGCGCGGCGATGAAGCCAACAAAGTGGGCGAATACCAACACGGCATCGCACGGCTGTGGGCGGCTTACGGGCAGCCTGAAAACAACGAAACCGCCGCCCAAAGGCAGCCTGAAACCCTAGCCGCCTTCGCCCAATTCGCCCAAACCCTTGCCGCGCACGAAGCCATGCCCCCACTCTACGCAGGCTCGCCGCTGTGGGCAGCCAAACTTTTGCGCCCATCCGACAAACTGCGCCTGTTTGAACTGCATCCCGCCGATTTCAGGCTGCTGCAAGATAACATCCACGCGCTGCGCTTGGGTAAACGCGCCATTGTCAAACAAGAAAACGGCTTCGCAGGGCTAATCAGCCTACTGCCGCCCGCCACCCGCCGCGCCGTAGTGCTGATTGACCCGCCCTACGAGCTCAAACAAGACTACGCCCAAGTGATCCACACCCTGCGTGAAGCCATCAAACGCTTCGCCCAAGGCTGCTACATGGTCTGGTATCCCTGCCTGAGCCGCGAAGAAAGCCGCAGCTTGCCCGCCAAACTCGCCAAGCTGCTGCCCGATAACCACATCCGCGCCGAGCTGCACGTCCACGCCCACCGCCCCGACGGCTTCGGCATGCACGGCAGCGGAATCTTTATGCTTAACCCGCCCTATGTTTTACAAAACATATTGCGCGAAACCCTGCCCGAGCTTGCCCGATTGCTCGCGCAAGATGGCGGCGCAAAATGGGTGTTGGAGAGCAGGATTCGCTAGGCAGCCTGAAAAAGAGAGAACCGTTTGGCATTGGGTTAAACGGTTTTTTTGTTGTTGGCAATGGGATGGGACATTTTGGGAATGCACGTTGTCTGTTTTCAGGCTGCCTATTGTGTTTACAAAAATGTTGACTACGATTGTCCGTCCTATGGCTACCAATGCCAAAGGCAGCCTGAAAAAGCAAAACCGTTTGGTAATAAGCCAAACGGTTTTTCTGGCTGGATTGGATTTCAGACTGCCCCCAATACTTCTTGCCTCCCAAAAGACAGCTCACCCCACGCCATTTCAAGCTCCCTTTATTCACATGCTAAAATCCTACCCATTCCAACCCCTTCCCCACGCAGCCTGAAAATGACCCCCATCCCCCTACGCGCCCATTCCGAATTCTCCATCACCGACAGCATCATCCGCATCAGCGACTACGTTGCCGCCGCACGCGCCGAAAACTATCCCGCCCTTGCGCTCACCGATCTGATGAACACCTTTGGGCTACTCAAATTCTACAAAGCCTGTCGCAAAGCAGGCATCAAGCCCATTTGTGGCGCAGACGTGCGCATAGAAAACCCCGAGCAGCCTGAAAACCCCTATCGCGCCGTGCTGCTGATACGCAACGAGCAAGGCTACATCCGCCTGAACGAACTGCTTACTGCCGCCTTTGAAGCTGACGACCGCAACAAACACACGCCGCAAATCAACCAAGCATGGCTTGCCCAAGGCGACAACAGCGGCTTGCTGTGCCTATCGGGCGCGCACATGGGCGAAGTGGGCAGCCATTTAATGCTGGGCAACGAAGACAAAGCCCGTGCCGCCGCGCAAAAATACGCCGCGTGGTTTCCCAACGCCTTTTATTTGGAACTGCAACGCCTGCCCGAAAAGCCCGACTGGGAAACCAGCGTTTCAGGCAGCCTGAAAATCGCCCAAGCCTTGCAACTGCCCGTGGTTGCCACCCATCCCACCCAATTTTTGCAACGCGAAGATTACAAAGCCCACGATGCCCGCGTGTGCATCGCAGGCGGCTGGACGCTCATTGACCCCAAACGCCCGCACGACTTCACCCCCAGCCAGCATTTTCTCACTCCCGCTGAGTTTGCCGCCCGCTTCGCCGATATCCCCGAAGCCCTGCAAAACAGCCAAGAAATCGCCAAACGTTGCAATCTCACGCTCACGCTGGGCGAAAACTTCCTGCCGCTGTTTCCCACGCCCGATGGCATGGATTTAAACGACTACCTGCGCCACCTTGCCAACGAAGGGCTGCAAGAACGCCTTGCCGTGCTCTATCCCAACGAAGCCGAGCGCGCCCAAAGGCAGCCTGAATACCAAGCGCGGCTGGATTTTGAGCTAGACATCATCATCAAAATGCAGTTCCCGGGCTATTTTTTGATTGTGCAAGACTTCATCAACTGGGCAAAAAACCACGGCTGCCCTGTTGGGCCAGGGCGCGGCTCGGGCGCAGGCTCGCTGGTGGCGTATTCGCTCAAAATCACCGATTTAGACCCGCTGAAATACGCGCTGCTGTTTGAACGGTTTTTGAACCCCGAGCGCGTGTCCATGCCCGACTTTGATATTGACTTCTGCCAAGCCAATCGCGGGCGCGTGATTGAATATGTGCGCGAAAAATACGGCAAACAAGCCGTGAGCCAAATCGTAACCTTTGGCGCGATGTCGTCCAAAGCCGTGATACGCGATGTGGGGCGCGTGCTGCAACTGCCGTTTGCCCTGTGCGACCGCCTGTCCAAACTTATCCCGCTGGAAGCCAACAAGCCGCTGCATCTGAAAGACGCGCTCGCCGCCGAGCCCGAAATTGAACAAATCATCCGTGAAGAAGAAGCCGATGAGCTGCTCAATCTTGCCATGAAGCTGGAAGATTTAACCCGCAATTTGGGGATGCACGCGGGCGGCGTGTTGATTGCGCCGAGCAAAATTTCCGATTTTTGCGGCGTGTATCAAGCCGATGAAAATGCCTCTCCTGTGTCTATGTTTGACAAGGGCGATGTGGAAGAAATCGGGCTGGTGAAGTTTGACTTTTTGGGGCTGCGCAACCTCACCATTATTGAAATGGCGCAAAACTTCATCCGCCAAACCACAGGCGAGCACGTGGATGTGAACAACATTCCGCTGGACGACCAAGTTGCCTACAAAATTTTCCGCGATGCCAACACCACCGCCGTGTTCCAGTTTGAATCCAGCGGCATGAAAAAAATGCTGGCGCAAGCCAACACCACCAATTTGGAAGAAATCATCGCCTTTGTGTCGCTGTACCGCCCCGGCCCCATGGATTTGATTCCCGACTTTATTGAACGGATGAAAGGCGCGAAGTTTGAATACATGCACCCGCTGCTGGAACCTGTGTTAGAGCCGACCTACGGCATCATGGTGTATCAAGAGCAAGTGATGCAGGCAGCGCAAGTCATTGGCGGCTACTCGTTGGGCGGCGCGGACTTGCTGCGCCGCGCGATGGGCAAGAAAAAGCCCGAAGAGATGGTAAAACACCGCGAAATTTTTGCCAATGGCGCAGCCAAACAAGGCATCAGCCGCGAAAAAGCCGATGAAATTTTTGACTACATGGAAAAATTTGCGGGCTACGGCTTCAACAAATCGCACGCGGCGGCGTATGCCTATGTGTCGTATCAAACCGCGTGGCTCAAAGCGCATTACCCCGCCGAATTTATGGCGGCAACCATGTCATCCGAATTAGACAACACCGACCAGCTCAAAGTGTTTTTTGATGACGCGCAAAGCAAGCTCAACGGCATCCGCTTTTTGCCACCCGATGTAAACGAATCGTTTTACCGCTTTATCCCCAACGCGCAAAAACAAATCCGCTACGCGCTGGGCGCAATCAAAGGCACAGGCGAAGCGGCGGTCAACGCCATTGTTGCCGCGCGAGAAAGCGGCGGCAAGTTCACCGATTTGTTTGATTTTTGCGAACGCGTGGGCAAGCAACACGCCAATCGCCGCGTGCTGGAAGCCCTGATTCGCGGTGGCGCGTTTGACAGCATAGAGCCCAACCGCGCCATGCTGCTGGGCAATATTGACCTTGCCATCGCCCAAGCCGAGCAAAAAGCCGACAACGCCAACCAAGGCGGCTTGTTTGACATGGTGGAAGACGCGCTGGCGGATGTGCCGCTGCAATACATTGAGCCGTGGAACGAAGCCACCAAGCTCGCCGAAGAAAAACAAGCCATTGGTTTTTATTTGAGCGGGCATCCATTTGCGCCCTATGCCAGCGAAGTGCGTGCCTTTACGCCCACGCCATTAGGCAGCCTGAAAGCCAAAGACGGCACGCAACGGCTGGCAGGCTTTGCCACATCCATCCGCAGCATTATGACCAAAAATGGCAAAATGATTGCCCTGCTGCTGGAAGACGACACCGCCAAGCAAGAAGTCATCATCCGCAGCGATTTGCTGGACGGCATCCCCAAAGAAACGCTAAAAGCCGACCAAATCCTGATTTGCGATTGCAGCGTGCGCGAAGACCGCTTTAACCCCGATGGCGGCTTGCGCATCAATGTAGCCAACATCGGCAGCGAAGAGCAAAAACAAGCAGGCATCCACAGGCTCAACGAAGCCCGCTCGCGCTTTGCCATCAGCCTAACGCTCAACCTGCGCCCCGAACACGACATCGCCGCCCTTGCCCAACTGCTGCGCCCGCACACGCAAGCCACGGGCAACAAAATACCGCTTATCTTTACCTACGCCAACGACCGCGCCCACGGCACATTGCTGCCCAACGCCCAATGGCGGCTGGTGTTGAGCAACGAATTGCTGGATAGCTTGGTGGCAATGCTGGGCGAACGCGCCGTAGCAACACGGTTTAGGTAGAGCAGGGTAGGGCGCAAGCGGTTTCAGGCTGCCTATGTTGCTTACCTGTTTGCCTAATAAAGGCAGCCTGAAAACGAGTGAACGGTGTTCTAAAAAGTATGCTGACGTTATTGTTGCGGACAGCAAGCCATTCAGTCATCTGTTCCTTCCCCTGCTGGCGGGAAAAGGCTAGGATGGGGTGGCAGGTTAAACAGCCACCCCGCCATAACTTCACTCACGCCGTTATTTAAACATCCCCCCCACATTCTTAGCGTACAATCCCCGTAACGCTCCCCAAACGAAAGACAGCCATGAACATCAAACAAAACATACTCGCCCAATGCCGCGCCCAAAATGTTCAAGTAACCCCGCTGCGCGAACACGTTTTAGACATCGTATTGCAGCTAGACGGCGTGATTAAAGCCTACACCGTGCTGGCGCAAATGCAGCGCGAAAGCGACAACGTGCTCGCCCCGCCCACCGCCTACCGCGCCCTAGACTTCTGGGCAGAGCAAGGCGTGCTGCACAAAATCCCCGCCGTAAACGGCTACATCCTATGCAGCCATGTGCAACACGAATGCAACAGCCATTGCCACAGCGATGCCCACAGCCACAACAGCAGCTTTATTCTTGTGTGCACCCAATGCGGCACAGTGGACGAACAAAGCCTAAACCGCGAATGGCAAGCCCTGCACCAAGCCGTAGAACAAACAGGCTTCGCGCTCAACGAAGAACACGTTGTGCTCACAGGCGTATGCGGCAAATGCCGCGCGTAATCGTTTGCGCCACGATGCTAAACCCATTTTCAGGCTGCCTTAGGATGGATGAAATGCTCCGACCAAGGCAGCCTGCGTAGCGTAGTGGGGTTGCGGAGCTAAGAACCGTTTGCTATTGCATCAAACGGTTTTTTTGCTGGATGAATTGCCTTTCAGGCTGCCTCAATGGAGTGGCAACGGCTCATCGCCAAATAGCCAACATCGTAGGGTGGGCAACTTGTTGCCCACCATGATTGCCAAACATTGCAGATGGGCAACAAATTGCCCACCCTACCGCACTGCCAAGCAGTTTTTTTGTTAGGTAGATTGGTTTTCAGGCTGCCTAATCTATCGCAACTGGTTGATGCTGCTGCTCACTCCCCTACGTCCAGCCGAACGGAGCATCCTTTTTTCGGGAAAAAGCGTGCGCTTGTCCGACGACGCGCGTAGCGCGACTAGTTCGCACGCGCCGAAAAAAGGATGCGAAGTGAGGGAAGTCTGCGCAGCAGACCTGCACGTCGGGGTCGCCTTTCTTTGCTTACTTTCTTTGGCGAAGCAAAGAAAGTAAGTCGCCCGCGCCGCGATAAGGCGCAAAGGTTAATCCATCAGAAACATCAAACGAAGCACAGCCAACGCTGTTTAGAACCTGTATTTACTATTTCCATAGACATCTTTTATGCCCTAAAAGCGCGGCTACCGCGTTAAAAATGCTCGCAAGGTGTCCAACCTTGCTGCGCTTTTTGCCTTGTATCCGCGCTTTTATGTCATCAAATCTACCTATGGAAATAGTGAATACAGGTTCTTAGTTTTGCTAACCCTTTTTCAGGCTGCCCCCATCATCTCATCATTAAAATCATTCATACCAACGCAACAAATATTTCACTTGTATTCATGCAAAAGCAAGCGCAATATGCGTGCTTTCCTGTTTTCAATGGTTTCTTAACCCCAAACCTCTATACGGAGACCCAATCATGACCACCTTCCACCTATCAGGCTATCCCCGCATCGGCGGCAAACGCGAGCTGAAATTCGCCACCGAATCCTTCTGGAAAGGCGCAACCAGCGAAAGCGAATTGCAAGCCGTCGCCGCCGAAATCCGCCGCACCAACTGGGCAACGCAACACGCCGCAGGCGCAGATTTGCTGCCCGTTGGCGATTTTTCATTTTACGACCATGTGCTTGATTTGCTGTGCGCCGTGGGCGCGATTCCTGCGCGATTTGGTTTTCAGGCTGCCAACTTAACCCTGCCGCAATACTTTGAACTGGCACGCGGCAACGCCACTCAATTTGCGATGGAAATGACCAAATGGTTTGATACCAACTATCACTACATCGTGCCCGAATGGCACGCCGACACCCAATTCTCCGCCCATCCCGAGCGCATCATCGCGCAAATCCGCGAAGCCCAAGCGCAAGGCTATGCGGTGAAACCCACGCTGGTTGGCCCGCTCACGCTGCTGTGGTTGGGCAAGAAAAAAGAAGATTTTGGCTGCCGCATCAAAACGCTGATGCCCAAGCTGTTGCCTGTTTACCAACAATTATTGCAAGCCATCGCCGAAGCAGGCGTGGAATATGTGCAAATTGACGAGCCGATTTTGGCGGCTGATGCGGGCAAACCTTGGCTGGAAGCCTTCCCCAGCACTTATCAAGCCCTTGCGCAAACGCCTGTTCGCATCATTTTGGGCACTTATTTTGCCAGCGTTGCCGAACACGCCGCCTTGCTAAACAGCTTGCCCATCAGCGGCGTACACATTGATTGCGTGCGTGCGCCTGAGCAGCTGGCGGTGTTTGTGGAACAATTGGACAGCAGCAAAATCCTATCCGCAGGCGTGGTGGACGGTCGCAATGTGTGGCGTGCCAACTTGCGCCAAGTGGTTGCCAACTTGCAAGCGGCAAAAGCCAAATTTGGCGACAAGCTCTGGGTTGCGCCCAGCTGCTCCTTGCTGCACAGCCCGCAAGACCTTGCGCTGGAAGAAAAACTTGACCCCGAAATCAAATCTTGGATGGCGTTTGCCGCGCAAAAATTGGTGGAACTGGGCAACATCAAGCAAGCCTTGCAAGGCGGGTTAGACAGCATTCAGGCTGCCTTAGCCGCATCCGATGCCGCCCAAGCCGACCGCGCCAGCAACAGCAAAATCCACAACGCCGCCGTGCAGGCGCGCATTGCCAATCTGCCCAAAGGCGCAGACCAACGCGGCGCACCGTTTGCCGAGCGCATCAAAGCGCAGCAAGCCCAGCTTAACCTGCCCTTGCTGCCCACCACCACCATCGGCTCATTCCCGCAAACCACCGAAATCCGCCAAGCGCGCGCTGCGTTCAAAAAAGGCGAACTTTCCGCTGCCGATTACGATGCCGCGATGAAAAAAGAAATCGCCTACTGCGTTGCCGAGCAAGAAAAATTGGGCATTGACGTGTTGGTACATGGCGAAGCCGAGCGCAACGACATGGTGGAATACTTTGGCGAGCAGTTGGCGGGCTATTGTTTCAGCCAATTTGGCTGGGTGCAAAGCTACGGCAGCCGCTGCGTGAAACCGCCCATCATCTACGGCGATGTGTCTCGCCCCAACCCGATGACGGTTTACTGGTCTAGCTACGCGCAAAGCCTAACTAAACGCCCGATGAAAGGGATGCTCACAGGGCCTGTTACCATGTTTAAATGGTCGTTTGTGCGCGATGATGTGCCGCTTTCCACCGTTGCCAAACAAATCGCGTTGGCGCTGAACGATGAAGTGTTGGATTTGGAACGCGCAGGCATCACGGTTATCCAAATCGACGAGCCTGCCATCCGCGAAGCGATGCCGTTGAAGAAAAACCAATGGGATGAATACCTTGCATGGGCTTGCGAGAGCTTCCGCCTAACCAGCACAGGCACGGCAAACAGCACGCAAATCCACACTCATATGTGTTACAGCGAGTTCAACGACATTCTGCCCGCCATCGCCAGCATGGATGCGGATGTGATTACCATTGAAACTTCGCGCTCCGATATGGATTTGCTGACTGCGTTCGGCGAGTTCAAATACCCCAACGACATCGGCCCGGGCGTGTACGACATCCACAGCCCGCGCGTGCCCACCGAAGCCGAAGTGGAACATTTGTTGCGCAAAGCCATCAGCGTAGTGCCGTTGGAACGCTTGTGGGTGAACCCCGACTGCGGCTTGAAAACACGCGGCTGGGCAGAAACCATTGAGCAGCTGCGCGTGATGATGGCGGTAACCAACAAGCTGCGCCGCGAGTTTGCCGCGAAATAAGCGGAGGCACAAGGCGGCACAACACGCCGCCCCCGAGCCCCAAAAAGGCAGCCTGAAAGCAAGTTGACGAGCTTCTGCGAAGCTAAAACGGATTAACCCAGCTTTCAGGCTGCCTAAATTAAACCCAGCACGCTTATTATACTGAAATTATCCAACGCGATAGCGCACGCTTTTGTTCACACAAAGGCAGCCTGAAAACAGTGTTTATTGTCCAATCCAGCCGCTTTAAGGCAGCCTGAAAACGAGCAAAGCAAGTTTCAGCGAAACTAAAACGCATTTGCCAACTGCCGCGCGCCCAAAGCGCAGGCTTCAAGCAATTTCAAACGACTTGGCACGCCGTGGCAACGCCCGCCCAAGCCCCGTTCAACCGCAAAAAAGGAATTCCACCATGACCCAATCTGCCGCATCCCGCAACGTGAGTTTTGAATTTTTCCCCACCCGCACCCCCGAAGGGCGCGCCAAGCAAATTCTCGTGCGCCAAGAGCTCAAACAGTTCAACCCGCAATTTTTCTCCTGTACCTCAGGCGCAGGCGGCTCCACGCGCGATGGCACGCTGCAAACCGTGCGCGATATTTTGAACGAGCAAACCCCCGCCGCCCCCCATTTGCCCTGCATCGGCATGCTGGAAAACGAAATTGTTGAATTGCTGCAACAATACAAAGACATCGGCGTAAACCGCCTGATTGCCCTGCGCGGCGACATCCCATCGGGCACAGGCTTTGGCATGGAAGGCTTGCGCTACGCCAACGAACTGGTGTCGCTGGTCAAACAAAAATTTGGCGACCACTTCCACACCATTGTTGCCGCTTATCCCGAATACCATCCCCAATCGCAAAACGCCGCCGACGATTTGCGCTACTTCGTGCAAAAAGTGAACGCAGGCGCAGACAGCGCCATCACCCAATATTTCTTTAACGCCGACGCCTATTTTCGCTTTGTGGACGACGCGCAACGCGCAGGCGTGAGCATTCCCATCATCCCCGGCATCATCCCCGTGGAAAGTTTCACCAAGCTGGTGCGCTTTTCCGATATGTGCGGCGCAGAAATCCCCCGCTGGCTGCGGCTCAAACTGTATTCCTATGCCGACGATGCCGAATCCATCCGCGCCTTCGCGCTGGACGTGGTAACGCAGATGTGCGAACGCCTGCTGCAAGGCGGCGCCCCAGGGCTGCATTTTTACACACTTAACCGCGCCGATTTGTCTGTGGAGATTTGTAAGCATATTTATGGCGATGTGGCGCATTGAGGCAGCCTGAAAACGCGCAAAGCGAGTTTTAGCGAAGCTATAGTTAAACAAAATAAGAAACACCCAATAACATTTTCAACAAGCAAGAGTGTCCCGACGCAATCTTCCGTAACGCCCGTTTAATATTCGCC
>CAUQQW010000009.1:0-31135 GCA_963520365.1 uncultured Kingella sp.
GCCAACGTTTACGTGCGGTTTGCTACGTTCAAATTTTTCCTTAGCCATGAGCTAAAATCCTTATATTAAAGAACGAGTAAGATGTTTGTCTTACACAAAAATGAAACAGCGCGATGGCGCTATTCCGTGAAATTGAAACGCGCGATTATCGCGGTTTTTGACAAAAAAATCAAGCAGATTATTTTCAGGCAGCCTGGTTAGAACAAAAAAGGAAATCGTCCCCCAAGACAACCATTAGGAAACTCCGCGCAAATTAGAGTTTTCACCATTAAGAAATACAAATGATTTTCTTGGGAACAACAAACCTCAGCATTAGAATTTTCATTTTTGAACAATAACAATATTAGCATTAGCGAAACTATATTTTCCCTAATTACCTCAGTTACCCCAGTTATCAAAACAAGCCAACTGTGAATGCGCAATCAATTGGACAAGTGCAGAGATTTAGTTACTTTTGATAAATACATTAGATAGATAGATATTTTTGTGGTACGATTAGCAAGGCAGCCTGAAAATCAACATACCGAATTTCAAGCTATTTTTCTCATTATTTTCTTAAAACAAGGAGTCTATTATTATGAAATCCAAGCTTACCGTTTTATTAACTGCCGTGCTGATCAGCCACAGTATTGCATCACCCGTAGAAACAGAATCGCTCACAGGAGATACCAAACTCGCCTGTGAAGCCATTTTGTGCCTATCCAGCGGCACACGCCCCAGTGAATGCAATCCGTCTATTCAACGCTATTTCAGCATTCACCGTAAACGCATGAGCGACACCATCAAAGCACGTCGCGACTTCCTTAATCTGTGCCCCACCTCTGGCGATAAAGGTGTTCAAGAGCTGAACCAAACATTGGCAAATGGAGCAGGGCGATGTGATGCCAGAGAACTCAACCGCATAATGCGCCGTACAATAACTGTGCGCGAGTGCAAACCCGTTGCCAACAAAAGCATCATGGACAGTCTAAACGCAATGAATAAACCCGCGCAAGAGTGCCAAGATGTACAAAAAGTGGTCATCCTAAATTCTAAGCCATCCTATTGTTCTGCCTACCACAATCACGGGTGGACACGTGTCAATGACACCGTAAAATATATTGGCGATCCAAAACAAGGGGGCAAATGGGTGAATGTTCAACAGTAAGCTTTGCTCATCAACCTAATAGCAGGTTTTGCAGATTATCAAGAACCATGCGATTTCGTCGCACCTTATGGCATTCTTGACGACCTGCGAAACCTGCTAATTATTCGCCTACATCAATCTAAAAAAGTACACAACGCAGTTTAAGTCGCCTTGCAAGAAATGAGCGACTGGGGCATCAAAATAATGCAGAAATATACCTAATCTGTCGCCTGAATATTTTCAACAGTATGCAGCCATTTTGGACAGTTTTTATTTTGGCAAAGACACAAATAAATTGGACGCACGAGCCAAATTACAAAAGAAAAAGCCCAAACAACTGTTTAGGCTATAAAAAGGAAATGGGTCGTGAGCGATTCGAACGCTCGACCAACGGATTAAAAGTCCGCTGCTCTACCGACTGAGCTAACGACCCGAAAGAAGCGCATTATAGGGAGGTGGTGTGATTGCGTCAAGCGTTGGCGCGAGGGTGTGGTGTGTATGGATACTATCTTGTTTAATTTAAATGGAATATTGTTTATGTGTGTAAACGATAGGCAACCTGAAAAGCCCATTTCTACTTTTCAGGCTGCCTTTGGCATCATCACAAAATCAATACACTTCCCAATTAAATCGCGTTTCTTTTGGTATCGTCTTTTCCGTGAAAAACGCCAATGCACAATTGATGGCTTGTTCTTTTGAAACAATATACTTGCGCTCAAACAAACCAATCTGCCCGCCCACGTTTAATTCTATTTTTTCATCGGTATGACAATCTTGATTGAGTAAATTAAATATCATGCCATTTTCTTCTCCTGATAAGACATACTGCCCATTCCCGCCACCAATCATTAAATAGCCATGCTCGGATGCGATTAAATTGAATACCGTATGTTTATTGCCATCTAGCCTATTTAACCCATCTAATAATTCATTTTCTGACCGAATATCAAACGATTCCTCATGGCAATGAACGCCATGCCAATTATCTATACTTGCCCTCATTGTTTTGCCCCTTGGTAACAAAAGCAGCCTGAAAACAGATTTTTCCCGTTTTCAGGCTGCCTAAAATACTCACACGCCCACAGGCTTACTCCGCAAACCCGCTATGCCGCAGCAACGCATCAATGCTCGGTTCGCGCCCGCGAAAGGCTTTAAAGTTTTCCATCGCGCTGCGGCTACCGCCCATGCTGATGATTTCGTTCCAGAATTTGGTGCCCATTGCGCGCACGTCGCCGCTTTCTTCAAACGCGGCGTAGGCATCGGCGCTCAACACTTCCGCCCATGCGTAGCTGTAATAGCCTGCCGAGTAGCCGCCGGCGAAAATGTGGCTGAAGCTGTTGGCAAAGCGGTTGTATTCGGGCGGTTGTACTACGGTAACTTCGCGGCGTACGTCTTGCAACACTTGCGCCCAGTTTTTCAGGCTGCCTGCGTCGCTTTGGCTGTAAATCAGCATGTCAAACAGCGCGAACTCCATTTGGCGCACGAGGAACATCCCACGCTGGAAGTTTTTTGCCGCCAGCATTTTGGTAAACAGGCTTTCGGGTAGCGGCTCGCCCGTGTCTTCGTGCGACGACATTTCGCGCAACACGGCGTATTCCCACACAAAGTTTTCCATAAACTGGCTGGGCAGTTCCACCGCGTCCCATTCCACGCCGTTGATGCCGCTCACGCCCAATTCGTCAATTTTGGTGAGCAGGTGGTGCAAGCCGTGTCCCATTTCGTGGAACAGGGTGATGATTTCGTCGTGGCTGAGCCGCGCTTCTTTGCCAGCCACAGGCGGGGTGAAGTTGCACACCAAATAGGCGGTGGGCGTTTGGATTTGGTTTTTCAGGCTGCCTGAAAGATAGCGTCTGCGTCCGCGGTAATCGTTCATCCATGCGCCGCCGCGCTTGCCTTCGCGGGCATACAAATCCATATACACCGCGCCGATGATTGCGCCGTCTTTTTCCAATTCAAAATAGCGCACGTCGTCATGCCAAACGGGCACGCTTTTTTCGCGCAGTTTCACGTCATACAAGGCTTCAATTTGGGCGAACAAGCCTGCCAAAACTTTGCTGGCGGGGAAGTATTTTTTCACTTCGGTTTCGGAAAAGGCGTATTTGGCTTCGCGCAGTTTTTCGCTGACATACGCCAAATCCCATGATTGGATTTCAGGCAGCCCCAAATGCTCGGCGGCATATTGGCGCACTTCGGCTAAATCGCGCTCGGCAAAGGGTTTGGCACGCTGGGCTAAATCGCGCAGGAAGGCGAGCACTTGCGCGGGCGTTTCCGCCATTTTGGTTACCAACGACAATTCGGCGTAATTTTGATAGCCGAGCAAGCGGGCTTCTTGCAGGGCGATGGCAAGGCAGCGGTTGATATTTTCGGTGTTGTCCCATTCGGGTTTGCCGAATTCGCTGGCTCGGGTGGCATAGGCGCGGTAAAGCTGTTCGCGCAAATCGCGGTTGTCGGCGTATTGCATCACGGCGATGTAGTGCGGCATTTGCAAGCCGATTTTGTAGCCTGTTTTGCCTTCGGCGGCTGCGGCAGCCTGAAACATCGCCAGCGCGTCTTCGGGCAAGCCTTTCAGGCTGCTGTCGTCTTCAAAATAAAGCGCGAAGGCATCGGTGGCGTCCAACACGTTTTGCGAAAATTGGGCGGAAAGCTGGGCGGATTCGGTTTGCAATTGAGCAAACCGCGCTTGCTGCTCGGGCGGCAATTCTGCGCCGCTTAACACGAAGCCGCGCAAATCGTGCGCCAATTTGGTTTGCTGGGCGGGCGATAGCTGGGCGTATTCGGGCGCGTTTTTAATCGCTTTGAAGCGTTCGTAGAGCGCGATGTCTTGCCTGATTTCGGTGAAGAACACGGTTACTTCGGGCATCAGCTCGTTATACACGGCGCGCAATTCGGGCGTGTCCACCACCGAATTCAAATGCGCCACCACGTCCCAAATGCGCCCCACGCGCTCGGTTAAATCGGTGAGCGGTTCAACGGTGTTGAGCCAGTTGGCAGCGTTTTCAGGCTGCTGTTTAATCGCGGCAATCTGCTCGCGGGCTTCTGCCATCGCGGTTTGCATGGCGGGCTTGATGTCGTCCACGCGGATGGCGGCGAAATCGGGTTCGTGGTGAAGATGAAGCAAAGTGTTGTTTGACATGATGCGCTTTCTGGCGTTGTTGAGAATAGGTTTTGTTAAATGGGGAAGATTGGGCGGATTGCAAGGGCAAAGGCAGCCTGAAAATGCTTTTAACGGCTGTTTGGCTTGGCAGCAATGCGTTTTAGCCATTTTCAGGCTGCCTTTGGGCATGATTTCTCGGCAAAATCCCTTTCTGTTAAGATTGCGTTTTTATTTTTGGGAGCAACCAGATGAGCCAATATCCAGCCAATACCGATAATCATACTGCCAACACGCCACCGCCCGCCGACACGGGCAAGCCTTTTTTGATTTCGTTTGCGATTGCCGTGTCGGTGTTGTTTTGCGTGCTGCATTTTCATTTTGTGGTGCTGTTTGTGAGCATTTTGATGACTTACTGCCTGATTGAAGGCGCAAACGCGATGCTGGGCAAGGCGTTGGGCGGGCGGCTGCAACACAAACACATTCATTTGGTGTCGGCGCTGTCTATTGTGATTGCCGTTTGCACCATGCTCAGCATCGCGGTTTACGCGGGCTATTCAAAAATCAATATCGCCGAATTTGAAGCGATGTATCACCGCCTGCCGCAAATCATCGCCCAATACGGCGTGGACAAATATCTGCCCGAAGAAATCAACATCGGCGAGCAAATCGCGCTGTTTTTCAAAACGCACAGCGCGAACATTATGTCGGCAGGGAAAACCAGCCTGACTTCGTTTGTGTACGTTTTAATCGGCATCATCATCGGCATCATGCTGAAAACACACGTTGTGCACAGCCAATCGGCGCAATACACGGGATTTTTGTCGCAAGCCTTGGTTGAGCGGATGGTGGGCTTTAAAACATCGTTTAAAGATGTGTTTGTGGCTCAGGTGAAAATTTCCACGGTAAACACTTTGCTGACCGCGCTGTATTTATTCGTTGCGCTGCCTGCGGCGGGCATTTCGCTGCCGTTTAAAACCACGCTCACTTTTTTGGTGTTTGTGGCGGGGTTAATCCCCGTTATCGGCAATTTGATTTCCAACACCGCCGTGGTGATCATCAGCTTGGGCAATTCGCTGACGGCGGGGATTGTTTCGCTGATTTTTTTGGTGGTGATTCACAAAGCCGAGTATTTTCTAAACGCGAAGATCATCGGCGAGCAGGTGAACGCCAAGGCGTTTGAATTGCTGCTGGTGATGATTGTGTTTGAGCATTTGTTTGGCATCGGCGGGATTGTGCTCGCGCCCGTGTGCTATGCCTATTTAAAGAAAGAGCTGATTGCGCACAAGATTTTGGGCTAGAAAAACGTTTTCAGGCTGCCTCATCATCGTAAGGCAGCCTGAAAACATAAAAAGGAGAACAAAATGGACGAATATTTCGCCGCGCTCAAACAATACGCCAATTTCAACGGACGCGCAGGGCGCAAGGAATATTGGCGTTTTTTCGCTGGTGCAAATCGGCATTGCTTGTGCGCTGGCGGTTTGGCTGGTGGCAAAGTTTCCCGCGCAGTTGGACAGCGTGAACAGCCTGCGCGATTTGCATTGGCGCGATTTGGGCGCGGCAAGGCTGCCGTTTGCCGTGATGGTGCTGTTTGTGCTGGCAACTTTTTTGCCCACCTGCGACATCAGCGTGTGCCGTCTGCACGACAGCGGCTATTCGGGCTGGTAGCTGCTGCTGGGGCTGATTCCTTATGTGGGCGAGCCGATATTGTTTGTGCTGCTCTGCCTTAAAGGCACGGCGGGCGACAACCACTTTGGTGCAGAGCCTGATGAGTATGTTGATTAAGTCTGTTTAGGCAGCCTGAAAGCACGTTTACGCGCTTTCGTGCTTATATATAGTTTTCAGGCTGCCTTTTTGCCAAACATCGCACTCAAGGCAGCCTGAAAACCAAAATCAAACAACACACCAGCCCGCAACATTTTCAGGCTGCCTATGCCGCGTCTTATTGTTTAGCGCGCACCGCATCCAGCGCATATTTGCCGCCGCCCGTAAACACCAGCAGCAAAAACATCAGCGAATACAACGCCGCCAACTCGCCGCCGTTGGTCATTGGCAGCAGCACATTGCCACCGTGGATAAAGAAATACGCCACCGCCATTTGCCCCGCCAGCAAAAACGCCACAGGGCGCGTAAACAAGCCCAGCATCAATAACGCCCCGCCCGCCAGTTCCAGCACGCCACCCGCGCCAAACAGCGAAAACAACGGCACCGCGCCATGCCCGCCTGTCATGGAAACGGGAAATTCAAAAAATTTCGCCAAACCGTGTTGCAAAAACATATAGCCCGTAACCACGCGCACCA
Source organism: uncultured Kingella sp. (assembly GCA_963520365.1). GTDB lineage: Bacteria > Pseudomonadota > Gammaproteobacteria > Burkholderiales > Neisseriaceae > Kingella_B. The sequence goes on from CAUQQW010000009.1 coordinate 6,519, forward strand.
AGCACAACGCCGCGTCTTGTAAATTTTGTAAACGAGTAAACATGGTTTTCTTTCCTGTGTGAATTGAGATGACGCATTGTATGTGTTATCAAAAATTTAAAATAGCGCAGTTTAGCAAACATAGTTTTAACCATTGAGAAATCATCTAAACAAAGGCAGCCTGAAACAAGGTTCAACGAAGCCAAAACCATCCGCCATTACCACGCAATCCCATTTTCAGGCTGCCTTTGGCGCACGCCATCCCACCGTACCACTCACCACCCAACCCCACCATGTTCCCCAACATCCAAAGCTGCCTTATCTGCCACACCGCCCAGCCCCACGCGCTCTGCACTGCCTGCCAAAGCGAGCTGCGCCAACTGTTCCCCAATCCGCAACACCTTTGCCCGCGCTGCGGCGAGTTCAGCCTAAACCAAGCCCTGTGCGGCAACTGCCAACGCCATCCGCCGCCTTATTCCGCCTTTTGGGCGTGCGCCGAATACATCGCTCCCATCCCCGCCCTGCTGCACGCATGGAAACACCACGGCAGCCGCCATCTTGCCCCCGTGTTTACATGGCTGTTGCACGAAAATCCCCCGCCGTGGCTCGCCAGCCAAGCCTTTGATGCCGTGCTTGCCATGCCCATCAGCCGCGAACGCCGCCTGCAACGCGGGTTCAACCAATGCGACCGCCTTGCCCAAGCCATTACACAACGCTACACAATCCCCCTTTTGCCGCCCCATTCGGTGTATCGCACGCCCAAACCGCCGCAATCCACCCTTTCCGCCGCAGACCGCGCCCACAATATACGCGGCGCGTTTCGCCTTGATGCAAACGTTAAGGATTGTAAAGTTGTGATAATTGATGATGTTAGCACCACGCATTCCAGCATCGCCGAATTATCCCGCGCCTTGCTGTTATCGGGGGCTGCCGAAGTTTATGCTTGTGTAGTCGCGTGTAATAAATGAAAAAATATTTGACTTGCTGTTGCAAAAAGGCGCATATTGCACGGTTCGCAACGGCGCAAGTTTTGTAAAGATTATTTGGAATCAACAAATTAGGATTAAAACGATGTTCACCGTTGTATTATTTGAACCCGAGATTCCGCCCAACACGGGCAATATTATTCGCCTTTGCGCCAACACAGGCTGCGAATTGCGGCTGATCAAACCGTTAGGTTTTCCGCTGGATAGCGCGAAAATGAAGCGGGCGGGTTTGGATTACCATGAATTTTCCACGCTGATTGTGCACGAGAATCTTGCCGAATGTTTGGATGCGCTCAAAAATCAACGCATTTTTGCGCTCACCACCAAAGGCAAAACGCGCCCCGATAGCGTGGCTTTTCAGGCTGGCGATGTGTTTATGTTCGGACCGGAAACGCGCGGCTTGCCCGCAGCGGTTTTGGATAGGCTGCCTGAAAAGCAAAAAATTCGCTTTCCGATGATGCCAGACAATCGCAGCATGAATTTATCCAACACGGTTGCGATTACGGTGTTTGAAGCATGGCGACAACTGGGCTACGCAGGCGGCTCATAACAATAAAACCCAAAGCGAATGCGCATCGTGCCATATCGTTTAGGCTTGCAAATATCTTCAACTCAAGAACTGGAACACATTTTGACTAAAATTCAACATACTCTTTTAACGGGCGTTTTTGTATTACTGGCAACAGGCTGCTCAACCACGCGCACGGAATCTTCCGCGCAGGCGCAGCAAGAGCAAGCCAAAATCGTTAAAGCAGAAGCTTTGCATTCCACCGCCAATTTAAGCTACAAGGTGGCGGGCAAGCGTTATTACCCACGAAAAAGTGTAGAGAAAAATTTTAGCCAAACAGGACGTGCTTCTTGGTATGGCCCAGGCTTTCATGGCAGAAAAACTTCCAGCGGCGAGCGTTTTGATATGAATGCTTTAACCGCCGCCCACCGCACCTTGCCGATTCCCAGCTATGCACGTGTAACCAATCTTGCCAACGGAAAAACCGTTGTGGTGCGCATCAATGATCGCGGGCCGTTCCACAGCAAGCGCGTGTTAGATTTGTCCAAAGGCGCGGCAAAGGCGTTGGGCTTTATTCAACAAGGTTCAACCAATGTGCGCATTGAAGCGCTGAAAGCGGGCGACAGCATGACGGTGGCGGCTAATGATGATTCTGCGCCGCAAGCCGTTCAGCCCGAAGCCAATTTGGCGCAAGCGTCGCAAGACACGCTTTCCAACAATGCCAACCATGTTTATATGAGCCTGAAATCGCTGCAAGACGCGATAACGGCGGAACCACTGATGCGTAAAGTGGCGATGAACCGCGCGCAGTTGCCGCTGGCACAAGAAAACGGCGTGATGATGCTGGATTTGAACAATGATTATTGGCGCAGCCTTAGCGCGTTGTTGAACCATGCGAAAGATGAAGCGCAGGTTAAAGAAGAAGTGATTTGATTGCGGCTTCGCGCGAATATAAAGGCAGCGCGAACATAAAGGCAGCCTGAAAACCGTTTTCGCCTTTTCAGGCTGCCTATTCTTCATCAGGAATGCGGCTAATCTTCACGCGCTCCACGCGATGCCCATCTTTTTCCAGCACTTCAAACTGCCAGCCATGAAACTGGATGCTGTCGCCCACTTCGGGCAGGTCTTGCATCTGCTCCATAATCAAGCCCGCCACGGTGTGAAAATCGGCATCTTCAGCAGGCGGCGGCAGGTTAAGCTGCGGGGCGAGTTCTACGTATTCCAGCGCGCCGTCCACGGTTAGGCTGTCGTCGGTGTTTTCTTGCACGCTGGGTTCTTCTTCGCGCTCAAATTCTTCGGGGAACTCGCCTGCGATGGTTTCCAGCAAGTCTTTCATGGTTACCATGCCGAGCACCGCGCCAAATTCATCCACCACTAGTGCGTAATCGGCGCTGTGTTTGCGAAACAGCTCAATGGCTTGCAGCGCGGTCGCGCTTTCGGGCAGCATCAGCGGTTGCTTTAAGGCAGCCTGAATGTGGGTTTCGCCTGTTTCCAAGATTTGCGCGAGCAGGTCTTTTTTGTTGATGTAGCCCAAGGGTTCGTCCACGCCTGCTTTGCCCACCACCAACAGCCGCGAATAGGGGCATTCAATCAGTTTGGCTTTTTGCTCGTCTTTGCTTTGCGAGATGTCCAGCCGTTCAATGTCGCTGCGCGGTATCATCACGCCGAAAATGGGGCGCTCGGCAAGCGTGAGCACGCTGCGAATCATGGATTTTTCGTTGTCTTCAAAATGCTCGCTGTCGCCATTGTCGCTGCCATCTTTGCTCAGCAGCGTTTCACGGATGCCCATCATGCCCAGCACGTTTTCGGCGGTGCGTTGCCGCCATGAGCTGCCTGCATAGTCGTTTTTCTTGGTGTTTTTTTGCGAAACTTGGTTGAACACTTCAATCAAGATGGAGAAACCAATGGCGGCGTAGAGATAGCCTTTGGGAATGTGGAAATGGAAGGCCTCGGCAATCAGGCTAAAACCAATCATCAGCAAAAAGCCCAAGCACAGCATCACCACGGTGGGATGCTTGTCCACAAAATTGGTCAGCACTTTGCTGGCGGTTATCATCACGGTCATGGCAACGGCAACCGCCGCCATCGCTACGATGATGTGTTCCACCATCGCCACGGCGGTAATCACGCTATCTATGGAAAACACGGCATCCAACACCACAATCTGCGCCACCACACTCCAAAAGGCGGCGTGTTTTTTGTGCGTGTCGGCAACTTGGAAATGGTTTTCGCCTTCTAGCCGCTCGTGTAGCTCGGTGGTGGCTTTGTAGAGCAGGAAAATGCCGCCGCACAGCATGATTAAATCTTTGCCCGATACGTTGTGCGCGCCAAAGTGAAACAGGGGCTGAGTGAGCGTGATGATGTGCGCCATAAAGCCGAGCATGATGATGCGGATGAGCACGGCAAGCGCAAGCCCAACGATGCGGGCTTTGTCGCGCAGCACGGGTTTTACTTTGCCCGCTAGGATGGCAACGAAAACCAAATTATCAATGCCCAGCACCACTTCTAATATAAGCAGCGTGGCGAAACCTATCCATGTTTGCGGCTCGGCGAGCCAACTGATGTCCATTGTGGTGGCAGTCCTTTGAGTGGGAACGAATGCGATGGGATTTTCAGGCTGCCGCTGTTTAAGCAAGCGGCGATGCGTGTTATCCGCACCCCTAAACCGCAAAAGGCAGCCTGAAAACGGCAAAACACATTTAGCCAAGCTAAATCGGTTTATACGTTTTCAGGCTGCCTTTGGGCTATTGGGGTGTGCAGGGGCGGCGATGATTGCCGTTTGTCTGCTCGGGTTCGTTCATTGTGTGGTTGCAAAAATAAAAACGGAGCAAGTTTAGCGAAAATTGGCGGCATTGGCAAAAATGCGTTTGGACTTTGCCAATGCGCGTAAACTGGTTTTCAGGCTGCCTTTGAGGATGGCGATACGAAATACGAAATCGGCAGCCTGAAAGTGCGTTTACAAACTTCTGGGCGATATTTGCCAAGCGGGGTTTAGCTGTTTTCGCCTGATGGAGATTTGCTAGGTTCGTTTTCAGGCTGCTGTTTAGCGGTTTCTGTTAATTCGGCAGTTTCTGCGGATTCGGCGTTGGGTGTGGGTTCCGCCGTTTCTTGCGCGGTTGTTGTCTCAGCCCTTGCTGGCTCAATTGTTTCAGGCTCAACTTCTGCGGCTGCAACAGCTTCGGATTCAGCCGCCACCGCCACAAATCCCTTAGGCAAGCCCAAATCTTCCAGCGTCATTTTGTTTACAGGCGATTGCACCATGTTCACCAACGCCGCGCGCAGCGCATCTGCCTGTTCGGCGAAATCGGGATGCAGCAGCATGATGTGCCCAAAATCGTTAAACTCAGTTTCAAACAAGATTTTCAGGCCGCCTTGCGTGCTGGCGTTCATGCTGCGAAACGAACGGGCAAGCAGCAAGCCGATTTCGGCTTCGTTTGCCATCAGCCGCCGTGCGATTTCGGGGAAGGTGCGCGTGGGCAGCCATTGCACCGAATCCGCCGTAATCGCCGTGCCTTGCAGCACATCCAGCGCAATGGCTTCGCTATCGCGGTTCGCCGTAATCAACACGCGACTATCGGCAGGCAAATCGCCCAGCGATGCAAACGCGCTTTGGGCATTCGCCACCACCAACACTTGCTCGCTGGGCAAATCGGGCTTGGCAAGCGCAATATAGCCCTTGTCGCGCATCAGACTGCCCGCGTCAAACGGGTTGGCATACACCAGCGCAATCGTTTCGCTGTCTAGCAATTCTTGCTGCTCACGGTAGCCCGCTGGCGTTTGCAGATGAATGGTGGTGTCTAACGCGCGTTGCAATTGCGTGTTAAACATATGCCAGTTGGCAAAAAATTCGGGCGGAAAATCTGGCGCAATCAATAAGCTGAGCATGGGTTAATCAATCCTTTTTGTGTTGGTTTGCAGCGGCTTAAACGCTCGCCGTATCATGTTTCTCATATTGCAATTTTAACATACGTCAATACTTCTCGTGATGGCAAATGGCGGCTACCAGCTTGGTATCACAAGCAAGCAAAATGCCGAATGAGCGAAGACTGGCGGCAAAATTATTTGAGGCAAGCTATTTAGGGCAAACGTAAATCCGCGTAAAATGCGCGGCTTTCTTTTATCTATTTTCAGGCTGCCTGATTAGCCGCATCGTTACTGGAAACCATATTATGACCGAGCAAACCCAATCCCCCGAAATCCCGCAATTAGACGAAAACCAAATCATCGCCCTGCGCCGCGAAAAACTCAACGAAATCCGCAAACAAGGCATCGCTTTCCCCAACGATTTCCGCCGCGACGCTTTCGCCGCCGATTTGCATGAACGATATGGCGAGATGAGCAAAGAAGAGCTGGATCCGCAAGCCGTGCCCGTGAAAATCGCCGGGCGCATGATGCTCAAACGCCAAATGGGCAAAGCCAGTTTCGCCACCGTGCAGGACGCCACCGGGCAAATCCAACTTTATTTGAACAACAAAGGCGTGAGCCAAGAAACGCTGGATGCGTTCAACCATTGGGACATGGGCGACATCGTCGGCGCCGAAGGCGTGCTGTTCAAAACCAACCACGGCGAATTAACCGTGCGCGTGTCGCAAATCCGCCTGCTCTCGAAATCGCTGCGCCCGCTGCCCGACAAACATAAAGGTTTGAGCGACCAAGAAACTAAATACCGTCAGCGTTATGTGGACTTAATCGCCAACGCCGACAGCCGCGATGTGTTTATCAAGCGCAGCAAAATCATCCAAGCCGTGCGCAATTTTATGGTTGCCGAACACTATCTTGAAGTGGAAACGCCGATGATGCACCCCATCCCCGGCGGTGCAACGGCCAAGCCCTTCGTTACCCACCACAACGCACTGGATATTCCGCTCTACCTGCGCATTGCGCCCGAACTGTATTTGAAACGCTTGGTGGTGGGCGGCTTGGAGCGCGTGTTTGAAATCAACCGCAGCTTCCGCAACGAAGGCATGTCGGTGCGCCACAACCCCGAATTCACCATGATTGAGTTCTACGAAGCCTTTTGCGACTACAACCGCATGATGCAAATGGCAGAAGACACCATCCGCGCCGCCTGCCGCAGCGTTTCAGGCAGCCTGAAAATCCAATACAACGGCAAAGAAGTGGATTTGGAAAGCCCGTTTGAGCGCCTGACCATTTTGGAAGCGATCAAAAAATACAATCCGCACTACACCGACGAGCAGCTGAACGACGCCGAATGGCTGAAAAAAGAAATCGTCAAACACGGAGAAAGCCTGCCGCACGCAGCGGGGCTGGGCAGCCTGCAACTGGCGCTGTTTGAAGGCTGCGCTGAGGGCAAGCTGTGGAATCCTACGTTTATTGTGGATTACCCCGTGGAAGTGTCGCCGCTGGCGCGCGCGTCCGACAGCAAAGCGGGGCTGACCGAGCGCTTTGAACTGTTCGTCGTCGGGCGCGAATTGGCAAACGGCTATTCGGAATTGAACGACCCCGAAGACCAGGCCGCGCGCTTCAAAGCGCAAGTGGCGCAAAAAGACGCGGGCGACGACGAAGCCATGCACTATGACGCCGACTACATCCGCGCCATGGAATACGGCCTGCCCCCTACCGGCGGCTGCGGCATCGGCATCGACCGTTTGGTGATGCTGCTGACCGATACGCAGACGATTCGCGATGTGATTTTGTTCCCGCAGATGCGGCCGGAGTGATTTTGCCAATATATAGAGGCAGCCTGAAAACAGTTTTTCCATTTTCAGGCTGCCTTAATTGCGCAATTAACCATGCCTAATCACACGCAAACATCAAAAATCCAATCATCCCAAATTTCAGGCTGCCAAAATCCGATAAAATACGCACCCCAAAAGGCAGCCTGAAAACCCCACCCCATGCAACTAGACCCCCTTATCCCCGCCAACTCTACTCTCGCCAATCTCATACACCGCGCACACTATTGGCAACAGCTAGATACCGCCACCAAACGCCTACTGCCCACCAATCTCCATCCCCATTTCCGCGTAGTGTGCATTGAAGATGGTGCGCTCATTATTCACGTTACTGCCCCCATGGCAGCCACCCGTCTCAAAATGTTACTGCCCAGCCTGCTGCCCAAACTACAAGAAATTGACTCCCATATCGCCCGCATCCAAATCAAAACCCGCCCAAGCAATCCCCAAACACCCAAAAGCAAAAATTTTCACCTTAGCGACCGTGCCCTAAACAGCTTTGAACAAACCGCCGAAAAAATCGCCCACCATCCAAAACTCGCTGCTGCATTGCGAAAATTGGTTAAAAACAACCGCCAAACTAACGATAATTAACAAAAAACTTGACTTGCATCAAACAAATTCCTATTGACTGGGGGCATAATCGCGCCCTTATTCAATGGAAGTTTGTTCTAAATCAAAAGACGAACTTTAATATCACCAAACTTTAAGGGAAGACTCATTATGAAAATCTATCTAGGTCTCATCGCAGCTGCTGCATTAACTTTAACCGCTTGTGGCGATAACAAACCTGCTCAACCAGCCGAATCAGCCTCTCCTGCTGCCACTGCCGCCGCATCTGAAACCGCAGCCGCTTCTATGGCTGCCGCATCTGAAGCTGCTTCTGCACCTGCTGCTTCTGCCCCTGCTGCCGCATCAGAAGCTGCGCCTGCCGCCGCTTCAACCGCCGCTGCCACGCCCGCAGCCGCCGGTGGCGAATGCGAAGCCGTTATCGTAAGCGATGACGCAATGAAATTCGACCCCAAAGAAATCCAAGTTAAATCAAGCTGCAAACAATACAAAATCACCCTGAAACACGAAGGCAAAATGCCTAAATCTGCAATGGGTCATAACGTTGTATTGTCTAAATCTGCCGACAAAGACGGCGTATTGGCTGATGGTCAAACTGCTGGCGAAGCAAATAACTACGTTAAAGCTGGCGACGAGCGCGTGATTGCTCACACTAAATTGTTGAACGGCGGCGAGCAAGACAGCGTAACATTTGACGTATCTAAATTGGCAAAAGGCGAAGCATACGAATACTACTGCTCATTCCCTGGCCACTACGCAACCATGAACGGCAAACTCACTTTGGTTGACTAATCGTTTATACATTTTCAGGCTGCCTAACTTAAAATAGGCAGCCTGAATTTTTGTTTACCGTATCCAAAATGCTGCTCCCCGCTCTCTACAATGCCCTTTGGCGTATCGCCCCGCCGCTTATCCGCCATTATCTGCGCAAACGCACCCGCAAAAATCCCGCCTACCTAGAACATTGGAACGAGCGCTTCGGCGAACCCCTCCCCAACCCCGTGCAACAGCCCATCTGGATACACGCCGTATCCGTTGGCGAAACGCGCGCCGCGCAACCGCTCATCGCCGAATTGCAACGCCGCTTCCCCGATGCGCCCCTGTTACTCACCCAAATGACCCCAACAGGACGCGCCACCGCCGCCCAACTCTATCCACAGGCCCAATGCCGCTATCTGCCTTACGATCGTCGCGATTGGGTAGCGCAATTTTTGCGCGAACACCGACCGCAATTCGGCATCCTTATGGAAACCGAAATCTGGGCAAACCTGATTTCAGGCTGCCATAAAAACCACATCCCACTCTTTCTCGCCAACGCCCGCCTATCCGAAAAATCCCAGCGCAGCTACCAAAAAATCCCCAGCCTAATCCGCCCTGCCCTGCGCCAACTCACCGCCATCTGCGCCCAAACCCCAGCCGATGCGCAACGCCTGCAACAATTGGGCGCGCCCAACCCCATCGTCTGCGGCAACACCAAATACGACATCCCCATCCCGCCCGCATCGCGCGAACTTGCCGCCCAATTTCGCCAAAAAATCGGCAACCGCCGCGTCTTTCTCGCCGCCAGTTTGCGCGAAAAAGATGGGCAAGACGAAGCCGAGCTCATTCTTAACGCATGGCACAACACAGATGCTCTGCTCATCATCATCCCACGCCACCCCGAGCGTTTTCAGGCTGCCTACGAACTCGCCCAACAACGCGGCTTCAAAACCCAAAAACGCAGCGACAACACCCCCATCCAGCCCGACACCCAAGTTTGGATTGGCGACAGCATGGGCGAAATGTATGCTTATTTTCAGGCTGCCGACATCGTTTTCATCGGCGGCAGCCTTGTTGATACAGGCTGCCAAAACATCATAGAACCGCTGCAATGCGGCAAACCCGTGTTGTTTGGCCCATCCATTTACAACTTTCAGGCTGCCTGCCAAGAAGCCCTGAGCGCAGGCGTTGCCCAACAAATCCACAGCGCAAGCGAACTCGTCCAAACCGTTACCCAACAACTCACGCAGCCTGAAATCCACACCCAGCAAGCCAGCCGCGCCGCCGAATATCTTGCCCAACATCGTGGCGCCAGCCAGCGTATTGCCAATGTGATTGAACAACATTTGAAAACAAACAAATAATGCTCACCCATAGGCAGCCTGAAAACACACAGCCCAGCTACTCTTTTTGCAAAACAACGCACCAATCGCATCTTTTGCACCCTTTCAGGCTGCCCCAAAATCCCTTATTGACCAACATCTTGCAAAAATACTATAATGCTCGGCTTGCTGGCATGGTGCTAGCAAGATATTTTTATTCAACAGGAAAAGAAAAATATGCCAACTATCAACCAATTAGTTCGCAAAGGTCGTCAAAAACCTGTTTATGTGAACAAAGTACCTGCACTGGAAGCCTGCCCACAAAAACGTGGCGTGTGCACCCGTGTTTACACCACAACCCCTAAAAAACCAAACTCAGCCTTGCGTAAAGTCTGCAAAGTGCGTTTGACCAACGGTTTTGAAGTGATTTCATACATCGGCGGTGAAGGCCATAACTTGCAAGAACACAGCGTAGTGCTGATTCGCGGCGGTCGTGTAAAAGACTTGCCAGGTGTGCGTTACCACACCGTTCGCGGCTCTTTGGATACCGCAGGCGTGAAAGACCGTAAACAAGCTCGTTCTAAATACGGTGCAAAACGCCCTAAATAATTTGTTAAACCAACTGGCACATCGGCAGCCTGAAAACAGCCGCCGAGTAAGTGAATGCCCCGTATGAGCATTCATGGGAATGCCCCAACTGAATAGACATTAAGGAATTAAAATGCCAAGACGTAGAGAAGTCCCCAAGCGCGAGATTCTGCCTGACCCAAAATTCGGCAGCGTAGAATTGTCCAAATTCATGAACGTATTGATGATTGACGGCAAAAAAGCCGTTGCAGAACGCATCGTATACGGCGCATTGGAACAAATTGCCAAAAAAGTACAAGGCAAAGAAGCAATTGAAGTGTTCAACGAAGCCATCAACAATGCCAAACCGCTTGTAGAAGTGAAAAGCCGCCGCGTAGGTGGTGCAAACTACCAAGTTCCTGTTGAAGTGCGTCCTGCACGTCGTTTGGCATTGGCAATGCGTTGGGTACGCGATGCCGCCCGCAAACGTGGCGAAAAATCTATGGATTTGCGCCTAGCTGGCGAATTGATTGACGCAGCCGAAGGTCGCGGTGGCGCAATGAAAAAACGCGAAGAAGTACACCGCATGGCAGAAGCCAACAAAGCGTTCTCTCACTTCCGTTTCTAATACCGAGAGGATAATCAAATGGCTCGTAAAACCCCTATTAACTTATACCGCAATATCGGTATTTCCGCCCACATTGACGCGGGCAAAACCACCACCACCGAACGTATTTTGTTCTACACAGGCTTAACCCACAAATTGGGCGAAGTGCACGATGGCGCAGCCACCACCGACTGGATGGAACAAGAACAAGAGCGCGGTATTACCATTACCTCTGCTGCTGTAACTTCATACTGGAAAGGTATGGCAAAACAGTTCCCAGAGCACCGTTTCAACATCATTGACACCCCAGGACACGTAGACTTTACCGTTGAAGTAGAGCGTTCTATGCGTGTATTGGACGGCGCGGTAATGGTTTACTGTGCCGTAGGCGGCGTGCAACCCCAGTCTGAAACTGTATGGCGTCAAGCCAACAAATACAAAGTGCCACGCTTGGCATTTGTAAACAAAATGGACCGTCAAGGTGCCAACTTCTTCCGCGTGGTAGAACAAATGAAAACGCGCTTGCGTGCCAACCCTGTGCCCATCGTTATCCCCGTTGGCGCAGAAGACGCATTTGAAGGCGTGGTTGATTTGTTGAAAATGAAAGCCATCATTTGGAACGAAGAAGACAAAGGCGTAACCTTCACTTACGGCGACATCCCTGCTGATTTGGTAGCAACTGCCGAAGAATGGCGTCAAAACATGATTGAAGCCGCCGCAGAAGCCAGCGAAGAGCTGATGGATAAATACTTGGGAGGCGAAGAGCTGACCGAAGAAGAAATCGTTGGCGCATTGCGTACCCGCACTTTGAACGGCGAAATCCAACCCATGTTGTGCGGTTCTGCCTTCAAAAACAAAGGTGTGCAACGTATGTTGGACGCAGTAGTAGAACTGCTGCCCGCACCTACCGACATTCCTCCTGTGGCAGGCGAATTGCCCAACGGCGACAAAGCCACGCGCCAAGCCAGCGATGAAGAGAAGTTCTCTGCGTTAGCATTCAAAATGATGAACGACAAATATGTGGGTAACTTAACCTTTATCCGCGTATATTCAGGCGTTTTGAAATCTGGCGATACGGTTGTCAACTCAGTAAAAGGCACACGCGAACGCATTGGTCGCTTGGTGCAAATGACGGCAAATGACCGCGATGAGATTGAAGAAGTACGCGCAGGCGACATCGCTGCGGCTATCGGCTTGAAAGACGTTACCACAGGCGAAACTTTGTGCGCCGAAGATGCGCCCATTATCTTGGAACGCATGGAGTTCCCTGAGCCTGTAATTCACGTTGCCGTTGAGCCAAAAACCAAAGCTGACCAAGAAAAAATGGGCATCGCTTTGAACCGTTTGGCAAAAGAAGACCCTTCTTTCCGCGTGCGTACTGATGAAGAATCAGGTCAAACCATTATCTCTGGTATGGGCGAATTGCACTTGGAGATTATTGTTGACCGTATGAAACGCGAATTTGCGGTGGAAGCAAACATTGGTGCGCCACAAGTGGCTTACCGTGAAACCATCCGCAAAGAAGTGGAATCTGAATATAAACACGCCAAACAATCAGGTGGTAAAGGTCAATATGGTCACGTTGTGATCAAAATGGAGCCTATGGAACCTGGTGGCGCGGGCTACGAGTTTATCGACGAAATTAAAGGTGGTGTGATTCCGCGCGAATTCATTCCTTCTGTTGATAAAGGTATCCGCGACACATTGCCAAACGGTGTGGTAGCAGGCTTCCCTGTGGTGGATGTACGCATCCGCTTGGTATTCGGTTCTTACCACGATGTGGACTCTTCACAACTGGCATTTGAATTGGCAGCTTCACAAGCGTTTAAAGAAGGTATGCGTAAAGCATCACCTGTGTTGCTGGAGCCTATCATGGCGGTTGAAGTGGAAACCCCCGAAGAGTACATGGGCGATGTGATGGGCGATTTGAACCGTCGTCGCGGCATCGTGTTGGGCATGGACGACGACGGCATCGGCGGCAAAAAAGTACGCGCCGAAGTGCCTTTGGCTGAGATGTTCGGTTACTCAACCGACTTGCGCTCTGCCACCCAAGGTCGCGCTACCTACTCTATGGAGTTTGCAAAATACGCCGAAGCACCTGCTAACGTGGCTGCTGAAGTAACAGCGGCTCGCAAGGGTTAATCAACTTGGGCTGTTTAAGGCAGCCTGAAAATAGAAAATCGGATTTCTCCTGTGTGGGGAAATCCGATTTTTATTTGTCTTTATAGTTCTTCCAGCTTTTCAGCTACCCGATACTCCACCTCCTGCACCTTCTCAAAACACGCCCTGGCACATCGGATTTTGAGCTGCTCGTCTTCGCGCAGTCTGCTCTCGTCCACGCCGTTTTGTATGCCTTGGCCGGTGTTTTTGGTTTCGGCAACAAAATAGGCTTTTTCGCCGTTTTGCTTCACTACCGCCCAATCGGGGTTGTAATTGCCCAGCGGCGTGGGGATTTTGAACCAGCGCGGCAGTTTGAAATAGAGCGATACGTTTTCGTAGTTTTCGCAGTCGGCGGCAAATTTTTGCTCGGTTTCCGAATCCAGCGGGATATAGTTTTCGGCGATGGTTTTTTGCCCGTTTCGCACGGTAAACGTGGTGCGTTCGTCAAAATAAAACTCTTCGCCTTCGCTTTCCATTTTTTGCAGGTTGCGCAGCAGTTCTTGGCGGTATTGTTCGTTGTCGGTCAACTCGTAAACAATGCCTTCGCTCATCAGCGCGTGCAGGCAGCGGTTGATTTTTTCCGCCGCCAAATCGATAAAGCGTTGCGGATTGTTTGCCGCATCGTTCAAGCGTTTGGACGCTTTGAGGATGTCAAACACGGTGCGGCGCGTGAGTCCCGTTGTGCTTTGAATTTCGCCCAAAATATCGGGAATGGCAAACGCCGTTTCGGTTTTCAGGCTGCCGCTGGCGGTTTCTTTGGCTTCAAGCTGATACGCCTGCTCTTGTTCGGCTTCGTTGATTTCGATTTTCGCCTTGCGCGTTTGGATTTTCGGCGCGTGGATTTCAGGCAGCCTGAAAATGGCATCGGCGGCTTGTTTGACTAATTCCGCTGTATCGTATTGTACGCGGTAACGCGGTTTGTGGTCGAGTTTCTGCCAAATCGCCTGAAATTCGGGGTCAAGCGGGAAGTTTTTGCGGAAAGTCTGCGTTTTGCGTTTGCGCCCGTCTTTGATATTGCTTGCGGCAAATTTAATACCGCATTCGTCTTCGTATTCCTGTTGCAGGTTTTTAGCAAAACTCTCATAGCTTTCGTTGGGAATCACGGTCAACACATTCACGCTCTCATCGCGCACGCGTTCTCCGTTTTGGTTCACTGCCAACCGCAGCCCGCGCCCGATTTCCTGCCGTTTTTTAATGGCAGAGCGGGTCTCGTTGAGCGTGCAAATCTGGAATACATTGGGATTATCCCAACCCTCTTTCAGCGCGGAATGGGAAAAGATAAAACGCAAGGGGCTCGCAAAGGAAAGCAGCGTTTCCTTGTCGCGCATAATCAAATGATAGGTATCGTTGTCGGCCTGCGTATCGCCTTTGGTGTCTTTCAGACGGCCTTGTTTGTCTTGCGAAAAATAGCCGTTGTGCACGCAGTCTGAATCTTCACCCGCCAACTCGCGATAAAGCTCGTCAAACCATCGCGCAAACTTACCCGCGCTGCCGTCTGCTTGGCGGTAATGCTCCACCTTGTCGATAAAAAACAGCGACAACACTTTAATCCCTTGCGCTTTGAGCTTTTTCTCGCGCTTCAAATGCTCGTCAATGGTGCAGCGGATTTGCGCTTTCATCACTTCGTCTTGCAGCGCGTCCTGATTGTCGGCGCGGCTGATTTGCAAACCGTTGGAAAATGCCACCATCTCATCTTCCGCGTCCAAACCGTTCACAATATAGCCGTGGCGGTAGGCTTCAACGCCGCCCGATTTGTCAAACAAATCATCTCCACTTTTTACCGTAACCGTCTTTTTCCTGGTTTCCTTTTTATCGCGGAAATGAATGTTTAACTTGGCTTTCAGGCTGCCTTTTCCTGCCTGTATTTCCACCAGTTCCACAAACGCGCCGTTGCTGTCGTTTTCCGCCAAAACCGACTGCACCACAATCTGCTTCACCAGCTTTTGATTGTAGGCTTCAACGGGATTGAGACTGTAAACCTTATGGCGGCTGTTTTTATGCGTCGCCGAATAGCGCAAAATAAACAACGGATTAAAGGAATCCAACGCGGCAAGGCGGTTTTCCGTTTCCATATTCTGCGGCTCGTCCACAATCACAATCGGGCGCGTTTGGCGGATTAACTCAATCGGCGCATCGCTGCTTTCGTTCACTTGGTTAATCACATTGCCGTCTTTTTCAAACGACTGAATATTGATCACCATAATCTCAATACCGTCGTTCACCGCAAAATTACGCAACGCGCCCAAACGCTTGCTGTCGTACTCGCTGAAATTCATCACGGGCTTGTTAAACAGCTCGGCAAAATGGTTTTTCGTCGCCCGCAGCGTTTGCAACACGCCCTCGCGAATCGGCACACCCGGCACAACAATCACAAATTTTGTCCAACCGTATTGGCGATTCAACTCAAAAATCGTGCGCAGATAAACATAGGTTTTGCCCGTGCCCGTTTCCATTTCCACCGAAAAATTCAGGCCATGCTGCCCGATTTCCGTTTCAGGCTGCCCGAAGGTTTTTTGCACGTTGTTCAGGTTTTCGCCGATTTGCGCCCAATTCAAATCCAGCTTATTGCCGACAAAAAGCTCGATGCCCGCATCATGCAGGCTGAAACTTTCGCGGCGCTGCCCCTCAAACAGGCGCACCACTGCATTCACGGCATCGGTTTGGTAGGCTAATTCTTCAAATTTCAGTTCCATGATTTTTCCTTTTTCAGACGGCCTTTCAGGCTGCCTTGATATTCCGCCCCGTTATTCCCGCGCAGGCGGGAATCTTTTCGGCGGTACACGGATATTTGCTCCGTAAAGGCAGCCTGAAAAAACAGATTCGGCGTTTTCAGGCTGCCCCAAAGGCCGCCGCAATCCAACCAAGATTCCTGCCTGCGCGGGAATGACGGCGGATGTAGCTTTTCAGGCTGCCTCACACACACTCAAACACAATGCCCGCGTCTTTCATCTGCAACACCGTATTGCTTTTGAGCGCATCGTTACCGTCAAACCATTTGTCCAGCGCCACCACTTTGGCGGGCGCGGCGGTAATCACGTCGTCTATCAGCGTTTGGTTGGCGGCTTCCAACAGCAGCGCGATGCGTTTGCCCGTGTCTTCGTCGATTACCCAATACACGCCGTTTTTGTGTTCGACGGCGCTGGTAAGTTTGCAGCCCAGGCGCAGCATCAGTTCGTAAAGCATATTTTCAGGCAAGGCGTTGTCTTGCACGGCGTTCACAAACATTTCCATAGTCGTGCCTAAATCTGCAATGTTTTCAGGCTGCCGCCATTGTTTGAAATTGCTTTCGGCGAGTTTGAACACTTTAAAGCCTGTATCCACGCTTTGCCCGTCTTTCAGGCTGCCTGAAACCTGTTTGCCCGCACGGCGGATGCGCTCTTTGGCGATGTCCGCAATGGTGGCAAAACCTGCTTTGCGGGCTTCGGATTTTTCGTCTGTTTCTTCAGGCAATTGCACGCAGAGATAACGGCGGTTGCCGCCGTCTTCGGCGTTCAGTTGCATCACGGCGTGGGCAGTTGTGCCAGAGCCTGAAAAGAAATCTAGGATTATTGCTTCTTTATCATTTATAGTTGAAAAGAGCGTTTTTATAAATTTTGTGGATTTTGGGTAAGGGAATAATTTTTTACTTTCAGTATTAAAAAGTTCTTTTAATTCTGAATCTCCTTCTGTTGTTCCACCAAAATCCATTGTGAAACTTCTAGGAGTTTTACCATTTTCATTTAGATATTGTTTAAATTGCACGCTCCATCCACCCTCTTTTTTAGGCATGATGCGAATTTTCCCTTCACTTAGTTCCTGTTCAAAGCGTTCTTTTGAACGAATCCAACGAGTCTGAATTATTGAGCCATCTGGACAAGGAATTGGATAATTTAGGCTTTCATCTTCTTTCATTTGCAAACCTGGGCGAGCAAACGTATCCCAAAAATATTTACCAAATTCATCACTTTCTTTGTATCTCTTTAAATAATCCTTATTGTGTTCAATAAACATAAATTCTAATTTCTCAATACTTTTCGCATATACCAAACAAAACTCGTGTTCTTTAACAATAAATTTTGAGTCGTTCCCTCCGCCAACTTTTGATTGCTTAATGTAATCCCCAACAAAATTCTCCGCCCCAAAAACTTCATCACACAGCAGTTTCAACTGCGCCTGTTCGTTGTCGTCGATTGAGATAAAAATCACGCCGTCGTCGCGCAACAGCGTGCGTGCCAAATGCAGGCGCGGCAGCATCATGGAAAGCCACTTGCTGTGGTAATGACCGTCGTCTTTGCTGTTTTTGCGCCACGCGCCTTGGAATATGCCGTCGCGTTTCAAATAGCAGTTATCGTCTTTATCGCCCACGCGGCGGGCGTATTCTTCGCGGGTTTCGGCAAATTTGTCGGGATAGATAAAGCTGTCGGAACCTGTGTTGTAGGGCGGGTCGATGTAAATCATCTTCACGCTGCCAGCGTAGGCTTTTTGCAGGATTTTCAAGGCTTCCAGATTTTCCGCCTCGATAAACAGATTGCGCGTGCCGTCAAAATCCACGGATTCGGTGCGGCAGGGGGAAAGGGTGTTGAAAGTCGGCGCTTGCAGCGTGCGGTAGGCATCGGTTTTGCCCGCCCAATTAAGCTGGTAACGCTCGTTTTGATGCGCGAGATTGTCCGCGCCGAGAATGAGTTTGAGCTTTTCCCAGTCGATTTGGTTTTCACAAAAGGCTTCGGGGAAAAGGGATTTGAGCTGTAATGTTTTGTTTTTAGTAAAATTATTTTCTAAATCGTGTATAATTTCGGTTCGGTTCGGTTCGGTTCGGTTGCCATAGTTGCGTCTCCAAAATTCAGTTGGGAAAGTGCGTATTATATAGAATCTTGCGGCATCGAATTAGCTTAAAACTCGCCCGCAACACGCCTTAAACTTCGCCCCGCTGCCGCAAATGCACGGCGATTTCATGCTCGGCAGTGGCACGGTCGGGTCGATGAAATACCATGCGCCGTTTATCTGCACGAAGGCGGATAGCTCGCTATGCTCGTGCGCGCTGCCCTGCTCGGCGAAGTGGGCGGTGAAGGCGACTTGCGCGTGGCGTTTGCCGATGCACGGGATGTGTTGGTGCACGGTCAAGCCGAGCCATTGCGCTTCGCGCGACCATTGGGCGATGGCGGCAACTTTTAACAGCGGTTGTTGCGCGGGCACGGTGGTGCGGACGATGTAGTCAATCTGTTGCAGCGCATAGGCGGCGTAACGTGAGCGCATCAGTTGTTCGGCGTTTTCAGGCTGCCTTTGCCCCGTGTGGAAGGGTTGGCAGCAGTTGGCATAGGGTTGGGATGATTGGCAAGGGCAAAGCATAATGGTCTCGCAAACAAAAAGGATTTTGCACGTTCAGGCAGCCTGAAAATGCAAAATCCTTATTTTACGCGATTATCGCCATGTGCTGAGTTTGCCTGTGTGGCGCGACTGTTTCGCCATACCCACAATGTTTTTCAGGCTGCCCCAGCTATGCAAGCGCTATACGCGCACGCGGTTGGCTTCTGCCAGCAGTGCCAACAGTTTTTCGGTGTCGTCCCAGCCGATGCAGGCATCGGTGATGCTTTGTCCGTAAACGATGGGTTCGTTTTGCCGCCCTTCAACCAGATGGCTTTCCACCATCACGCCCATGATGTTTTGCTCGCCGTTTTGGATTTGCGTGGCGATGTCTTGGGCGACTTCCATTTGGCGTTTGAAGTCTTTGCGGCTGTTGGCGTGGCTGCAATCCACCATTAGCTTGGGCGTTAAGCCTGCTTGGACTAGCTGCTCTGCTGCGCTTTTAACGTGTTCGCTGCTGTAATTGGGCCCGCCGTTGCCGCCGCGCAGGATAACATGGCAATCGGGGTTGCCCGCGGTGTGCACGATGGCGGAATGCCCTGTTTTGGTTACGGATAGGAAGTGGTGTGGGTGCGCGGCTGCGCCAAGGGCATCAATAGCGATTTTCAGGCTGCCATCGGTGCCGTTTTTGAAGCCTACGGGGCAGGATAAGCCGCTGGCGAGCTCGCGGTGTATTTGGCTTTCGGTGGTGCGCGCGCCGATTGCGCCCCATGCGATGAGGTCGGCGTAGTATTGCGGGGTAATCATGTCTAGGAACTCGGTGGAGGCGGGCATGCCGAGGTTGTTGAGTTCTAGCAATAATTTGCGCGCTTGGCGCAGGCCGAAGTTGATGTCGTGCGTGCCGTTGAGGTGTGGGTCGTTAATCAGCCCTTTCCAGCCTACGGTGGTGCGCGGTTTTTCAAAATAGGCGCGCATCACAATCAGCAATTCTTTGGCGTATTTTTGCCGCAGCGGCAGCAGGCGTTGCGCGTATTCCAGCGCGGCTTTGGGGTCGTGGATGGAGCAAGGCCCGATAATCACGAGCAGGCGGTTATCTTTGCCGTGCAGGATGTCGGCGATTTGCTGGCGCGTTTGGGCAACCAGCTCGGCGGCTTGCTCGCTGATGGGCAACTCGTATAGATGGGCGATGGGGGGGAGCAGCTCGTCGATGTGTTTGACGCGCAAGTCGTCGGTGGGATGCAGTGGCATGATGTTCTTCTTGGGTTTGGATTTGTAAAGCGCGTAGCATAGACTTGTTTACATTTTTTGACAACAAATTGGTATAGAACAATTAGAACTTAATTTTATTCTTTTTCGTTTTTGCGGATTAGATTGGTTAAATTTGCGTTGATTTTGTTATTTTTGGCATTTTATTGCTTAGGAAGGGTTTCAGGCTGCCTAAATGGGTGGGGCAGCCTGAAAATGGGGCGCAGTGGGTTTGCTGGGAACGGTGGATGGATTGTCCGTATATGCGGTTTTCAGGCTGCCTTTGTTCAACTGTATAGGCAGCCTGAAAACGGGGTAAACGGCGCAAGCGCGTTAGCCAAACCGCACGACGCGGCTTTCGTCCACGGCGACGCGGCAATCGTCTGCGCTCACGGGGTGGTCGTGGAAAAAGGTGATTGCGCCAAACTGCGGATGCGTGGCTTCAGTGCGATAGCCAATCGGCAGCCTGAAACTGTGTTGCAGCGTGCATGGTGTGCCGTTGGGCGAAAGCTGGATGGCTTCGGGTGGAATGTAATGCGTGTTGGACACATTCAGGCAGCCGAGTAACCGCGCGGTTTGGGCGTTGGCGGGGCGGCGTAGGATGGCTTCGGGGCTGTCGTGTTGCAGCAGTTCGCCGCCTGCGAGCAGGGCGATGTTGTCTGCCATAAAGCAGGCTTCGGCGGGGTCGTGCGTTACCAGCACGGCGGGGATTTGGCGGCGGCGCACCAGCTCGCGCGTTTGGCTTTGCAACTGGCTGCGCAGCGTGGTGTCTAGGCTAGAAAAGGGTTCATCCAGCAGTAGCACTTTGGGCGTGCCTGCTAGGGCGCGGGCTAGGGCGACGCGTTGTTTTTCGCCGCCTGATAACGCGCTGATGTGGCGTTCTGCCATGTTGCCCATGCCGACTTCGCCCAGCAGCGCTTGCGCTTGTTCGCGGGCGGCGGCTTTGTTTACCCCGCGCATTCGCAGCCCAAAGGCGGCGTTTTGCCATACGTTGAGATGCGGCAGCAGGGCGAAATCTTGGAACATCATAGCAACGTGGCGGTGTTCGGGCGGGATGGCGTTTTGCGCTTCGCCATTGATATACACTTCGCCGCTATCGGGCTTCACTAGCCCTGCGATGATGTTGAGCAGCGTGGATTTGCCGCTGCCGCTTGCGCCGAGGATGGCGGTGATGCTGCCTGCTTGGACGCTGAAACTGATGTTGCGGGCGGTGGTTTTTTGTTGGAAGGATTTGTTGATTTGGCTGAGTGTGAGCATATTCAGGCTGCTTTGAGTGATGTGGGCAAATATTGTTTTCAGGCTGCCTTTGCGCTTTGGCGTTGGGTTGGGGCAGCCTGAAAATCGGTTGACATGTTAATGCTTAAAACAAGGTTTGGCGCGTGCGGTTGAGCCAAAAACCGTGCTTGCTGCGGTTTTGGCAGCGCATGCCGTCGGTTTGGCTGGTGCATTGCCAACCCTTGCCGCGAATGGTTTTGCCATACGCCAACACGGGCGGATTGCCGATGCGGTTGGTGTCGCCGCGACAATCAATTTTTGCACGCCCCGTTTGCCCTAGCGAAAAACTGTCGCCCCAATCCAGCGGGCATTCATTTTCGCTCGGGCGTTTTTGCGGCGGCTGGATGTTGCTGCGGTGCCCGCTTAGCTCGCAGGTAACGCCCCATTCGCCGCTGTTGCCGAATTCAAGGCGCGAATCGCCCATGCAAAAAATATTGCCGCTGGGGCTGGCGAAATACAGGCTTTTGCCTGCCAATGCGAAGACGGGCAAGGCAAGCAGCGCGGCGAGTACAAACAGTTTGGGGGTCATATTCATTCCTTTTTGCAGAAATGGCGGTTTGCTTATCTGTTTTCAGGCTGCCTATTGGTCTTTATTAAGGCAGCCTGAAAACGGTTTACGGGCAAGGATTGCTGATTTCGGCGTGTACCGCGTCTATCGCGTCCAACACGTCGGGCGACAGGGTTACGGCTGCGCTGGCGATGTTTTCGGCAAGCTGTTCCAGCGTGGTCGCGCCGATGATGTTGCTGGCAACAAACGGGCGGTCGTTCACAAACGCCAGCGACAGCGCGGTTAAACTCAACCCAGCCTGCTCGGCGATTTGCGCGTAGCGTTCCACCGCCGCGAAGCCTTGCGGTTTGCTGTACCGCTTAAAGCGTTCAAACAGGGCAAGGCGGCTGCCCTCGGGCATCGCGCCGTGGCGATATTTGCCTGTTAGCACGCCAAACGCCAGCGGCGAATACGCCAACAGCGGCAGGTTTTCGCGCAGCGAGACTTCGCTTAACCCGACTTCGTAGCTGCGGTTGAGCAGGCTGTATGGGTTTTGGATGGTGGCGACGCGGGCGGTTTCAGGCTGCCTTTCGTGCGCGGCAAGGTAGCGCATCACGCCCCACGGCGTTTCGTTGGATAAACCATAGGCGCGGATTTTGCCTTGTTTCACCAGCTCGCTGAGCGCGTCAATGATTTCTTCAAACGGCGTAAACGCTTCGCTTTCGGGCAGTTTATCAATGCCCAGCTTGCCGAAATAATTGGCTTGGCGTTCGGGCCAATGCAGTTGGTACAAATCCAAATAATCGGTGTTGAGCCGCTTTAAGCTCGCTTCGCAGGCTGCAAAGATTTGCGCGCGGGAAAAATCGTTGCCGTTGCGGATATAGGGTTCCAGCCCGTTGGCGTTGTTGCCTGTTGGGCCGGCGATTTTGCTGGCAAGCACAAAATCATCGCGCTTGCCCCGCGCCGCTATCCACGCGCCGATGATTTGCTCGGTGCGGGTGTAGGTTTCTTTGCACGGCGGCACGGGATACATTTCGGCGGTGTCAATAAAGTTCACGCCGTGGGCAAGGGCGTAATCCAACTGGGCATGGGCTTCATCGGCGGTGTTTTGCTCGCCCCAAGTCATCGTGCCGAGACAAATTTTGCTCACTTGAATGCCGCTTGCGCCTAATGGGTTGTGTTGCATAAGGTTGTCCTTTCGTGGTTGAAAACGGGGTTTCAGGCTGCCTTTGGGGAACGTCTTAACGCGTAGGTATTGCGGTTACGCATAATCAGGCAAACGCTCTATCCATGTATCGATGGTTAATTTTGTTTCATTGCTGTAAACGCTGCCGGCAGGAATGCGGGCGGTAAAATGAATGCGGTAGGCATTGCCTTGTTTTTCAATAAATTTCAATTTAGCGTCCAACAGGTCGCCATGTTCGTAAACATAAAGCGTGAAATAAGGCTCGTTATGCTCGGCATTCCATGCTTCGGGGATATGCAGCGTTACGCCCGTTAAGTCAGGTTGGTTTGCCAGCGGAACGGGGTCTGCTTCGGCATACAGGCGCGGTGTGCGACCATAAAGCGCATGACGCGGCGTGAGATTGATGTTTTCGCCACAGTCTATATCAAAATTCCAACCCGCATAGGCTTGGTTGGCGCTTGGCGGGCAGTATTGAAAAGTTGCGGTTTTAATCGGGAAAAAGGTGCGGTGGATTTTGAGTGTGTTTTCCATTTTAAACTCTCTATTTGCGTTTTCAGGCTGCCTCAAACCATTGCCCAAGGCAGCCTGAAAACCGGTTTTAAATCATCGCTTGCACGGCAGCATAAACGCTTAACACGGCAATCAAGCTATCCATGCGGTCAAACACGCCGCCGTGCCCAGGCAACAGATTGCTGCTGTCTTTGATGCCTGCCGCGCGTTTGAGCCAGCTTTCCAGCAAATCGCCGCCAATGCTCACCAGCGTGAGAACGATGGCAACCAGCATGGTGGTAAACCATGAAGCGTCAAAGCCCAGCCAGCCTGCGCTGCGGGCAAACGTCATATAAATGCACACGGCAATCATGCCGCCTGCCGCGCCTTCCCAGCTTTTTTTCGGGCTTAACACGGGGGCGAGTTTGTGTTTGCCAAAGGCACGCCCAACAAAATACGCCGCCGAATCCGCCAGCCACACCAGCACCATAATCGCCAGCAATTGCCCTGCGCTTTGTGGGCTGGGGCGCAATTGCAGCAGGGCAAACCAAAACGGCAGCATCAACAGCCAGCCGATTGCCATACCACGCGCGTTGGCTTGGACTTTCCATTTTTTATTGAGCCAAGCGGGCATCACCAGCAGCCAAAACGCAAAAACCAGCGCCCATACAAACGGCGGCAATTGCCAGCCGCCTGCATAAGCAGTAAGCATAAAAAAGGCAGTACCAACCAGATACGGCGTTTGCTGCGCGTTGTTCAAGCCTGCTAGGCGGCTGTATTCCCACAGCGCGAGCAAGGCAATCAGCGCGGTGAAACTTGCCCACAAGCCATCGCCTGCGCAAAACAGCATGGCGAGCATCAATGGCAGGAGAACGAGAGCGGTGAGAATGCGTTGTTTGAGCATAATGTTCTTTCTTATTGGTGAATGGTTTGCGGCAGCCTGAAAACGAGCGAAGCGAGTTTCTGCGAAGCTAAAACGGCTGGGATAAGGTGGCGATTATTTTACCTGTTTCGGGTTAGCATCGCAGCAAGCAAAGGCAGCCTGAAACGGACTAAATGCTTTTCAGGCTGCCTAATACTTTAAAACGCGGGCGCAACAATGGCGAGCGGTAAATCGGACATTTGCGCCCAAACTTTGCAAATGGGATTGGGGGGCATAAATATTCCAATCTACAAACTTGATAAACGTTTTTGGCAGACGAATGCCCAAGGCAGCGCAATCAACACAAAGGCAGCCTGAAAACCGTGTTTTGGCTTTTCAGGCTGAGACCTTTGCAAAAAAGCCTTTCCTCCAACAGCAGAAACCCAAACACAGGTTTTCGGCTGTTTTCGCCCCCAATCATTCCTAATTCTACCCAAATACCCCCTTAATCCTCCCCGGACGCCCCATAATCAGGCATCCGGGCCGCCTTTTAGGCTGCAACAGACACACTTAGCCTGTTGGCCGCTTTCAACAGGTTTAAACACATCGCCTTCAGATAGTTTTGCGCACTCACTTTAC
>CAUQQW010000010.1:0-29466 GCA_963520365.1 uncultured Kingella sp.
AGTTATCTTCATTTTTGCAGTCTAACATGACTGCTTATCTAGTACAGCCCCTTTTCATTTTACAAAGACACTTATGGATTCATTGAACAAGAAAAATTTGGCAAGCGCGGTGTTGTGCGCTTTATTGGCTTTGCCTGCGGCAACGAGTTTGGCGGCTAATCAGGCTTCAAGCGAGCCTGTGGCGGCAACGCAAAACAAAAAGTCCCAATCGGCAAGCAAAAAGCAAGGCGATAAATCTCAGCAAGCGAGCGAACAAGCAGCCGATGAAGACAATCTTGATAACTATGGCATCAAAGGTCCGACCACCATTGATTTGGGCGCAGAAGGCAGCCTGAAACTGCCTGCGGGCATGGTGTTCATCCCAAAAGACAAAGCCAATGAGCTGATGGCGAACTTGGGCAACGGCACCGACCCAAACCGCTACGGCTTAATCGTGCCCGAAACGCAGGATGATGAAGAATCATCTTGGGCGGTGGATTTGAGCTATGTGGATTCGGGCTATATTAAAGACGACGACGCAAAAGATTGGGATGCTGAATCCATGCTCAACGATTTGAAAGCGGGCAACGAAGAGCAAAACAAAGTGCGCCAATCCAAAGGCATGGCTGAAATTGAAACACGCGGCTGGATTGAAAAACCGCAATATGACGCGGCAACGCACCGCTTGATTTGGTCTATTGATGTGTATGAAAAAGGCGGCAAGGACACCAATCCCGCCGTGAACTACAACACCTTCCAGCTGGGCAGAAAAGGCTTTATCAGCCTTACGCTGATTACGGATTTGAGCAAAATTGAGCAATTGAAGCCTGTGGCGCGCGAGCTGCTGGGCAATATTGAGTTTAACCAAGGCTTGCGCTATGCCGACTTTAACGCCAAAACCGATAAGGTAGCGGAATATGGTTTGGCGGCGCTGGTTGGCGGCGTGGCAGCGAAAAAGCTGGGCTTGCTGGCGGTGATTGGCGCGTTTTTGGCGAAGTTTGGCAAGATTATCGCCGTGGCGGCGCTGGGCGCAGGCGCGGGCTTGAAAGGGCTGTTTAAACGCAAAGAGAAGTAAACAGCGCGATTTGTTTACTACAAAAACGAGAAGCAGCAATGTTTCTCGTTTTTTGTGCGCGGATGGTTTTCAGGCTGCCTATCGTGTGCAGCAATAAGCAGCCTGAAAATGTGTTGCGCGTATCGTATTAAGGCATCACTTGCTCTGGATTAGGGCTGTCGGATAACACGATGGGCAGCAGGGTTTGCTCCACGGCGTCTTTGAGCAAAAAGCGATCGTTTTCGGCGAGATCGCGCGGGTGAATTTGCGGCGCGATGTCCACTTTCACATTGATTTGCGCAATGGAAACCACGCGCCAGAGCGATTGGAACAAATTGGCGTTAGCAAAAGAAACGGCGCTGGTGCGCTCATCGGCATCGTAGTAGCGCATGGCAATGGGCTGCACGGGGGCATTGCTGTCTAAGGCAGCCTGAAACAGGGCGGCTTTGAGCGGCAGCATGCCGTTGCCCAGCGTGGTGCGCGCTTCGGGGAAAAAGCAGACGTTGCCGCCCGCATCCAGCACGCGCGAGATGGCTTCGTTGATGATGTTGATGTCTTTGCGGTTGCTGCGGTCTATGTAAACCGTGCCCGCGTTGGTTACCATTTTGCCGATGATGGGCCAGCTTTTGAGCTCTTGCATGGCGATGAAGCTGGATGGATACAGCGCAGTAATCACGAAAATATCCAGCCATGAAACGTGGTTGGCAGCGATGAGCATGCCGTGTTTGGCTTGGGCTTGGCTGGCGCTGGGCTGTTGCACTTGGGTGCGGATACCGAGCGTATCTAGGCAGCTTTGCCCCATGTGGCGCAGGGCGGCGGCGCGTTGTTCGTCGGTGGCGTGGTCAAGCTGGCGCAGGTTGCGCCCTGTGTGGTAGAGCCAGATAAGCAGTTTGAAAAGGCGGGCGATACGTTTGCGGATGGGGGCTTTTTGGGACATGGTTTGTATTAAGAATAAAGGGTTTTCAGGCTGCCTTTTGCGACTGATGCGATAGGCAGGCGGATGTGGATTTTGCGGGCAAGGTTGTTTTCAGTCTGCCTATTCAATAATCACATCAGCACCTGCGGCGATGGCAAGCTGACGCAAGGTGGCAAGCGGCATATAGCGATGCGCCAAACCGCTGATGTTCGCCAACACGGGCAAATGGCTTTGCTGCTTGGCTTGGGCAATGGCATCCACATCTAGGCGGTTGGGCGCACCGTGCAAACTGAGCGTGCCTGCTTCGCCCAGCAAAATGTGTTGATTGCCGCGCAGCACAATTTGCTCGGCGGCAATCAGCCAATCGCGCACGGTGTGATGAATGTCTTTGCACACGATAACGGGCACATTCAGGCTGCCGAGTTCGTGCAGAATATGACGGTTGTTAATCAGCTCGCCGCCGAGATAGAGCAAATCGGCTTCGGCGTTGAGCGCGGCTTGGATGTGGGCGCTGTCGCGAATGCGGATGGCAACGGCTTTTTCGGCGCGATGCCAATCGGCGCTGCTGCGTTGCAGTTGGCGGGCAATTTCGCTTTCGCTTAGGCTGCTGCTGGGCGCATAGGGATTGGCGGGGAGATAGAACGGGTCTAGCAAAATGGCGGGCGTGGCGCTGGCTTTGGCTTCGTTTGCTTTCAGGCTGCCCATATGGGCAATGGTTTGCGGCGCGCTTGTGCCGCCAAATGGGATGCCGCGAATGATGATTTGCGTGTCGTCTGCCCATGCTTCGCGGCTGATGATGCGCCAATCTTGCATGATGCGGATGGCGCGTTCCACTTCGGGCAGCGCTTCAATTTGGGCGGGGTCAAACACGCGCTCATCGCCCACCGCGCCGATAATGGTGTGTTCGGTGCCGCGCGATAGATGCTCGGTTAAGCCTTGCGCGCGGATAAATTGAACCACGTTTTGCACGGCGGTTTCGCTGGCGTGGGGTTGCATGACGATGATCATGGATAAACTTTCGGGATTTCAGGCTGCCTTGAATCGGGCAGCTAGGGAATGCTGGATAAGGTTTTCAGGCTGCCTTTACGCCTCATAAGGCAGCCTGAAAAGCCAAAACAAAAACAGGCAAGGTCTTCATCCCATTGCCTGTTGGCTTGTCCGCTTAGAACGGAATGTAGTTGCTCGGGTTCACAGGCGTGCCGCTTTCGCGCACTTCAAAATGCAGCCTGCCTGCGCTGCCCAGCTTGGCGAGCGATTGCCCGCGCTTCACGCGCTCTTGTTCTTTCACAATCAAATTATCGCCGTTGCTGTATGCCGTGAGCAAATTGGGGCTGTGTTGCACAACAACCAACTTGCCATAGCCGCGCGGGCCATTGCCGCTGTAAATCACTTGCCCATCTGCCGCCGCAACAACGGTTTGACCCGCCGAGCCTTGCAGCTCTACGCCGCGCGTGCTGTTGCTAAACGCTTTGGCGATGTTGGCGCCTGCCAGCGGGCTTTGCCATGTGAGCCCAGCACGGCTGCTGGTTTTGCTGGATGCGGTAACCGTTGGCGTTGGCGTGATGTTGGTTGGCGTAATATTGGTTGTAGTTGTCGTGGTGGTTGTGGAGACAACGGGCGGCGTTTGCACCACAGGCGTGCTGGCAACAGCCGTGCCGTTCACACGCAAAGTTTGTCCCACGCGTAGGTTTTCGTCTTGCAGATTGTTTACCGCGCGAAGCTGGCTTACGGTCATGCCGTGGCGTTGGGCAATGCTGTATAGCGTGTCGCCCGAAACTACTCGGTAGCTGCCTGTGGCTGAACTGGTGTTCCCGTATGATGCGCCGCTCGCGCTAGTTGGCTTTACCCGCAGGCTGGTTCCCAATTTTACGGTGTCATCGGGCATGTTGTTCCACATGCGGATATTGTCTTGGCTCACGCCATAGCGTTTGGCAATGTTATACAAAGTATCGCCTGGGGCAACTTGGTGGTAAGTCGCGTTCACATCCACGCTGGGATAAACGCCTGTTGGGTTAGCGTATGCGCTGTGGGTAGGCGTAACAGGCGTGCTGACGGCAGCGTTATTGCTTGGCGTGTAAACGGTGGACGGGGTGGGATTATAGGGCGATGCGCCGTAGGGATTGCTGGTGTTGGTGCTTGCGCCTGCGTTTGTGCCATCGTAGGGCGATGCGGTGCTAGGGTTGTAAAGCGTGGCGGTGGTGCCGCTGCCTACGCCATTGCCCGCCACAACAGGGGCGGAATTTTTGGCAGCAGTACACGCCGTTAATAAGGCTGCTGCTGTTGCCAAAGTTAAAATGGAACGAAGTTTCATAAAGCTACCTTTTTTCTGGATAAAAACACGTGCAGCAAATGGCTGCAAACGGGCGTAATCATACCGTTTTGCTGGGGCATTGGGCAAGCGCACACGCTGCTTTTATGCGCTTGTGTGGCGATTTGGGCAGCGATAAAACCTGTTTTCAGGCTGCCTTAGTGCAAGCGTAGATGATTGGCTCTATATTTGCCGATGGCAAATAATCAGGCAGCCTGAAAACGCCATATCCCATTTTCAGGCTGCCTATCTGTTATCACTTCAATCTACAAAACCGCCAGCGGATAACTGCCCACCACTTTCACAAACGCCGCTGTCTCGCGCAACTGCGCCAACGCCGCTTGCACGCTCTCATCCAGCTCATGCCCCTCAATATCAATAAAAAACAAATATTCCCAAAGTCCTGTGCGGCTGGGGCGGCTTTCAAACTTGGTCAGCGAAATCCCTGCCCGCGTTAAAGGCTCAATCACGCGGTGCAGCATCCCCACATGGTTGGGCGCGCTGACCACCAGCGAAGTCTTATCCTTGCCGCTGGGCGTGGTATCTTGATGCCCTAGCACCAAAAAGCGCGTGGTGTTATTTGGCTCATCTTCAATGTTTTCTGCGATTTTGGTAAGCCCATAAATCTCCGCCGCCGTTTGACTGGCAATCGCCGCCACGTCTTCGTCCAACTGCGCCAGCCGTGCCGCTTCGCCGTTGCTGGACACCGCCACGCGCGGCACATCGCCGCTCAAATGCGTGTTCAGCCAATGTTGGCATTGCGCCAACGCCTGCGCGTGCGCATACACCTTTTTCACCTTTTTCAGGCTGCCTGAAACGTTTAACAAATGATGATGAATCCGCAGCACCACTTCCCCACAAGCCTGCAACGGCGTGTTTACCAGCAAATCCAACGTGCGCCCCACCGAGCCTTCGGTAGAATTTTCTACTGGCGCAACCACATAATCCGCCTGCCGCGCCTCCACCAAACGCACGCTGTCGTCCACCGTGGTGCAAGGCACAGTAACCGCCGCGTGCCCAAAATGCTTAATCGCCGCCATCTGCGTAAACGTGCCCATCGGGCCCAAATACGCAATCGTCAGCGGACGCTCCACCGCCAAGCATTCGCTCATCACTTCGCGGAACAAGCGCGCCACCCCCTCATCCGACAGCGGACCCTTATTTAATTCCTTAATCCGCAACAACACCTGCGCCTCGCGCTCAGGGCGATACACCGCCCCCGTGCCTTTTAGCTCGCCAATCGCCCGCGCATGGCTTGCACGATCGTTCAGCAAGTTCAAAATCTGCTGGTCAATTGCATCAATCGCATTGCGATGCGGCAACAATTTCTCATCAATAGACATCGGTTCAATTCCCAAAACAAAAGCGCGCATTCTACCCAATCTGCGCCGTTTATTCAGGATAACTTTCAGGCTGCCCCAAGCCCAAAGGCAGCCTGAAAACAAAAAAAAAGGCAGCCCCAAAAGAGCTGCCACAAATACCTCAATCAGAGATTTTACGCTTCACAAACAATGCAGACTTTCGCCTGCCTCTGCCATGCTGCCCGAAAGGAGAAAAAAGCAGCACAACAAAGCGGTTTAGCACACCGTTTTGCCCAAGCAAAACACCGCGCCAGAATAGGGTTGAATATTTCTCGCTTGTTATTCTTGTAATTCAATGTAATCCGAATTTTATGCTTACTTACAAATCTTGACAAGGCAAAACAAAAAGCAACAATTTAATTTTGCCTATCCACAAAATCGCAGCAAAAAACGCCAATAATCAAAATTTTTCAAAATCATTTTCTAAACTTTTTATTCAAATTGCTACACCGCGCAACATTACACACGCAAAAAAATTGCCCCGCGTTGAACAACGGGGGCACAAAAGGAACACAAACCACTACCAAATGGACTACACAGCAGCAAAGTTTGCGAACAATTTCTGTTGCCGTGTAGCTGGTGAAACGAATAGTACCCTTTTCCGTTTCTTTTTGCAAATGATATTTATTATTATTTTACTAAAATATGGTAACCAAATGATTTTAAACAAAACTAGTTTTAAAAATTTTTAAAAATAAGCGATACGAGCGCGAGTAAAAAATCTAAAAGCGCAATTAGATTAGCAAAATTTGCGTATTCAATCTGAGTTTAACAGCGCGAAATCTCATCATCCTTTGGCGTTTTCAGGCTGCCTTGCTGGCTTATTTGTAAAAATGCGATAATAAGCGTTCTTTTTCACTGTAACGAAAGCACCTTATGACGGCTCAAATCATCAATGGCAAAGAAGTTTCCGAACAATGCTTGCAACGCATCAGCGAGCAAGTGCAACAACGCCAAACGCAAGGCAAGCGCGCCCCAGGTTTGGCGGTTATTTTGGTGGGCGATAATCCTGCCAGCGCGGTTTATGTGCGCAATAAGCAACGCGCTTGCGATAAGGTGGGCTTTCGCTCGTTTTCGCATATTTTGCCTGAGCACACCAGCGAAGCGGAATTGCTGGCGCTGATTGATGCTTTGAACGCGCAAGCGGATGTGGATGGGATTTTGGTGCAACTGCCTTTGCCGCCACACATCAACAGCCAAGAGGTTTTAGAGCGCATTCATCCCGATAAGGATGTGGACGGTTTTCATCCGTATAACGTGGGGCGCTTGCTGCAACGGATGCCTACGCTGCGCCCATGCACACCCAAGGGTGTGATGACTTTGCTCAATGCGTATCAGATTCCCGTGAAGGGGAAAAAGGTTACGATTGTAGGCGCATCTAATATTGTGGGGCGTCCGATGGCGTTGGAGATTATGCTGGCGGGCGGCACGCCTACGGTTTGCCACCGTTTTACGGAAAATTTGGCGCTGGAAGTGGCAACGGCGGATATTTTGATTGTTGCCGTGGGCAAGCCGAATTTTATTGAAGGGGCTTGGATTAAGCCGAATGCGACGGTGATTGATGTGGGCATCAACCGCTTGGAAGATGGCTCGTTGTGCGGCGATGTGGAATTTGCCGAAGCGAAGGAGCGCGCAGCGGCGATTACGCCCGTGCCTGGTGGCGTGGGTCCGATGACGATTGCGAGTTTGCTGGAAAACACTTTGCAGGCGGCGCAGATACATGAAGCATAAGGCAGCCTGAAAATGGAAAACTGCGCTTTTGCAAAGTTAAAACCGCAAACAGCGTTTCAGGCTGCCTTTGGCGGCTAATATTCATTTTTCACAACGGAGCAACATCATGGAACAAACCACCCTACCCGACTCCTTCCAAGCCTATCTCAATCGCAGCTTGCAACCCACCGTGCCGTTTACGCTGGGCGCTGCGAACGACCGTCCGCAAATCTGGCAAAGCAAGGTGGGCGGCAACCCTTATCTGCCGCGAAATGCTGATTATCCGCGCAACGCCAACGGCGAGCCGCTAACGCTGTTGGCGCAGGTAAATTTTGCCGAAATGCCGCCGCTGCCCGATTTTCCCAGCAGCGGTTTGATTCAGTTTTTTGTGGACGAAACCGATTATTCCTTGGGTGTGGATTACGATAATTACACCAACACAGCCAACTACCGCGTGGTTTACTATCCCGAGATTACGCAAGATTTGGCGCAGCTTTGCGATGATTTCGCGCCGTTTCAGGCTGCCGCAAAAGAAGAAGGCGCGCTGCCTGTTGATGGCGAATATCGGATTATTTTTCAAGCTGTGGCGCAGCAGCCCATTTCGTTTACCGATTTTCGCAACGAGCTGGTTGCGGGCATCACCAATATCAAAGACCCCGCGCAAAAGCAGCTTTGGGACGCGCTTTTTGAAGCCGACCAAGCCGAAGGCCACCGCATCGGCGGTTATCCCTATTTCACGCAAACCGACCCGCGCGAATGGTTTGACCATCTAAAAAACCATACCGTGCTGCTGTTCCAGCTAGACAGCGATTTTGACGACAACGAAAGCACCGAGCGTGTGCTTTGGGGCGACAGCGGTATTGGTAACTTTTTTATCACGCCCGAAGATTTGCAAAAGCGCGATTTCAGCCGCGTGCTGTTCACTTGGGATTGCTGCTAGTTTTCAGGCTGCCTGAACCAGCCGATGCCATGCAAAAGGGCGGATATGAAATCCGCCCTGTTTTTTTGCCTGTTGGTTACGCCAAGAATTGCA
The DNA here is from genome assembly GCA_963520365.1 of uncultured Kingella sp. Classification (GTDB taxonomy): domain Bacteria; phylum Pseudomonadota; class Gammaproteobacteria; order Burkholderiales; family Neisseriaceae; genus Kingella_B. The sequence continues at coordinate 8,362 of CAUQQW010000010.1, forward strand.
CGGCTTTCAGGCTGCCTATTTTTTCTTTTTCACAATGGTGATTTTGCCATTAACCATTTTGAGCGTGCCGCTAACCGCTGGGGCGGGCGCAGATTCTTTTTTGACTTTGCGTGATTGGCTCGGCGCTGCGTTTTTCAGGCTGCCTTTGTTGGCTTGGCTTGGCGCGTTGTCGCTGCTGGGTTGGGCTGCGCTGGCATCTGTTTTGCCTGCTTTCGCTTTGTTCACACCTTGGGTTTGGGCTTTACTGGTTTTCAGGCTGCCTTTGCCTTTGCCTTTGCGCGATGGTTTGGGCTGGACTGCTTCAACCTTTGCGCTGGCAGTTTGGTTTACTTCGCCGTTTGCCGTTTTCAGGCTGCCTGAAACATCTGCGGCGGCTTTTTTGCCTTTGCGTGATGGTTTCGCCAAATTTTGTTCCGTTGTTTTGGCGGTTTTCTTATCCGCAGCTTTTTCATCTGCAGCTTTGGTTGCGCTGGAATCTGCTTTACCTGTTTTCAGGCTGCCTTTGGTTTTGCGCGATGATTTGGACTCAGCCACTTCAATCTTTGCGCTAGCGGTTTGGTTTACTTCGCCGTTTGCCGTTTTCAGGCTGCCTGAAATATCGGCGGCAGCTTGTTTTTTTCCCTTGCGCGATTTGCTTGGCTTGCTGTCGGCAACGATTACGGCTTTTGTTGTCTCGGCATTTGTTGTTTTGAGTGCGCTGGTTTTGGCTACGCTAGAACTCACTTTACTCGTTTTCAGGCTGCCTTTGCCCTTGCGCAATTTCTTCGCTGGGCTGAATTCAGCAGGCGCAATGGTTTCTGCTGCTTTTTTGCTGCGCGTGGTTTTCAGGCTGCCTGAAACATCGTCTGCTGCTGATTTTTTCGTTTTGCGTGCTTTGCGCGATTCGCCACCCGACACCAGCACCAAATCAATCTTGCTGGTATCCAAATCGGCGCGCGCCACTTTCACCACCACGCGGTCGCCCATTTTGAATTGCACGCCGCTGCGCTCGCCTATCATGGACAGCGTTTCGGGGTGGTAGTTGAAATAATCTTCGCCCAAATCGCTCACGTGCGCCATGCCTTCAATGTGGATGTCGTCCAGCGTAACAAAAATGCCAAAATTTGCCATGCCGCTGATTTTGCCTGCGAATACTTCGCCCACTTTGTCGCGCATATAGTAGGTTTTCAACCAGTTTTCCACATCGCGGCTGGCATCGTCGGCGCGGCGTTCGCAATGCGATGAATGCGCGCCCAATTCTTGCCAGTTGGCTTGGTATTGCTCGCCCGCCAACACGGCTTTGATGGCGCGATGCACCAGCAAATCGGGATAACGGCGGATGGGCGACGTGAAATGGGTGTAATGCTCATACGCCAGCCCAAAATGCCCTGCGTTTTGCGGCTCGTATTGCGCTTGCTGCATGGAGCGCAGCAGCATGGTTTGCAGCAATTCGCGGTCTTCTCGCGCAGCGATTTGGTCAGCAAGGGCGGCGTAATCTTTGGGCGTGGGGTTGTCGCCGCCGCCCAGTTTTAAGCCAAGTAAGCCCAGTTGCTCGCGCAATGCCGCCAGTTTTTCGGGCGTGGGCCCTGCGTGGTTGCGATACAAGGCTGGGTGTTTGTTTTTTAACAGAAAATCCGCCGCGCACACATTCGCCGCGAGCATACATTCTTCAATCAATTTATACGCGTCGTTGCGCACCACGGGGATGATGCGGTCAATTTTACCGTTGTCGTTGAACAGCATTTGCGTTTCGGTGGTTTCAAATTCCATTGCACCGCGTGCATGGCGTTTTTTCTGCAATATTTTGAATAATTTGTATAAAGTGTTGAGCTGCTCACTGTATGGATTTTGCGTTTTTTGGCTAATCCATTCCCACACTTGGTTGTAAGTAAGCCTGCCGTGCGATTTCATCACCGCTGGATAGAATTGATAGGATTTGATGTTGCCGGCAAAGGTAATTTCCATGTCGCACACCATGCAAAGCCGCTCCACATCGGGGTTGAGCGAGCAAATGCCGTTGGATAGATTTTCAGGCAGCATCGGGATAACGCGGCGCGGAAAATACACGCTGGTGGCGCGTTCTTGCGCGTCTTGGTCTATCGCGTCGTCTGGTTTCACATAATGGCTCACATCGGCGATGGCAACGATTAGGCGATAATTGCGCCCGTTTTTCTCGGCGTAAACCGCATCGTCAAAATCGCGCGAAGTTTCGCCGTCTATGGTTACCAGCGGCAAATCGCGCAAATCCACGCGGTTTTTGCGATCGCTGGCGCGCACTTTTTCGGGGATTTTGGCGGCGGCTTTCAGGCAGCCTGCGCTGAATTCGTGCGGCAATTTGTGTTTACGCAGCGCGATTTCAATTTCCATGCCGCTATCGGCGTAATCGCCCAGCACTTCGGTGATGCGGGCAACGGCGGGGCGATGGTTTTCGGGATAGGCGGTAATTTCGGCAACGACCACCTGCCCTTCGCTGGGGGCAAATTGCGCCACGCTGTCGGGTTCTAAAATCACGTTTTGCGTGAGGCGTTTGTCTTCGGGGTCTAGCACGGCGATGCCGCGTTCCAAATAAAATCTGCCCACGATAGACGTTTGCGCGCGTTCTATGATGTCTAAAATTTGCCCTTCGCGCCGCCCACGGTGGTCTAGCCCGAGCGGGCGCACGGTTACTATATCGCCGTTCATCACGCCGCGCGTTTGCCGCTCATACAACACCAAATCGCCTTCGCCTGTGGGGATAAGCGGCACGGCAAAGCCAAAGCCGTCTTTGTGCATTTCTACGCGACATTTCACGATGGCGAGTTTTTCAGCGGCGCAAATCAGATTGCGGCGGTTAATCAGAATTTGCCCATCGCGTGCCATCGCTTTAAGGCGGCGTTCAAAAAATTCGTATTCGCTGTTGCTGATGGATAACTGCTTGGCAAGACTGGGGATTTTTTGCGGTGTGCCTGCGGTTTCTAAGAGCTGGATAATCCATTCGCGGCTGGGCAAGGGGTGGGGGTATTTTTGTTGCTCACGCGCGAGATAGGGGTCTTGGGCGCGCAGGCTGGTTTTTTTGCTTTTTGCTGTTTTGTTTGTCATTTTGTCTGTCGTTTTGTTTTTTGTTTTACTCATTTAGGTGTAAATCCTTGTTGTGATTATGGGTTTTTATAAAAATGTATACTTTAACGGAAAACGGGGCGCGGGGGAAGTTTCAGGCTGCTGTAAGTGGAATTTGGTGGGCTGTGTGTGGTTTTTGCGGGAGAGTGGGCAGTCTGTGTAGTAAAAAATGGGAAAAGCATTTTCAGGCTGCCTTGGGTTATGGTTTTGCGTTATGCCCGTAAACAAATAAACACTGTAAACAAGTTTTCAGGCTGCCTTGATAGGATAAGGCAGCCTGAAAAGTCTGTTTAGAACGTGGCGCATACGATGATGCCGCCCATGCCTGCTTGGGGCGATAGGTGAAAAATTTGCCAGTTTTCGCCGCTGTGGATGTAATACGACAGGGTGGGAAATTCGGCGGCGATGCGCGGCGGCAGCGATGCGAGATCGTATTCGTATAAATCAAACAAGATGTTATGCGGATAAAAGCCGTTGAGCGAGAAATCTACCACGCTGGTGAATTCGCAATCTTCGTGTTCGTTAAAGCTCAGAATCAGTTTGTCTTCATGCGGCACATGGCGGATGGCGGTTAAGCGGGCGTTGGCGTAGCGTTGGGTGGCGGTCATGGGGGGGGTTGAATCGTCAAATAAAAGGCGGCATTGTAGCCTGAAATTTTTGCGTATGGCAGCTTTTCGCCCTACAATCGGCGAGTTTTTTGTTTTGAAAACAGGATGAAATGGCTAAAAGAATTTTGGTTTTGTCGCCTTCGTGGATTGGTGATTGCGTGATGACGCAGCCGATGTTGCGCCGATTGCATGAGCTGTATCCCGATTGCGTGATTGATGTGTTTGCGCCCAAGTGGTCGCAGGCGGTGTATCGGTGCATGGATGAAGTGAACGAGATTTTGGATAATCCGTTTGGGCATGGCGCGTTGCAACTGCGCGAGCGTTGGCGCGTGGGGCGGATGCTGGGAAAGCGACAATATGACCAAGTGATTGCCACCGCAGGCAGCCTGAAAATGGGTTTTTTGGCGTTTGCCACGGGCATCAAGCAGCGCACGGGCTATGTGGGTGAGCAGCGTTATGGACTGCTGAACGATATTCGCAAGCTGGATAAGGCAGCGCTGCCGTTGATGGTGGATCGCTACACCGCGCTGGCGCATCCATCGAAGGCGGTATTTGATGGCATATCGTCGCAGCCAAGTTTCACCATTGATGCGGCAAGCCAAGCGGCGGCTTTGGCGGCGCACGGTTTGGATTTGGACAAGCCTGTTATCGCGTTTTGCCACGGCGCGGAATACGGCGTGGCAAAGCGTTGGCTACCGCGCCATTTTGCCGCGACAGCGCAGTATTACGCACAGCGCGGTTATCAAATTTGGCTGTTTGGTTCGCACAAAGATTTTGCTTTGGGCGAGGAGATTAACCAGCTTTCAGGCTGCCTATGCACCAATTTATGCGGCAAAACGAGCTTGGACGAAGCGATTGATTTGCTCGCCTGCGCCGATACGGTGTTTTGCAACGATAGCGGCTTGATGCATCTTGCTGCGGCGGTAGGCTGCAAATTGGTGGCGATTTACGGCTCATCCAGCCCCGAGCACACGCCGCCGTTAAGCGACAAAGCCAAAATCGCCACGCTGAATTTGGCTTGCAGCCCCTGTTTCCAACGCGAATGCCCGCTGGGGCATTTTGATTGCATGACGAAATTAACGCCAGATAAGGTGATTGCGATTGCGCAGGAGGGGTAGGCTAAAAGCGTTTTCAGGCTGCCTTGTTTCGTTAGAACCCCATTTGATAGGTAAAAAAATGACTGCTATGGATATTGGCTGGGTTACAGCTTATGACTTAGACTGGTTTGGAAAATGCGGGCAGCATATAGCGCATTTCGCAACAGGTGGCACGGATACGATGCCAGATATTTTTATGAAAAATAAAGAGTTATGGGAAAAGGTAAGTGATTTTTGCGATAACTTGCCAACGCAGGAGCGGGAAATTGTGATTTGTGATGAAAATCTGCCTTATTTTGAAAATGACAACGAAAGAGAATGGTATCTATCCTCTTTTGTAGAAATGGCAAAGAAAGGGTTTTATAGCCATGATATTGATTTTAAAAGTTTGCAGTACAAATTAATTGCCTATCCGATTATTGATGTAAAACTGTCACAAGCGATTTATGATTTATTGCCACAAGTAGATTTAGAAAAAATGGCGTTTCCTAATTAAAAAGGCAGCCTGAAAACGCCATTTCTACGCTTTCAGGCTGCCTATTTTCATTCAGATACTACTGCTTACTGCTGCGGTTGAACCAGCTTAATCAAGCCGTCGCCCAAATACCCACCTTTCTCAAACCCCGGCAGCACAAAGAAATAACCGCCGCCAAACGGCTTGATGTACTCTTCCAGCGGCTCGCCGTTGAGCAGGTTTTGCACGAAGATAAAGCCGTCCACCAAGTTGGCTTGATACATGGTCAAAATCAAGCCCACGTCCAACTGCTTGGCGGAAGACAAGCCCAGCGAATAGTTATACGGACGGCGGTAGAGCTGGTGTTTTTTCAAAAACTCAGGGTCGCGCGGATTGGCAAGGCGCATATGGCTGTCTTTGGGCACGTGTTTGCCGTCGGGATCGCTGGCGTAGTCGGGCGCGTCGTGCTCGTGTTTTTTGCCGATGGGCGCGGCGGAATATTTGTCGCGCCCGAAGATGTCGTTTTGCTCTTGCAGCGGCGTTCTGTCCCAAAATTCCACCATTTGGCGGATGATGCGGATGGCTTGGTAGGTGCCGTTTTTCGCCCATACGGGTTCATCTTGGCTGTTTTCGGTGATGCCTGTCCACAGCATGGTATCGGCGACTTTGGGGTCGCGGATGTTGGGGTTGCCCGTGCCGTCGCGAAAGCCGAACAGGTTGCGTGCGGCGGCATCGGGGGCTTCGGTTTTCGGTGCCCAGCCGTCAATTGACCAGCGGATGGTGGCGATGTGGCTGGTGTTTTTGATGATGTCGCGCAGCGCGTTTTGGCAGGTTTCGGGGCTGAATGCGCTGATTTGCAGGCTGATGTCGCCATCGCACCAATCGGCAACCAATTTATCGTTGGGGAAATCGCGCATTTCTTGCAGGCGCAGCGGTTTGTGTTTTTCCAAGCCAAATCGCTTATCAAACAAGCTGTTGCCCACACCAACGGTAACGGTCAAACCATCGGGCGGCACTTGTTTGCCCAAAATGCCGCTGCTGGGTGGGGGCAGTTTGTCGTCAATATCGGCAATTTCGCCGCCTTGTGTTAAAAACTCAATGCGCGCCGTGAGCGTGCGGAAAAAGTTTTCCAATTCCTTGGGCGTTTTGGCAAGCACGTCAAACGCGCACAGCGTGCCGAAGGGCTGCTCTTTATTGGGGGTTACGATGCCCGCTTGGTGCGCGCCGTAGCAGGGAACGCTCTCGTTGGAATGCCCGACAAAACCGTCTTCGGCTTTGGCCTGGGCGGGCGCGGAAGACGCGGCTTGTTTTTCAGGCTGCTGTTGGCAGGCGACAAGGCTGCCTGTGGCAAGGGTTGCGCCCACGGCAGCAGCGGTTTTGAACAGGGCGCGTTTGCTGGGGGATTGGAGTTGTTCGCTCATGGTTGATTTCCTTTATTTTGGGATGGTTGCGCAATCTTGTGTTGCGCGAAATGGTTTTTCAGGCTGCCTATCGGGGCGCGAGCGCAAGGGTTTAGGCAGCCTGAAAACTGCGCCCGCGTTTTAGGGTATGTTGGCAATTAGCTTGCGAGACGGTTTTTTGCGGAAAAATCCGCGTTTGCAAGGAAAAAAACGCAGCAAGGTTAAACGCCTTGCGAGTATTTTTGACGCAGCAGGCGTGGATTTTTACCAAAAATACCGCCGCAATGCTGGTTGCCAACATACCCTTAGGCTTGCTTGCAAGCCGTGCAATGATGCAATAAAAACAAACGTGAAAAGGCAGCCTGAAAACGAATATGGCGGGTTTCGGCAATGCGAAACCATGCGTCCAAGCGTTTTCAGGCTGCCTCAATGGGATTATTTCAAGCCCAAAGTGCCGCGCAGTTGAGACAAATCTTCTGCCAATGCGTTAATTGGCACTTGCAACGCATTGCGGTCTGCTTTGGTCAGTTTTTCGTAGTCGGCAAAGCCGTCAGCGGTTTTGTATTTCGCCAAGATTTCGTTTACTTGCTTAATGTTCGCGTCCACTTTATCCAGCAAGGCTTGGTTTTTCTCGGCGATTGGCGTGCGGAACAAATCTACGATTTTTTGCGCGCCATCCACGTTGGCTTGGAAGTCGCTCAAATCGGTGTGGCTGTAACGGTCTTCTTCGCCTGTGATTTTGCTGCCAGCCACTTCTTCAATCAAAGCCGCCGCGCCGCCAACCACTTTGGTGGGTGGGAAGTTCAATTCGTCGATTTCTGTTTGCAGTTTTTTCACGTCTTCCAACAATTTGTCGGCAACGGTTTGCACGCCTTTTACGTCTTTTTCAACCCACAGCGCGTGTTCTAAGCGGTGGAAGCCAGTGAAGTTGGCATCTTTGGGCCCGTCTTTGAAGTCGTCTTCACGCGCGTCAATCGCAGGGTCAAGTTCGTTGAACAATTCGGCAATCGGCTCAATGCGCTCGTAGTGAACGCGGGTTGAAGCAAACAGGGATTTGGCTTTGTCAATTTCGCCCGCTTTCACAGCAGCAACAAAGGCTTCGGTTTTGGTTACGAGTTCTTTGGCTTCGCCTTGAACGTATTTTTTGTATTCGCCGAGTGGTTGCGCCAGTTTTTCCAGCGCGGCTTCATCGGTGGTGTTTTTAAAGCCGCTGTCGGTAACAATTAGCTTGCCGCGTGGGTTGGTAAGCAAGCCGCAAGTCATTTCGTATTCGCCAGGCAGCAGGGTAACCGTCATTTTGTCAGACAAGGTTGGCGCAATGTTTTCGCGCTCGTCCACCACCATCACGCCTTTCAGGATTTCCCATTCCAGCTTGCGGTTACTGTTGTTTTTGATTTGGAACACGGTTTGACCGCTGGGCACGGTGATTTGCATTGGTTCGCAAGCGGTGTCGTTTACAGCAACGGAAATGCTGCCATCGGCATTGCGTGGGGTTTCGCCAGCAGGCGCAGCCGCTTGCGAAGCCGCGCCAGAAGCAGGCGCAGGGGTTTCCGCTTTTTTCTCGCCTTCGGGCGGTTGGCAGGCGGTCAAAGCAACCAAGGCAGCCAAAGTTACAACGGATAAATATTTTGCTTTCATAAAACATTCCTTTAAGAAAATAAAACAAACAAAGGTTTCAGGCTGCCTTGTGCTGCCTGAAAAACAAGTACAACACAGTAATCAAATACGCAAAGTACAAAACCAAATCGCTCACAACAGGGTGGTCGGTGTAGCCGAAAAAGCCGCCCATTAGCACGCCCATCACGCTGTCGTTGTGCAAAATATGCGAGCTGTCAAACACAATGGTTTGCCCAATATTCCAAATGCCCGCTTCATGCAGCGCACGGAACGCGCCAGCAAACAAGCCTGCGGCAACGAAAATCAGCAGCACGCCCGTCCATTGGAAAAATTTGCCTAGATTGATTTTCACGCCGCCTTTGTAAATCAAATAGCCAATCACGGCAGCAACCACCAAACCCAGCACCGCGCCAAGCGGCATTTCGGCGGTAGGCGCTTGATTAAACACGGCAATCAGGAAAAACACGCTTTCCAAGCCTTCGCGCGCCACGGCTAAAAACGCCATGCTCACCAACGCCCAGCCATGCCCTTCGCCGCGCTGCAATGCGCTGCTCACCGATTGCTGCAACGATTGTTTCAGGATGCGTGAAGCTTTTTTCATCCACAGCACCATATAAGTGAGCATCGCCACGGCAAACAAGCCCAGCGCGCCGACCACAAATTCTTGCTGCTTCTGCGGGATTTCGCCTGTTTTGTTGTGAATCCACAAGCCCAGCCCCAAACACATCAGCGCGGCAAGCACCACGCCCGCCCACACTTTCGGCATCATGTGCGAATAACCCGACTGCTTTAAAAAGCCGGCAACAATGCCGACAATCAAAGCCGCCTCAATGCCTTCGCGCAGCATGATGAGGAACGCCACTAACATAAATTTTCCTATTCTTACAAAAAATAGCGAAGTGCGGATTATACGGATGTTAAGTAGCAAATACAAATCGTTCTTAATATCTAAAAATAAAATAAGGCTCAACAAAAGGGGCTGTTTGGATTGCTATCAGCCGATTTATTGAGCCATGTTTTTCATTTTAAAGCGAAATACAAGCGTGCTACGTTTTCCGCTGCGGATTGCAAATTCGCCTTGCCTTGTCGCAACGTGCCTTCCAAGCTATCCAGCTGGCGGATGATGGGGAAAACGGCATCAATGCCGCAATCGTAAACAGCGGGATAATCGGCGCGCAGGCAGCCCACCAAGGCAATCACGGGCTTGCCAAACTGTTTCGCCACCCGCGCCACGCCAATGGGCGTTTTGCCGTGCACGCTTTGCGCGTCCATGCGCCCTTCGCCGGTAATCACCCAATCGGCATCGCGGATTTTGTCGGCAAGCTTGACGTAATCAATCACAATTTGCACGCCCGATTTCAGCTGCGCTTGCGGCAACAGCAACACGCCGCCACCCATGCCGCCAGCCGCGCCCGTGCCTGCGCCGCTGGCAATGTCTTTGCCTGCATCGCGTTGGATGATTTGGGCAAAATGCGCCAGATTGGCATCCAGCGAGCGCACCATTTCGGGCGTTGCGCCCTTTTGCGGCGCAAACACCGCCGCCGCGCCTTTTTCGCCGCACAGCGGATTGTTCACATCGCAAGCCACTTCCAGCGCGACCTGCTGCAAACGCGCATCCAAGCGGGAAAAATCCGCCCGCGCCAGTTGCGCCAAACTGCCGCCGCCGTAGCCAATGGCTGCGCCGTGTTCATCCAGCAAATCTGCGCCCAAGGCTTGCAGCATCCCTGCGCCGCCATCGTTGGTTGCGCTGCCGCCAATGCCGAGCAGGATTTTTTCCACGCCGTGGTTTAGCGCAGCCAAAATCAGCTCGCCTGTGCCATAGCTGGTGGTGATGAGCGGATTGCGCTCGCTGGGCGGCACCAGATGCAAGCCCGAAGCCGCCGCCATTTCAATAATCGCGGTTTTGCCATCGCCCGAAATGCCATATTGCGCGGCAATGCGATTGCCCAGCGGTGCGGTTACTTCGGCGCTGTGCAGCGTGCCGCAGGTGGCGTCAATCAGCGATTGAACCGTGCCTTCGCCGCCGTCCGCCATCGGGATTTTGACGTATTGGGCATCGGGCATAATGGCTTTTAAGCCCGCTTCAATCGCATCGGCGGCTTCCAGCGCGGTTAGGCTTTCTTTAAACGAATCGGGTGCGATGATGATTTTCATGGTTGTTGCCTTATGTTTATTTTTTTGAAAAGCGCACGGCTTGCCAGCAATCCGTAGGGGCGCGGGAGACGTTTTCAGGCTGCCTTAATGGTTGCGCCCGCGTTCAATCAAAAAGAAGGTTGTTCGTTGGGTTTGGCGTATGGATGGCTAAACGCGGGCGCGATGATAGGCAGCCTGAAAAGCGCTTTCGCGTTCTTACGGCTTGCTGGCAAGCCGTGCGCTGGCTAAAAAACATCTGATGCAGCCTGAAATGCGCCACGCTGTTTTCAGGCTGCCTTTACGCATTAAAAGGCAGCCTGAAAATGCTTAACCAAACCAGCGGAACACGCCGTAAATCAGCGTAGAGACAATGGTCATAATCAAGCCAACGGCGGTTTCGTAGGGGATGACTTTGAGCCGCTCTTTAATCGCCATGCCCACGCTGCCGCCTGTGGCGTGGAAGAACGAGCCGTGCGGCATATGGTCAAACACGGTTGCGCCTGCGTGTATCATCGCTGCGCCTGCCAAGCTGCTGATGCCCAAATCCAATAGCGTGCCGCTGAATACGTTGGATGCAACGGCGGTGCCTGCGGTGGTGGAAGCGGTCGCCAGCGACATCAGGCTGCCTGAAACGGGGGCGAGCAGATAGGCGGGCAAGCCCGAAGCGGTGAGCGAATCAATCAACACGTCTTTTAAGCCTGAATTGCCGATAATCCCCGCCAGCGCGCCTGTGCCCAGCAGCATAATCGCCACGCCCGACATTTTGCCCAAGCCGCTCACGGCGTAATCGTTGATTTTGCGAAACTGCCCCATGATGATTGCGCCTGCCAAACCGCCCACGGGCAAGGCAATCAGCGGGTCAATTTTAATATCGGCAATTGGGCGCAACGCCAGCAACACAATCGCCACCACAGGCGCGCTAATCGCCGCAGCGAACGAAGGATAATGCCCAGCCGTGTGCGCGGTAACTTCTTCGGCGGCAACGGTTGTGCCTTTTTTGGTTAGCCGCTTGGCGAGAAAATAGGTGAGCGCCAGCCCAAAGATGGCGGGAATGATGCCCGCCACCATCACCGAAGTGAGCGGGATTTTGAAGGTGTCGGAAGCGGCGATGGCGTTGGGATTGGGCGACATCAAATTGCCCGCTTTGCCGCCGCCAATCATCGCCACCAAAATCGCCATTTTGGACAAATCTACCCGCTGCGCCAACGCCAGCGCAATCGGCGACACGGTGATGACCGCCACATCAATAAACACGCCCACCGCCGTTAAAATCAGCGTGGCAACCGCTAATGCCAGCAAGGCACGAGTTTCGCCCAGCTTTTTCACGATGGTTTCGGCGATGACGGTTGCCGCACCCGATTCAATCAACACGCCTGCCAACACGCCTGCCGCCAAAATCCGCATCACGGCGGTGGTGATGCCTTTGGCGCCGTCAATCATCAGGGTAACGGTTTGCACCAAATCTGCGCCGCCCACCAAGCCGCCAACCAGCGCGCCTGCCATCATGCCGTAAACAGGCGGCACTTTTCGCAAAATCAAACCAATCGCCACCACCAATGCCACGATTGCGCCCAATGCGCTTACAGAAACTGCCATCATTCGCTCCTTATGTTAGAGAATGTAGTCGGATGTAGTTTTGAGTATGTTAAGATTTGTAATCTCGCGTGTCAATGCAAATGTTTATTTTGGGCTACGGATGGGATGCGAGCGCGTTTGCGTTTTCAGGCTGCCGAAAACAGTCATAAACACCATGACAGCCAGCCACACCAGCAGCGATGTGGGCAATTTGCCTGTGTGTTGCCACGCTAAAATCAGGCTCAACAGCGGCGGAAAAATGGCAACGGCAAATGCTGCCCGTTTCCACCATTTCAAATGGCTGGCTTGCTGGGCGCGTTGCGTGGTTTGCAGAATCTGAGTTGATGCGTTGAGATGATGATTGTCGTTCATGGTCAAAATCCAAAAAAGCAGCCTGAATGTTAATTTTCAGGCTGCCTATGTTTGCGTGTTGATTAACTTGATTAACATTGTGCCTGTGGGCTTAACGGATGCTTACCATTTTAAACACTATTTAAATGTGTTAAAAGTAACGCAACTTTGTTAATTACAATAAACGCCCGCCATGTTCACCGACACCCACACCCATCTCACCCACCCCGCCCTGTTTTTCAGGCTGCCTAACATCATCGCCCAATCCCGCGCCGCACAGGTGAGCCAATTTATCGTGCCCACCGCCGAACACGCCGATTGGGCGAACGCGCTTGCGCTATTGGGGCAGCCTGAAATCCGTGCTGTCGCATTGGGCATCCACCCGTGGTATGCCGAGCAAGCCAGCGATAACGTGTTGCATGAATTGGCGCTGCATCTGGCGCAACAGCCTGCGCTGTTGGTAGGCGAAATCGGCTTGGATTTTTACGACAAAACCGAGCCGCACGCACGCCGCGCCGCGCAAATCCAAACCTTCCAAGCCCAGCTTGCACTTGCCCAGCAATATCGTCGCCCGATTATTCTGCACAATCTGCGCGCCACCGCCGCCATCGTCCAAGCCATCCAGTTAGCAAAATTCACGCAAGGCGGCATCGCTCACGCTTTTTCAGGCAGCCTAGAAGAAGCGCAATTGCTGATTAAACACGGCTTCAAAATCGGCATCGGCTCGCTGCTGCTCAACCCGCGCGCCAAAAAAGCCCGCATCGCCGCCGCGCAACTGCCGCTGAACGCCTTATTGCTGGAAACCGACAGCCCCTTTGGGCAGCCTGAACAGCAAAATACGCCTGCCAATGTGTTGCGCGTTGCCCAAATCGTTGCCGAATTGCGCGGCATATCATTGGCAGAATTGGCGGCGGCGTGTGAACGGAATTTGGCTGGGCTGCTGGGGCGATAGGCAGCCTGAAAAGCAAAATGGAACAGCGACGACTCGTCGCCAAAGGGTACGTTCAACAGCTTTGCGAGTTAGCATCATGTCGGCGAGCCGCCGACGCTCCATTGGTTACAGGTTTTACAAAAATGGCAGCCTGAAAATTAAGCGCAGCCACGCCATCCTTGCAAAACTTAACACGCCGCGCCTACAATCCCGCTGTATCCACAACCACTCCAAAAGGAACACCCCATGCCCGTTTACAACTTCTCATCTGGACCCGCCACTCTGCCCGAAAGCGTGCTGCGCACCGCGCAACAAGAAATGCTGGACTACAACGGCACAGGTTTATCCGTGATGACCATGTCGCACCGCTCCGATGCCTTTCTCAGCATCCTGCACCACGCCGAGCAAGACCTGCGCAGCCTAATGCACATCCCCAGCAACTACAAAATTCTATTTTTGCAAGGCGGCGCATTGGCGCAGTTCACCCAAGTCGCGCTCAATCTTGCGCAGGGGCACAAGCGCGTGGATGCCGTGGTTACAGGCAACTGGTCGCGCATTGCCGCCGAGCAAATGGGCAAACTCTCGCCACATTTGAATGTGCACATCGCCGCGCACGGTGGCGAACAATTCAACTACACCAATCTGCCCGCGCCCGAAACGTGGGACATCAGCCGCGAATCCGCCTTTGTGCACTATGTCATCAACGAAACCGCCAACGGCGTGCAATACCACCCCATCCCCAAACTCGGCAGCGATGCGCCGCCTGTGGTGTGCGATTTTTCATCCGAAATCCTATCGCGCCCGATTGACGTATCCGACTTTGGCGTAATCTACGCAGGCGCACAAAAAAACATCGGCATGGCAGGCGCAACCGTGGTCATCATCCGCGAAGACCTACTGCAACGCTGCACCGATCGCATCCCCAACGTGTGGAACTACCAAGTCCACCTAGATCGCAACGGCATGTATAACACCCCCTGCACCTACGCCATCTACATCGCAGGCTTAGTGTTCCGCTGGCTGCAAACGCAAGGCGGCGTGGCAAAAATGCAAGCCATCAACGAACAAAAAGCCGCCCTGCTCTATCAAACCATAGACCAAAGCGCTGGCTTCTACCGCAACCCCATCGCCCCCGAAGCCCGCTCACGCATGAACGTGATTTTCAGCACAGGCAACCCCGCCCTAGACGCACGCTTCGTGCAAGAAGCTGCGCTAAACGGCATGCAATCGCTCGCAGGCTACAAAACCCTAGGCGGCATGCGCGCCAGCATCTACAACGCCATGCCACTCGCAGGCGTGGAAACGCTGGTGGCATTTATGCGCGAATTCCAACGCAAGCATGGCTGATGACGATTTTCAGGCTGCCCCAATGGAGCGGCGACGACTCGTCGCCAAGCACGCATTAAACGACATCGCACTTACAATAATTAGGCAGGCTGAAAACCCATCCCCCCATTTTCAGGCTGCCTATTATGTTTACAAAAATAAAGCACACGATTACCAACATCAAAAGCAGCCTGAAAAAACCAACCGTTTGCATAACCAACCAAACGGCTTTACAAGAAAGATTAGTTTTCAGGCTGCCAACCATGCCCACTAAAACCAAGCACATAATCGCCCACCCCACAGCAGCCACCCCCAAAACCACACCCCACAAATAATGCTATAATCCCGCCCATTTCAGGCAGCCTGAAAATTGCCCCTAACTTCATTTTCAGGCTGCCCAATCCTTTTCAAACACACCATCCAACAGGAGCACCCAATGTTCGGCAAAGCAGGACTCGGCGGCTTGATGCAACAAGCCCAAAAAATGCAAGAAAACATGAAAAAAGCGCAAGCAGAACTCGCGCAAACCGAAGTAGAAGGACAAGCAGGCAACGGCTTGGTAAAAGTAACCGCCACGTGCAGCCACGTTGTCCGCAAAATCAGCATCAGCCCCGATTTAATCAGCGAAGCCGCCGACGACCCCGAAATGCTGGAAGACCTCATTCTCGCCGCCATCAGCGATGCACACGAAAAAGGCGAAGCCGCCACCTCAGCCAAAATGTCGCAATTCACCCAAGGCTTGCCCGCAGGTATGGGCGATTTCTTCAAATAAATCCCCCAATCCCAAGCGGCTGCCCCATGCAACGGGCAGTCGCATCCACGCAAACGGCAGCCTCTATACATCAACGCATTTCATCCCCTATTTGCACCCCCCAAAGGCAGCCTGAAAAAGGACACCCAAGCATGGCAAAAATAGGCATCATCATGGGCAGCAACAGCGATTGGCACATCATGGAACACGCCGCCAAAATGCTGCAACAATTCGGCGTGGACTACGAAGCCCAAGTCGTCTCCGCCCACCGCACGCCCGATTTAATGTTTGATTACGCCAAAACCGCCCGCGAGCGCGGTTTGCAAGCCATCATCGCAGGCGCAGGCGGCGCGGCGCATCTACCGGGCATGGTAGCCGCGCAAACCACGCTGCCCGTGCTCGGCGTGCCCGTGCCCAGCAAATACCTGCGCGGCGAAGATTCGCTGCTTTCTATCGTGCAAATGCCCAAGGGCGTGCCTGTTGCCACCTTTGCCATCGGCGAAGCAGGCGCTGCCAATGCCGCCTTGTTTGCCGTGTCGCTGTTAGCAAATCAGGATAACGAGTTGGCGCAAAAGCTGGCGGATTTTCGCGCGCAGCAAACGCAAAGCGTGCTGGCAATGAGCTTGCCGCCTGTTGGCGCAGATTAGTGCCGAATAAACAAAGGCAGCCTGAAAATGGGCGCAAAGCCAAAACCGCAGCGCGCCCCCTAAACATCCCAATCCCATCCCCACAAGGAGCAAGACATGACCGAAGCAGAATACCGCGCCCAATTTGATGAAGACGAAGCCGTCGGCTGGAACGCCATAGATGCCGCGCTAGAAGTCTTGTATCCCAACCAAGAACCGCGCCACTACGGCAGCATCATCAAATATATGATGGGCGGCGAAGACCCGATAGACGGCACCAGCATCTACGACTGCGAAGAACAGCAGTTCCACCGCCATCTGGTTTCCTACGGCATGAGCGAATTGTATTTTGACCCCGAAAGCGCCGAAGCCGATTTCAGCAAATGGGGTTTTGAATTTACCTGCCGCATCGCGCCCGTTGCCGAAGATAAAGACTACAACGGCGCCAAACACGAACCGATGTGGGTGATTGATGTGATGAACAACCTTGCTCGCTATGTGTTTGAAAGCGGCAAATGGTTTGAACCCTATCACTTTATCCCAGCCAACAGCCCCGTGCGCCTTGATACCGACACCGCCATCGTCGGCATCGCCTTTGCGCCCGATCCCAAGCTGCCCGAAATAGACACGCCCAACGGCAAAGTGCAATTTTTGCAAATGGTGGGGCTTACCCAAGCCGAATTAGACTGGCTGTGGCAAGAACCCAAAACCTACCGTTGCAAAGAGTTAATTGACAAAATGCGCGAAGATAATCCCCTGCTGATTATGGATTTAACCCGCAGCAAAAGCTATGTTTAACCCGCGCCGCAGCAACGGCTAAGGCAGCCTGAAAGCGCATTTGCGCGCTTTTGCGAAGCTAAAATCCGTTTAACCGTTTGCGCGAAAATCCAACCTATTCCCCTATCAACAACACCGCCCTGCGCGGTTGCAAACCATGAATTTCCATCCCGAATTCTCCATTCCCCTTGCCGAGCAAAACCAAGTCGGCGTTTTACTCGTTAATCTTGGCACGCCTGAAGCACCCACGCCAGAAGCTGTGCGCCCCTTTTTGCGCGATTTTTTATCCGACTCGCGCGTGGTAGAGCTTTCCCCTTGGCTGTGGCAACCGCTGTTGCGTGGCATCATCCTGCCGCTGCGCAGCCGCAAATCCGCCGAGCTATACAAAAAAATCTGGCTCAAAGAAGGCTCGCCGCTCAAAGTGTTTACCCATCGCCAGCTAGAAGGCTTGCGCCAAAGGCTGCCTGAAAACATCCATTGCGCCTACGCCATGAGCTACGGCAAACCCAGCATCCACGAAGCCATGAGCACGCTCAAAAGCAAAGGCGTGGGGCGGCTGATTGTGCTGCCGCTGTATCCGCAATACGCAGGCAGCAGCATGGGCGCAGCGTTGGATAAAGTGCTGGGCGAATTGGAACACGAGCGCAACCAAATGTCGGTGCGCACCATCGCCCGCTTTTATTACCACGCAGGCTACATCCACGCCCTTGCCCAACAAATCACCGCCTATCGCAAACAATACGGCGCAGGAGAGAAACTGATGTTTAGCTTCCACAGCATCCCACAAAAACACAGCGATTTGGGCGACCCCTACGCGCAAGAATGCCGCGAAACCGCCCGCCTTGTTGCACTGGAATTGGGTTTAAGCGAGCAAGACTACATCGTTTCCTTCCAAAGCCGTTTTGGTGGCGGCAAATGGCTAGAACCCAGCACGCAAACTCTGTTTAAAGAATTGCCACGCAAACACAAAATCACCAAGCTGGATGTTGTTTGCCCTGGGTTTGTGAGCGATTGCTTGGAAACCATGGAAGAAATTGCCATCCGCGGGCGCGAGCAGTTCCACGCCGCAGGCGGCACGCAATTCCAATACATCCCCTGCTTAAACGACAACCCCGCATGGCTAGACGCATTAAGCGATATTGTGAAAGAAAGCGGCGCGGGGTGGATAAAAGCGTAATCTTCGTTTTCAGGCTGCCTTGGTTGTATTAGGCAGCCTGAAAATCAATTACACCAAGCAAAGAGGAAAATATATGTTCAAAAAACTCATCCTAGCCCTAACCAGCTTATTTATTTCAACCGCACCACAAGCCGCTGAACCATCTCAATCCCAACCCAAACCATCCAAGCATCAGGAAGCAGCGCAAAAACACCTTACCCACACGCAAATTTTAGAACGCATTTTTGATTTGATTAAATTGCGCGAAACCGACCCTTATGGCGAAAGCGTTACCCCCGAATGGTTTATCAAAAATTTGGGGCAGCCGGACAGCGAAATTGAATTTGAACCTGATGATGTATTTAGTAAAGATACGTTTATCGTGCGTTATGGCAAATATTCGCCAGACCCTGATGATTATGGCGATTTTACTTTTACGGTGTATAAAGAACCCATTTTTAAATTTAAAGGGCAAGCACTTCGTGTGCGTATTAAATTTAACTTAAATCGTAAAAATTATTATGGGTACGGCATTAAAAGGTTGCCTTCTTCCGCAGCAAGAATACAAAATATAGAAAAGATAGCAAAAAATCATGGATTGATTGCAAAATATATATTTGATGGACGCAATTCTTTTTTTGTGGTTACACACAATAATTTACTTCCAGGCAGAGATTCACAACGCTGTACTATAGATCTATCCGTATTTAGGGATGTTGAATCGCGACCTTACTTTTTTTCAGAAGCTGAAATTGATTTTCCACTTAAATAATTTAACACAGGAGTGTTTACTATGAATATAGAACAAGACAACAAATCTATGGCAATTATTAACCAATTTATTCAATCTTTAAGTGATAAATCTCCAAATGAACAGGAAACAATCAAAACTTCTTTGCTGTCTGCGATTAACAGTTCGCCTTTTTTGGTGGAAGCGTTTATGCAGGCAGCCAACAATGGTGACCATGCGCTGAAAAAACTTGTTGCACTAGATACAAATTTAAAAACAAATAACAAGTCTGCGGCATCTTATAATCATGGCAGTAATACCATTTCCATACGAATTGATGAACTGGGTAAAAAAGATTTGAATGTAGACAAATTTGTTTATGAGCTAGCCCATGAAATGCGCCATTGCTTGGATGACAAAGCATTGGATGAAACGGCTGCCGAATTTGAAAAAAAGGTACGGAATAAAATTGCCTACAATGTTAAGCATCATCTGCCCCAACCAATAGACTTTACCGCAGAGCTTAAATATATTCAGGATAAGGAAAAACAATTTGAGGGTCGCGCAGAAATTGATGGCTACAATGCTTTGGTTAGCCGCATTCATCATCAATCGCCCCATGCTGATAGTGTTGAATTAAATGCCAGATTAAACAATAACGACTATTCTGGTTTGTATTGGGGCAAGAAAGGGCAGTTGATGCTTGAAAATAATGGCATGATAGTCAGCGATAATTCTCATCGTTATAACGGTGATGAAAAAATGATTGGCAATTATGCAGAAAGCAATTTACAAACCGTCAGCGATATTTATTGGAATGATGTAGATAGATATGGCAAAAAGTTTTATCCCGATAAATATGGCGCAGCCGCGTTGGAGAAAATCTATAGCTTAGAAAAGGGCATGATAGATGAGTACAAAAGTAAAATAAAAAAAATTACCATTAATACCCAAATTGATATGGAAATTGCGTTTAACCAAAAGCTGTTAGGTTATACAACCGAGGGCTTATCGCAATATCTTCAATCTAATAATATTTACCAATATCACTATCTGGATACCAGCACAGGGCAAAAACATAAATTGGAAGACTACCAGCAACCGATCGACCTTGAACCGCTAACCCCGCGGGCAAAAAAAGTTTATACCCAAACTCATGAGAAATTGGTTGAATATTGCGAAAAAAACAATATCACAGCAGACAGCTCGCGCGATTATGAAAACATTGCTATGGCATTAACACTCAATGCCATCAATCAAAAACCACTTACCATGAGGAAAGTAGATAATCTATCCATGTCGGAGCAAGATAAAGAGTTGAAAATTTCAATATTTAGCTACGAACCTGATTTACGCTATGCAAACGTGATGGCAAATGAAATGGCGAATATTCCTGCGCGTGAAAACATGAAGCAAATCTTGCAGGTTGAACAAAATATAGCGATGGAAGAGCAACGACAGGCGATGGAGAGAAATCGGGATATGGGTGGGCGGAGTATTTAGGTAAAAGACAGCATAAATTCCCCTGCCCCCAAGGATTGCCATCATGAAAAAAATTGAAGCCATCATCAAACCATTCAAGCTAGACGACGTGCGTGAAGCCCTTACCGAAATCGGCATCACAGGCATGACCGTAACTGAAGTGAAAGGCTTTGGGCGACAAAAAGGGCACACCGAAATCTATCGCGGCGCGGAATACGCCGTTGATTTTTTGCCCAAAGTGAAGCTGGAACTCGTGTTGCCCGACGAGATGCTGGAACGCGCGATAGAAACCATCGTAGAAACCGCCCGATCGGGCAAAATTGGCGATGGCAAAATTTTTGTTTACCCCGTAGAACAAGTTATCCGCATTCGCACGGGCGAAACCGATCGCGCCGCGATTTAAGCAGCCTTGTTCACCCTATCGCAATGCAACGCACAAGATTGAAATCATGACGCTTTTACTCATCGCCCTTGCCATCGTTTTGCTCACGCTGGGCGCAATCGGCACGATTTACCCCGCCCTCCCCAGCCTGCCGCTGATGTTCGGCGGCGCGTGGCTGATGGGCTACGCGCAGGACTACGAAGTCATCGGCACAACCACCTTGCTGGTGTTGTTTATCGTCTCCGCCTTTGGCTTGGCGATGGATTTTGTGGCGGGGATGCTCGGTGCAAAATACACGGGCGCAAGCAAAGAAGCCTTGTGGGGCGCGTTTATCGGCGGCGTTGTGGGCGCGTTTTTTGTGCCAGCGGGTTTGATTCTCGGGCCGTTGCTCGGCGCGGCGATTGGCGAATTTGCCGACAAGCGCAATCTGTGGCTGGCAGGCAAAGTGGGCATCGGCGCGTTGGCAGGCTTTATTGTCGGCACCGTTGCCAAAGTAGGCGCGGCGTTGGGCATCGTGTTGATTATCTTGGCGCAATATATTGTGTACTGGCTCGCTTAGGCAGCCTGAAACCTTAATTTTTAGGGGCTGTACTAGATAAGCAGTCATGTTAGACTGCAAAAATGAAGATAACTC
>CAUQQW010000011.1:0-29412 GCA_963520365.1 uncultured Kingella sp.
GGTATTTGGGTAGAATTAGGAGTGATTGGGGGCGGAAACAGCCGAAAACCTGTGTTTGGGTTCCGACTGTTGGAGGAAAGGCTTTTTTGCAAAGGTCTCAAGCCGCAAAGCCCAAGCCTATTTCCCCTGATTAAACGGCTTTTTCTGCCACCAATATTTCCCCCGCGCCATCTGCTGCGCATCCATCTCATCGCCTGCCAATGTGATGACCCACGCGCCTTGGGTATCGGTGCGCAGCAGGGTTACGCTGTGCGCGGCTAGGCGGTGGATGACATCGGGGTGCGGGTGGTGGTAGGCGTTGGCAAAGCCGCTGCTGGCAATCGCCCAGCGTGGCGCGACGCGGTTGATGAATGCGCTGCTGCTGGATGATTTGCTGCCGTGGTGTCCCAAAATCAGCACATCGCTTTGCAGCGCGTCGCCGTATTGGGCGAGCAGTTGCGCTTCGCCGCGCGCGCTTAGGTCGCCCGTAATCAGCAGCGCGTGTTTGCCTGCGATGGCGCGCAGCACGCAGCTTGCGTCGTTATCGGGGGTGGCGGGCGTGTGCGGCAGCGTGAGCCATTCAAAATACACGCCGTCTGCCGTCCATGTTTTGCCGCTTTGGCAATATCGGGCGCGGGGGTAGTTTTCAGGCTGCCCTGCCCATAGCGCGGCGGCGGGGTAACGCTGTTGCACAACGGGCAAACCGCCGTCGTGGTCGTCGTCGTGGTGCGATGCGATGATGGCATCTAGGCGCGTGATGCCTGCGGCGCGTAGGTTGGGCAACAGAGCCATTTCGGCGGCGTATGCCGTGCCGCTGTCGTACAGCAGATTGTGCGACGCGGTTTGCAGCAACACCGACAAACCCTGCCCCACATCCCACACGGTGATTTTCAGGCTGCCTTGTGCGGCAGACTGGGGCGGGCGATACAGCGCAAACGCCGCCAACGCGCAACACGCCAGCGGTTTCACGCGCGTGCCGTTGGGTAACAACAGCAGCAGCGCACCCATCGCCGCCAGTGGCAATAACGGCGCGGGCGCGTGGGCAAACGCCATTTCAGGCAACCGCGCCCCCGCCCATTGAATCGCCGCCACCACGTTTTCGCCCAGCCAAGCCGCCGCCAGCTTGGGCGCGTCAAACGGCAAGGCGGATGCCAACAACGCCAGCGGCGCGAGTAGCCACGAAAACAGCGGAATCGCCAGCGCGTTGGCAAGCGGCGAAAACACAGGCAGCAAGCCAAACAGCGCAATAGTCGCCACCCCGCCCAGCAGCGTCGCCGCCCATTGCGCCTGCGCCGCCAGCCGCAGCTTGTCGCGCCACGTTAATTGCGGCAGCCTGAAATCATCGTTATGAATGTAGTCCAGCACATCGCGCGGCGTTTTGCGCCCCGCCGTTGCCCAAATCAACGCGCCCACCAGCCCAAACGACAGCCAAAATCCCGCCGACAACACCGCCGCAGGCTGCCACAGCAACACCACCGCCATCGCCGTCCACCAAGTGTGCCACGAGCCTGCCCGCTGCTGCCGCGCCCATGCCCACGCAAACACGCCAATCATCAACACGCTGCGCAGCGCAGGCACATCAAACCCCGCCAGCCCCGCATAAACCACCGCCGTCGCCCAGCCCGCCGCCGAAGCCCACACGCGCGGCGATTGCGGCACACGCGGCAACACGCGCAGCAACAGCGTTGCCAGCCAAGCCGCCAACCAGCCCACCATGCCCACGTGCAAGCCCGAAATGCTCAACAGATGGTTCAGCCCCAGCGGACGCACCGCCGCCCAAGTTTGCGCCGACACGCCGCTTTTATCGCCCACCGCCAGCGCGCGCATCAGCCCCGCCCCCTGCGGATAACGCGCCGCCGTGCCCTGCCAAGCGCGCACCACCGCTTCGCGCTGCCGATTAAACCACGTCCACCGCGCCCGTTCAGGCAGCCTGAAACGCTCCTTTGCCAACGAAGCCATGCCATCCAAACCATTTGCCAACGCCCAAGCCTCGCTGTCAAACCCCACCGCATTGCGCATCCCCACCGCCGCCTTTACCCGCGCCTTCACCTGCCACACTTCGCCCACGCGCCAATCCCGCGCCGCATAATCCGTAAACAGCAGCCGATACGCCCGACCATTTTCAGGCTGCCCCACGCCGACAAATCGCGTTCTGCCCTGCTCGTCGCGCTCGGGCAGTCCCGTAACCGCCACGCGCAATAAAACGGACTGCGCCGAATCGGCAACAGTCCATTGATGATTAAGCGCATTCTGCGTGCGCACAATGCCATACGCCGCCCCCGCCAGCGCGCAAGTAAGCGCAAAGGCAGCCTGAAAATGGGCTGAGCGACCACGTTTCGCGCTGTAAACCGCCCATGCCGATGCAGCCACCAGCGCAGCCGCCCAAAGCTGCCACGCCTCAACAGTGGGCAGCCTGAAACTGGCGATGATACCAAGGCACAACGCGGCGAGATAAAGGGTGGATGGGAAAAGGAATGCGGGCATGGTGGGGATGGGGATGGTTGAGACAGCCTGAAATCTAAAATGAAGCGGCGGCGGCTCGTCGCCAAATTTAATTCAACATGGTTTTGTTGGTCAGCAAGATGTCGGCGAGCCGCCGACGCTCCATTGGGTTGCTGGTTTTGCCAAAATTCCAGCTTAAAAATACTTTTCAGGCTGCCTCAATCAACAATAGATAAGGCAGCCTGAAAACCCATTACTGAAACTGATGCATAAACGACTGCGCCAAATTCAAGAACTGGCGATATTTATCGGTTTTCGCCGTTTTTTCGCCATCCAGCCCAATCTGCATCAACACCCCGCTGCGGTTGGCGTAAATCACCGTGTTTTCAATCTGCCAGCCCATTTGCCCGCCCTCCATGCGGATAGACGAAATAAACGCCTGCATCATCTCGCCCGAAGCCAGATTTTGCAGCACGATGCTTTTGCGCACGCTCGGCGGTATCGCGCTATACACATAATGAAACGGATTGGCTTGCGCGTTCAACACGCCGCGAAAGCTGTAAATAAACACTTGGTGTTCCAGCTTGGGGTTGTTTTTCATATAAAGTTGCAGCAGCAAAACGCGCAAATCGCGGTTATCTGCCTGTTGCTCGCTAATGGATTTTTTCATTTTCAGGCTGCCTCTTTAACACGGTTGAATCGGGATAATCTTGTTTTGACTGCGCTTTTTGCCGCCCTCGCCATAATTCGCCTCCACATATTCTTTCACAATCGCCAAAAATTCCGCCGCCATATTGTCGCCTTTAAGCGTAACCTTGCGCTCGCCATCCACATATACAGGCGCAACGGGCGTTTCCCCCGTGCCCGGCAGCGAAATGCCAATATCCGCCAGCTTGCTCTCGCCCGGCCCATTGACCACGCAGCCCATCACCGCCACATTCAAATTCTCCACCCCTGGATATTGCCAACGCCACACGCTCATCTGCTCGCGCAAATATTGCTGAATATCGCGCGCCAATTCTTGGAACACGGTGCTGGTGGTGCGTCCGCATCCCGGGCAAGCGGTAACCATTGGCGTGAACGAGCGCAAGCCCATGGTTTGCAAAATCTCTTGCGCCACAATCACTTCCTGCGTGCGCGAACTATTGGGCTCGGGCGTAAGCGAGATGCGAATGGTGTCGCCAATGCCCTCTTGCAGCAGCACCGACAGCGCAGCGGTGCTCGCCACAATGCCCTTGCTGCCCATGCCCGCTTCGGTTAGCCCCAAATGCAAGGGATAGCGACAACGCGCCGCCAAATCGCGGTACACGGTAATCAAATCCTGCACGTTGGACACCTTACACGACAAAATAATCTTGTTTTCAGGCAGCCCCAAATCCACCGCCTTTTGTGCCGATTGCAACGCCGACACAATCAACGCCTCCTTCATCACTTCCTCTGGCGTTTTGGGCGCGGCGGATGCAAGGTTTTCGTCCATCATTTTTTTTGCGAGACTTTGGTCTAACGAACCCCAGTTCACGCCGATGCGAACGGCTTTGTTATGCTCGGCGGCGGTGCGAATCAAATAGGCGAATTTTTCGTCGCCTTTTGCGCCCTTGCCCACATTGCCCGGATTGATGCGGTATTTGGACAACGCACGGGCGCAATCGGGAAACTCAGCGAGCAGGCGCTCGCCGTTAAAGTGGAAATCGCCAATCAACGGTACGGCGCAACCCATGTCGTCTAGCCGCTGGCGGATTTCGGCAACTTGGCTGGCGGCTTCGGGCGAATTAACGGTAATCCGCACCATTTCCGAGCCTGCGTCTGCCAGCTCTTTCACTTGCTGCGCTGTGGCGGCGGCATCGGCGGTGTCGGTGTTGGTCATGGATTGAATCACCACGGGGCTGCCAGAGCCTACGGTGATGTGGTCAATTTGAACTTGATGGGTGGTGCGGCGATTGGGTTTCATAGTTTGCGTGTGTATAGCGTTATCGCTTGGCTTTGTTTCGTTTTTAGACTGCCTATGGCTGAGGGCATGGCAAAGGTAGCCTGAAAAAGGTTATTCAGTTGTGTGATGATGGCAGCGCCTTGTTTAGGGTTTTCAGGCTGCCTTTGATGCGGTTATTCGGTTGCGTAGCTTGCTCAAAGCTGCGTAATAATTGACATTGAAGCAGCCTGAAAACCTTACCCCACGTTTTCAGGCTGCCCTATTGCGGTTAAACCCTTACTGCGGCACCGAAGCCCCAGCGGTAAAGGTCGCTGTTTTGCCATTTTTACGCGCGGCGTTCATATCAATGGGCTGTCCGCCAAATGTTGCCGTTGAGCCGCTGGCATAGCCCAGCCGCACTTCAAACGGCGCGCCGTTTTGAAAACGATGCTCGCTGCGCGATGGCACAATCTCGTTAATCAAAACTTCGCCTTTGGCGTTGGTAACGGTGAGCATGGTGCGATAACGCGCGTTAATCACCAATTCGCCCGCCACGCCTACGGGAGCGCTGGCGGATGATGCCGCCGTTTGCGTTTGCGTGTCGCTGGCGGTCATCGGTTTAACCACCACATTCGGATTATCCAGCGCAGGCTTGGCGGTTTCGCTGGCAATCAAGGGCTTGCTTTCCGCTTCTTGCTTGGCAGTGGCGTGTTCGGTTTGCGATTTGGTTTGCCATTTGTACACGCCAAAGCCGATGATGCCTACGCCGATAATGCCGAAAATCCAAGTGGGAAACGGGCGCTTGGGCTTTTCGTTAGCAAAATTTAAACCATTATCGCCTTGCTGGGCTTTGCGCGTTTTTTCGCTAGGTGCAATGTTTTTCAACGCTTCGTTTAGCGTGGATTCCTCTAAATCAAGAAAACGCCCATAGCTGCGCAAAAAACCGCGCACAAACACAGGCTCAGGCAAGCTGTTGTAATCGCCATTTTCCAAGGCTTCAATTTGGCGAGCAGGCAGTTTCAAGCGCTCAGAAACTTCGCCGATGGAAAGCTGTTTTTGTTCACGCTTGGCGCGCAACAACACGCCCAAATCGGCTGTTTTGTTGCTTTCGTTCGCTTCGGTTTGTTTTTTGGATGCTTTGCTCATTACTCGTCGTCTCCCCTGCCACCAATCGCGTCAAGCTCTTTGGAATAAGGGTAATTGGTGCGCAGTTGCGCTTCGTATTCAGATGCAGCCTGCATTTCGTTGTTTGCCTTGGCAATTTTCCAGCCTAGCAACAAATCGTCCGCGTTCAAGCGATCCACACGGCTTTGGTAACGGCGAAACTCTTTATCTGCCGCCGCAATTTTGCGCTGCTGCAAATGAACACGCGCGCGCTCTTTGAAAACAGGCACAAAATCAGGATTCAACTGCAAAGCACGTTCAAAATAAGTCTCTGCCATAGCCACTTGCCCAGAGCGCGCGTAGCAAATGCCTTTATTCATATTGGCGATTTCGGGGCTAGGATAAGTGGGGTCTGCCAAGGCGCGGTCAAAATAGGCAATGGATTCGCTGGGGCGGTTTACCGCATCGCATAAAAACCAGCCATAGTTATTGTTGATTTCGGCGCTATCGGGCTTCATAGACAGCGCATGGCGAAAGTTCGCTTCGGCTTTGTCGTACACTTTTAAATGTTGATACACCTGAGCGCGAATCAGCCATGCAATTTCAAAATTGGGGTCGTCTTTAATGGCATCATCAATCGCTTGCACCGCAGAACGATAATCGCGATTTTGCGTGTATTGAATGGCTAATTCGGTTTTCACGCGTGCGCCATTTTTGCGTTTTTCGCTTTTGCTTTCGGGCTTGAACTCGGTGAACTGCGGGTTTTCTGCAACGCAGCTCGCCAGCACACACGCCGCTGCACACAGCACCACAAAACGTGATAAACGTTGTTTAAACATGATTATTGCTCTCCACATAAATTTGCTGCCATTTTGCTTGGCGTTTGGTTTTGTCTTGCACCTGACCGGCCAACTGTCCGCACGCGGCGTCAATATCGTCGCCGCGCGTTTTGCGCACTGTTGTAACCAAGTCGGCTTCCATTAAAATTTCTTTGAAAATATTGATGTTTTTATTGCTAGATCGCTCGTAGCCCGAATTAGGGAAAGGATTGAACGGGATAAGGTTGAACTTGCACGGTGTATCTTTAACCAGTTGCACCAGCTCGCGGGCGTGTTCGGGTTTGTCGTTGATGCCATCCAGCATCACATACTCAAACGTGATGAAATCGCGTGGCGCTTTGGCAAGATAGCGGTTGCACGCCGCCATCAGCTCTTTGAGCGGATATTTTTTATTCAGCGGCACGATTTCATCGCGCACTTTGTCGTTGGATGCGTGCAGCGACACGGCAAGCGCAACGGGCATATCGTCTTTTAATCTATCCATTTGCGGCACCATGCCTGATGTGGACACGGTTACGCGGCGGCGGCTCAATCCATAGCCGTGGTCGTCCAGCATAATGGAAAGCGCGGTGATGACGTTGTCGTAGTTCGCCATTGGCTCGCCCATGCCCATCATCACCACATTGGAAATCACGCGTTCGTTTTTTGGGGTTACGCCTAAAGCTTTGTTTGCCCACCAGAGCTGTCCGATGATTTCGGCGGCGGATAAATTGCGGTTGAAGCCTTGTCGCCCTGTTGAGCAGAATGTGCATTCCAAAGCGCAGCCTACTTGTGATGAGATACACAGCGTGCCGCGCTCGGTTTCGGGGATGAATACAGTTTCTACGCCATTGCCTGTGCCCACGTCTAACAGCCATTTGCGCGTGCCATCACGGCTTTCTTGCGAAGTCATCAGCGCAGGAATGCCGATAACGGCGTTATCTTCTAGCTTGGCGCGCAGGGCTTTGGCTAGGTCGGTCATTTCGTCAAAGGTTTGCGCGCCGCTTTGGTGTATCCAACGCATTACTTGTTTGGCGCGAAAGGGTTTTTCGCCCATTTGGGCGAAGTGGTCGGTTAAGCCGTTAAGGTCGTAGTTGAGCAAGTTGGTTTTCATGGTGTGCGTTGGATTTAGAATAATGGGCTGCTTAGGCAGCCTGAAAATGCAAAGTGGCGCATTTTAACAAGGTTTTGCTGTTTTTACCTAATTGAACGTTGGATTTTCAGGCTGCCGATTGGGCAAGCGAATGCAGCCTGAAAACGCATGGGCATTCATCCGCTGCCATCGCCCCATTTTGGCAACAAAAACCCACGCGCATCACACCCACAACCAAGCCCAAACCTTGCGCCCTTCGCTTGCCAACAGCGCATAGGTGCGGCAAGCGGTGGCGGTGGTCATGCTCTCTAAGGCAGCGCCCTGCGCGGATAATTCCACTGCCAGCTTGGGCGATAAGAATTGCTGTTTTTCGCCCGTGCCAATCAGGATGATTTCTGCGCCCGCGTTTAAGGCAGCCTGAAAATCGGCAAGGGTTAAATCCTGCGGCGAAGCGTGCGCGAAAGGAGCAACGCTGTCGCCCAATTGCACGTTTTGCGTGTAGGCGGTTTGGTTGATGATGATTTCGCCTGCGCGATAGCTGTCTATAACGATGGCGGCAAGCGGGGTTTGGTCTTGAAATTGCATCTTGAATCTTTCTCAAACAAAGGCAGCCTGAAAAAGGCAGCCTGAAAATAATTTCTAAAATTTCATAAATTATTCGCTTATTTTTACTATAATACTCGGGTTTCTTATTTTTTATCGCGTATTCACCATGCAGCCTGAAAACCTGACGCTCCAAATTTTCCATCATCAGCAATGGCACGATGCCGCCGAATTATCGTTTAACGAAAATTTCGTATGCACGCATTTGGATTATCTAAACGACTACGCCTTTTGCCAAGACGAAAACGGCGATTTTCTTTGCTGGGAAAAAGACGATATTTACGCGCTGGGGCTGAATTATCCTGTGAACATCATGGGTTATCAAAACCAGCCGTTTACTTTTTTGGACGACATCATCCCATCGGGCGCAAGCCGCCGTTATTGGATACGGCATTTGGGCATTGGCAGGCAGCCTGAAAACCAACAAAACTACGAATTGCTCAAACGCGGCACGATTGCGCCGATTGGCAACGTGCGTATCAAACAAGCCGTGCCACACGAAGCCGCCACACGACGTTTTCAGGCTGCCGAAGCGATTAACCGCCAAGCCGATTTTCTGGAATACGCGCAAGAACACGGTGCGATTGCAGGCGGCGCAACGGGCGCAGGCGGCGAAGCGCCGAAATTGCTGCTGCGCCAAACGCCAAGCGGCGAGATTTGGATTGATAATCAGCAAGATGGCAAATCTGCCGATGCGTATTATCTGGTGAAATATCCGCGCAACCAACGCACGCCGATTGATTGCGACATCCTGCGCGCCGAATTTCATTTTTACCACGAATTAGCCGCGCTAGGCTTTGCCAGCATGGATACCGCGCAAATCAAGCTGGAAGAAGGCGAGCGCTATCCATCTTTATGGCTGCCGCGTTTTGATGTGGAACACGCGCAAGGGCAGACCACACGGCTGGCGATGGAAAGCGTGTATTCCCTACTGGAACGCGGCGCGGGCAGCTATTTAAACCACGGCGACACCATCCGCGCCATTTTGCAAAAAATTCAGCGCAGCCATCTGGTTCAAACGCAAGGTTTTCAACTTGATGCAGGCGCGTGGATTAGCCAATGGTTGCAGCGCGATTTGCTCAATATTGCGTTTGGCAACAGCGACAACCATGGGCGCAACACCGCCTTTATCCGCCACGCAAGCAGCATAGAATTTGCCCCAATTTACGATTTCGCACCAATGAAAGCCGACCCCGAAGGCATCATCCGCAGCACCACTTGGGGCGCACCCTTAGAAAGCGGCGGCGAATACGATTTTCCCGCCATCGCCCAATCCTTTGCCGATTTGACCGACCCCGATGCACTGTTTTCAGAGCTGAAAGCCACCGCCGAAAAGCTGGTGGATTTAAAACACAATCTGCGCCAGCGCGGTGTGCCGCCAAGCATTTTGGAAATACCTGTGTTGGGCTACGACCATCTACCCGAAAAACTCCAACGCTGGGGCTTGCTATGACCACACCCAAACCACCCTCACCCAAACAACCACGCGCCACCAAAAACAAAACCACACTCTCCGCCCAACAGCGCAGCGAATTCCGCAACCAAATCCTGCGCGAACTCTGGCAAGGCAAGCTCACACAAGGGCAAGCCTTAAAGCGCTTGCGCATTGAAATGCTGGGCTTAAAGCAAGCGCAGTTTGCCAAGCTGGTGGGCGTTTCCCTGCCGTCGCTGAGCAATTTGGAAAACGACCGCGCGGTATCCATAGAGTTAATCAACAAAGCGTTCAAACCTTTTGGTTTACGGGCAAACCTTGTGCCGATGCAGTTTGACGACATGGAAACCCTGTTTCAGGCTGCCTAAACGCACACGGCACGCACCACGCCAAAAGCCAGCAACAACATGGCTTTAATTGGTTTTCAGGCTGCCTGAAATGGTTTACCATCGCGCGTTTTCAAATTTTTCATAACTTCAATTACTTTCTCAATTAGGGGCAACTTTTATGCAAGCAGTAAACATTGGCATCTTGGGCTTGGGCACAGTCGGCGGTGGCACGGCGCAAGTGTTGCAAGACAACGCAGCAGAAATCAGCAGGCGATTGGGGCGCGAAGTGCGCGTAACCGCCGTTTGCACACGCAACACGGTGCGGGCGCGGCAGCTTTGCCCGCAAGCAGCGGTGGTAACC
Source organism: uncultured Kingella sp. (assembly GCA_963520365.1). Classification (GTDB taxonomy): domain Bacteria; phylum Pseudomonadota; class Gammaproteobacteria; order Burkholderiales; family Neisseriaceae; genus Kingella_B. The sequence continues at coordinate 10,068 of CAUQQW010000011.1, forward strand.
GAGCCCACCGAATTGGTGCAACGCGACGATGTGGACATTGTGGTAGAGCTTTACGGCGGCACAGAAATCGCCAAAGATGCCGTGTTGCAAGCCATCGGCAACGGCAAGCACATCGTTACCGCCAACAAAAAACTGCTCGCCGAATACGGCAACGAAATCTTCGCCCTTGCCGAAAAAAACAACGTGATGATTCACTTTGAAGCGGCAGTGGCGGGCGGCATTCCCATCATCAAAACGCTGCGCGAAGGCTTGGCTGCCAACCGCATCCACAGCATTGCGGGCATCATCAACGGCACCAGCAATTTTATTTTGAGCGAAATGCGCGAAAAAGGCGCGGCGTTTGCCGATGTGTTGAAGCAGGCGCAAGAATTGGGCTACGCCGAAGCCGACCCCACTTTTGACGTGGAAGGGCACGATGCAGGGCATAAAATCACCATTATGTCTGCGCTGGCGTTTGGCACGCCTGTGAACTTTGGCGCGTGCTATCTGGAAGGCATCAGCAAGCTAGACAGCCGCGATATTCAATACGCCGAAGAGCTGGGCTACCGCATCAAGCTGCTTGGCATCACGCGCCGCACGGAAAAAGGCATTGAGCTGCGTGTGCACCCCACCCTGCTGCCTGAAAGCCGCTTGCTGGCAAATGTGAACGGCGTGATGAATGCCGTGCGCGTGAAGGCGGATATGGTGGGCGAAACGCTGTATTACGGCGCAGGCGCGGGCGCGTTGCCTACTGCCAGCGCGGTGGTGGCGGATATTATTGACATCTGCCGCTTGCTGGATGCCGACAGCGAGAACCGCGTGCCGCTGCTGGGCTTCCAATCCGACAAGGTTCAGGCGCAAAATTTCTTGTCCATCGACGAGATTACCAGCAGCTATTATTTGCGGATGCACATGCAAGACCAAGCAGGCGTTTTGGCGGCGGTGGCGGCGGTGCTGGCGAAATATCATATTTCCATTGAAGCGCTTATCCAAAAAAGCGTGTTGGACAGCACCCATGCCGAAATCGTGATTTTGACGCACTCCACCATTGAGAAAAACATCAAGGCGGCAATTGCGGAAATTGAAGCGCAAGAAACCGTTACCGACCCTGTGGTGATGATTCGCATGGAAAGTTTGCACGGCTAAACGTGTTTACCAGAATAAGCAGCGTGAGATTTCGCGCTGTTTGTTTTTGTGGAGACGATAGGCAGTCTGAAACTCATAGGCAGCCTGAAACCGAGTAAACCCCGTTTTCAGGCTGCCTTTGGGCAACACCATACCCACCACCAACCCTTCCACCGCCCATCGTGGCGCGCAACCCCAATCCAAAGGAAAAACCCATGCCCCCAAAAATCCATGTTGTCGCTGGCATTTTGTTTAACGAGAACGGCGAATTTCTGCTCTCATCGCGCCCAGCGGGCAAACCGTATGCGGGCTACTGGGAATTTGCGGGCGGCAAAGTGGAAGCGGGCGAAAGCGAATTTGCCGCGCTGCAACGCGAGTTTATGGAAGAATTGGGCGTAGAAATCCTGCACGCTACGCCGTGGCTGGCGAAGTTTTACCGCTATGAACACGCCCATGTGAACCTGCGCTTTTTCCGCGTGGCGGCGCACGAATGGCGCAGCGAATTGCAAGCGCGCGAGCAGCAGCAATGGGCATGGCAAAAGGCAGGCGATTTCACCGTGTCGCCGATGCTGCCCGCCAATACCGCCCTGCTCGCTTCGTTAGCCGTGCCCACCGCGTTTTCAGGCAGCCTGAAAACGGGTTTGCTGGGCGAAAATGCTTCGGGCACATATCGCATCGTGCCGCACACAATGGCAGAGATGCCGCACGAAGCGATGTGGCTGCCGCTGGATGATTGGCGGCAACACAATAGGCAGCCTGAAAACGCGCACAGCGTGTGGGTGGCGGTGGACAATGTAGCGCAGTTTCGCGCGGCGCAAGATGCCGATGCGATTGTGTGGCGCGTGAACGATAACGCGATGGCGCAGGCGCTGGCAGATGCGTTGCGCGATGGCGCGCCGATGCCGATTATTGCGGTTGCCAGCGCAGATGTCGCCGCGTTTTGGCAACAGGCTTGGCAGGCAAACGGCGTGCAAGCCGTGGTGTGCGATAACGAAATGGGCGTGGCGTAAATTTCATAACCCTAGGCAGCCTGAAACACCTTTAATCGGCTGAAATCCACCCACCACGTTTTCAGGCTGCCTGAACACAAGAGAGCAAACACCCATGCAACGACATCTCAACGACCTATCCCACCAGCTTACCGCGCACCGCTGGCAAATTGCCGAACACGAAGGCAACGAACTGGACATCTCCGCCGTTTGGGAACTGCGCCATCCCGCTGCACCCGCGCCCATTCGCTTGGTATTTGAAGGCATGGGCGATTTAGCCGTTTTGCCGCTTGCGCAAAGCTACGGCTGCCATATTGAACACGCCCCGCACATCTCGCTGTATTTCTCCAAAAACAACCCCACCCAATGGCAGCGCGATTTAAGCGCGTTTGTTAATACGCTGGAACAAATGGCGTTTCAGGCTGCCTCATAGTCCAAAGGCAGCCTGAAAACGCATCCCACAAAAAATGCTAAAATCCGCGCCCCAGCACAATCACAAGGAATCCTCATGTTTACAGGCATCGTGCAAGGCACAGGCAAAATCGTCCACATCCACCAACCCAGCGCAGATTTCCGCAGCCACGTTGTTGCCCTGCCCGAACACATGGCACACGACTTGCAAATCGGCGCATCCATCGCCAACAACGGCTGCTGTCTCACCATCACGCAAATCAACGGCAACCAAGTAACCTTTGACCTGATGGCAGAAACGCTCGCAAAAACCAATTTAGGCAGCCTGAAAACAGGCGACAGCGTAAACCTAGAACGCGCCGCGCGCTTTGGCGACGAAATCGGCGGGCACGTGATGAGCGGGCACATCATCGCCACCACCCCCATCAGCCGCATGGAACAAAACACACACAACCGCACACTCTATTTCAGGCTGCCCCCCCAGCTCACGCCCTACATCCTGCCCAAAGGCTTCATCGGGCTAGACGGATGCAGTCTCACCATCGGCGACGTAACCACACAAGAATTTAACGTCCACCTTATCCCCGAAACCCTACAACGCACCCTATTTGGCAGCCGCCAAGTGGGCGATTGCATCAACATTGAAATTGACGCACAAACGCAAGCCATTGTGGACACTGTAGAGCGCGTATTAGCGCAGAGAAAGGCAGCCTGAAAACGCATAGCGAAACACGCCACTCATGGAGCGTCGGCGGCTTGCCGACATCTTGCCAATCAGTAAAGCCTTATTGAGACATCATTTGGCGACAAGCCGTCGCCGTTCCATTTTGATTTTCAGGTTGCCCATCCACCCAACAAAAAAACGGTCTCAGGCAGCCTGAAACCGTTTTTTTATCATCCAAAATCTTACGCGCTAAACCCAGCCGCATTCACCGCAGCCTTATAAGCCGCAGCATCAAAATCATCCGTATGCGTAACCACCACATAACCGCCCTCATGGTTCGCATTCACAAAACGCACACCCGCCACATTGCTGGTGGCTTCCACCAAACGGTCGCCGTCTTGTTTGCTGGTCATGCCACTAACATCAATTTTAGATTGAGCCATTTTATTTACCTCACAGATATGTTTAACAAAAAAACAACGTTGTTCACCAAGCCATCCAACAACGCCAACTTGGCGCATTCTGCCCATGTTTACATTTGCCGTCTAGCAAAATCACACCAAACCCAGCAAACATTTCATTTGTAAATGATAATTGTTGGATTTGCACAACGTGCGCCCTGCCCTGCACGTTTCGTTTTAACAATCATTTACGCCAATAAGCAGGCGTAAACAACATCAACACCGTAAAAATCTCCAAGCGCCCCAGCAGCATTACCACTGCGCAAATCCATTTTTGCCCCGTGCTCAACACCGTGTAATCATGGCTCGGACCTACCACGCCCAATCCAGGTCCCGCGTTGGTAATGCACGCAATCACCGCCGTGAGCGCGCTCACCAAATCCAGCCCCGAAATCATCAACACAAATGTAAACAGCGTAACCGTACAAAAATACACAAACACAAACGCCGCAATCGCCATCGCCACATGGTCAGACAGCTTATGCCCGTTTACCTTCACCACATGCACCGCATTCGGATGCTGCAACAGCGTCATCTCGCGCTTCAAAATCTTAGACAACGCCAAAATCCGCACCAATTTCACGCCACCGCCCATTGAGCCCGTATTCGCCAAAATATTCGCCAAAAAAAACATCCACAGCGAAGCAATCAACGGCCAAGTCGCAAAATCGGCATTAGAAAAACCACTCGCTAAACCAATGGAAACATAATTAAACGTAACAAACCGAAACGCATCGGCAAGCGAATAAAAATCCTTGTAAGCCAAATACAAAGCAACCACCACAATACTGCCCACCAGCAACAAAATCATGGTGCGCACTTCCTCATCCTGCCAATAATGGCGCAACGATTTTTGCCGCAACGCCGCAAAATGGTTGGCAAAATTGATGCCGCCCAACAGCGTCGCCACAATAATCACCCACTCAATCGCAGGCGAATTAAAAAACGCAATGTTGTTATCGTGCGTGGAAAAGCCCCCCAACGCAAAAGCCGACATCGCATGGCACGCCGCGTCAAACCAGCCCATCCCCGCCCAATGCAGCGCAATCGTAATCCACAGCGTGCACGCCAAATAAAATTCCCAAAGCTGCTTGGCGGTTTGCGAAATGCGCGGCGATGTTTTGTCTTTATGCACGCCCGCAATCTCCGCTTTAAATAATTGCGTCCCCCCCACGCCCAACATCGGCAAAATCGCCACCGCCAGCACAATAATCCCCATGCCGCCCAGCCAGTTCAACATATGCCGCCAAAAATTGATAGACGGCGGCAAGGTATCCAAGCCTGAAATCACCGTCGCCCCCGTTGTTGTTAGCCCACTCATCGCTTCAAAAAACGCATCGGTAAACGACATCTCAGGAAAATAATAATAAAACGGCAACGCCGCAATGCAGGCAAAGCCCAGCCACAGCATCACCACCAGCGAAAACCCATCACGCGGGCGCAATTCATACTGCCGTTTGCGGCATAACAGCCAAATCAGGAAAAACAATAATTCCGAAATCGCCGCCGTATGCCAAAAAACAGGAAACGCATCATCATCATACACATACGACACTATCGTCGGCATCAAAATCAACAAGGAAAAAAACATGCCCAATTTGGACAAAATATGAAAAGTAGGAACCAGCTTATTCATGAAAACCAAGCCAATCGCATCAGCTAAAAGGTAAAAATTTTGCCACGCCTAATCACACAATAGCAACAAAAATTCCCCATTTAGGCAGCCTGAAAAATATATCCCATGTTTTATGATGCAAGACAAACTTTCAGGCTGCCTAAGTTTGCTATTCAACCCCATTAACGCTACAATTCTAGTGTTTTATGTTCGTGTCATAAAAGGGTGCTTTTGCAGCATCTTTAAAACAAAATGACGCTTTTACAACCGAAGTTTTAATCTCATCACAAGCGGGGGTTTTAACTTCACAACAGGAAGGATAGACACCATGTCTCAAACCTACAATACAGTAAACGACGTCGATCCCATTGAAACCAAGGAATGGGTTGATGCAATTCGCTCAGTGGTGGAAAACGAAGGCGTTGATCGCGCACGTTTCTTGTTGGAACAGCTTTTGGGCACATCCAAAGATGAAGGCGTAAACGTACCTGCTGGTATCAATACCCCTTACCAAAACACCATTCCAACAAGCAAACAAGTTGCCATGCCTGGCGATGCAAATCTGGAACACGCCATCCGCGCTGCCGTTCGTTGGAACAACGCCGCAATGGTAGTTAACGCGCAACACAAAGGTTTGGAACTGGGTGGACATATCGGTTCATTCCTCTCTGCCGCCACCTTGTATGACGTAGGTTTCAACCACTTCTGGAAAGCCAAAGGCGATGGCGTAGAAGGCGACTTGGTATTTATGCAAGGGCACTCTGCCCCTGGTATCTATGCCCGCGCTTATGTTGAAGGTCGTTTGAGCGATGCCCAACTGGACAATCTGCGCCAAGAAGCCTTTACCGACGGTTTGTCTTCTTATCCACACCCACACTTAATGCCTGATTTCTGGCAATTCCCAACTGTGTCTATGGGGCTTGGTCCGCTCATGGCAATCTACCAAGCACGCTTTCTGAAATACTTGGATTCACGCGGTTTAACCAAAACTGCGGGGCGTAAAGTATGGTGCTTCTGCGGCGATGGCGAAATGACCGAGCCAGAATCACAAGGCGCAATCGCATTGGCTGCCCGCGAAAAATTGGATAACCTGATTTTCGTGATTAACTGTAACTTGCAACGCTTGGATGGCCCTGTAAACGGCAACGGCAAAATCATGCAAGAATACGAAGGTATCTTCCGTGGCGCAGGCTGGAATGCAATTAAAGTGATTTGGGGCGGTAGCTGGGATGCCATACTGGCAAAAGACACCACAGGTGCATTGAAAGCACGCATGGAAGAAATTGTGGACGGCGACTACCAAAACTTCCACTCAAAAGATGGTGCCTACATCCGTGAACATATGTTCAACACCCCAGAATTGAAAGCATTGGTTGCTGATTTGACTGATGAACAAATCTACAACCTAGAATTTGGTGGACACGACCCTGTTAAAGTGTACAACGCTTACTACGAAGCCGTGAACCACGCTAACGGCAAACCCACTGTAATCTTGACTAAAACAGTTAAAGGCTACGGCATGGGTGCAGCAGGTGAAGCGCAAAACACCGTTCACCAAGCGAAAAAAATGGACGTTGCTTCATTGAAACAATTCCGTACTCGCCACAACATCCCTGTAACCGACGCACAAATTGAAGGCGATCACCTGCCATACGTTCGCTTTGCAGAAGACACGCCTGAATACAACTACTTGCACGGTCAACGCAAAGCATTGGGCGGTTACTTGCCATCTCGCAATCCAAACAACGAAACCTTGCCTATCCCTGAATTGAGCGCATTCCAAACTCAATTGGAATCAAGCGGCGATCGCGAATTCTCTACCACAATGGCATTCGTTCGCATCTTGAATACTTTGATTAAAGACAAAGAATTGGGCAAACGCATTGTGCCAATCGTGCCCGATGAAAGCCGTACATTCGGTATGGAAGGTATGTTCCGTCAAATCGGTATTTGGAATACCCAAGGTCAGAAATACGTCCCCCAAGACAAAGAACAGTTGATGTTCTACAAAGAATCAACTGATGGTCAAATCTTGCAAGAAGGTATTAACGAGCCAGGTGCGATTTCTTCATGGATTGCTTCTGCTACTTCTTATGCAAACAGCCGTTACACCACCATCCCATTCTACATTTACTACTCAATGTTCGGTTTCCAACGTGTTGGCGACTTGGCTTGGGCAGCAGGTGATATGAATGCACGCGGCTTCTTGTTGGGCGGTACTTCTGGTCGTACTACATTGAACGGCGAAGGCTTGCAACACCAAGATGGTCATAGCCACATTCAAGCAGATTTGATTCCAAACTGCCGCACTTATGACCCAACATTCCAATACGAATTGGCTGTTATCTTGCACGATGGTTTGCGCCGTATGTATGTGGAACATGAAAACGTGTTCTACTATGTAACCGTGATGAACCAAAACTACGCTCACCCAGCTATGCCTGCACGCAAAGGCATTGAACAAGAAATCTTGAACGGTATGTACTTGCTGCAAGAAGGCGGTAAGAGCGACAAGAAAGTTCAACTGCTGGGCTCTGGCGTGATTCTGCAAGAAGTGTTGGCTGCTGCTCAATTGTTGAAAGATGACTTTGGCGTTGAATCAAACGTATGGTCTTGCACATCATTCAACCAAATGCACCGCGACATCATGGAAGTTGAGCGCTTCAACCGTTTGAACCCAACAAAAGAACAAAAAGTTCCATTTGTTACACGTCAATTGCAAGGTCATACTGGTCCGATTGTGGCATCAACCGACTATGTTCGCGCCTTTGCTGAACGCATCCGCCCAGGCATCCCTGCTGGTCAATCGTTCACTGTGTTGGGTACTGATGGCTTTGGTCGCAGCGATAGCCGTGCTAACTTGCGTAAATTCTTTGAAGTGGACCGCTACAACGTTGTGGTTGCTGCATTGAGCGGTTTGGCAAAAGAAGGCAAAGTTGATGCGAAAGTGGTTCAACAAGCCATTGAAAAATACGGTATCGACGCTAACCGAGAAGCCAGCTGGAATCTGTAATTAGCGTTTTATTCAGGCAGCCTGAAATAATACTTTCAGGCAGCCTGAAAACCGTTTTTCATTAAAATAGACTCATTCAAGGAAAACTCATGAGCATTGTAGAAATTAAAGTCCCCGATATTGGTGGGCACGATAATGTAGATGTGATTGCCGTTGAAGTTAAAGCGGGCGACACCATCGCATTAGATCAAACTTTGATTACACTGGAAACAGACAAAGCCACTATGGATGTGCCTGCTGATGCAGCTGGCGTAGTGCAAGAAGTTAAAATTAAAGTAGGCGATAAAGTTTCCGAAGGTTCGGTGATTTTGACTGTTGAAACGGGTGCTGCCGCTGCTGAAGCGCCTGCACAAGCTGCGCCTGCTGCTGAGCCCGCTCCTGCCGCTGCTCCTGCACCAGCAGCCGCTCCTGCTCCTGCGGCTCAACCTGCTCCTGTGGCAGCTGCGGTATCTTCTGCAATCAACGAAACAACCTTCTCCAAAGCACACGCTGGTCCTTCAACTCGCAAATTGGCGCGTGAATTGGGTGTTGATTTGGGCTCTGTTAAAGGCTCTGGTCAAAAAGGTCGCATCACTGCGGATGATGTTAAATCATTCGTTAAAGGTGTAATGCAATCTGGTGCTGGCACTGGCGCTTCTTTGGGCGGCGGTTTGGACTTGTTGCCATGGCCAAAAGTGGATTTCAGCAAATTTGGTGAAGTGGAAGTTAAAGAGCTTTCTCGCATCAAAAAAATCTCTGGTCAAAACTTGTCTCGCAACTGGGTGATGATTCCCCATGTTACCGTGCATGAAGAAGCGGATATGACCGAGCTGGAAGAATTCCGCAAAGCGTTGAACAAAGAATGGGAAAAAGCGGGCGTGAAAGTGTCTCCTTTGGCATTTATCATCAAAGCGTCTGTAACTGCGCTCAAAGCGTTCCCTGAATTCAATTCTTCTTTGGACGGCGACAACTTGGTATTGAAAAAATACTACAACATCGGCTTTGCGGCTGATACGCCAAACGGCTTGGTTGTGCCTGTGATTAAAGATGTGGACCAAAAAGGTTTGCAAGAAATCAGCCAAGAATTGACTGAATTGAGCAAAAAAGCACGCGAAGGAAAATTGAAACCGCAAGAAATGCAAGGCGCTTGCTTCACCATTTCTAGCTTGGGCGGCATCGGCGGCACAGGCTTTACGCCAATTGTGAACGCGCCAGAAGTTGCCATTTTGGGTGTGTGCAAATCGCAAATCAAACCTGTTTGGAACGGCAAAGAATTTGCGCCACGCTTGATGTGCCCATTGAGCTTGTCGTTTGACCACCGCGTGATTGATGGCGCAGCAGGTATGCGCTTCACCGTGTTCTTGGCAAACTTGTTGAAAGATTTCCGCCGCGTGGTGTTGTAATCTTTTCATGTAAACAGATGAACTAACAGCCAGTTGCTTTTGCGATTGGCTGTTTTTGTTTTGCGCGCAATGTGATGCTATTAAGGCAGCCTGAAAACCTATTTTCCGTTTTCAGGCTGCCTTAGCCGCGTTCTTTTTAATTGTTTTCAGGCTGTCTAAAAAGTAAAATGCGCGGTTTTGATTAGGATTGATTATGGAAAATCGGATTGCGGCAGCGCAGGTAAATCGTTTGTTTACGCATTGTTTGGAGCAGCTGGAACAACATGACTCAACCACTTCGCCTCGTTTATCGGACGCGCAAAATGCGCTGTTGGCGTATTTGCGGCTGGACAAAATTGCCGAAGATGAAGGCTTTGCCACGTTGATTGCGCAGGGCTATGGCGATGAGCTGTTGTGCGACAATTTGGCGGAGCAGCTTACGGCATGGAACATTCCAATGCTGCCCGATATGGTGTTGCAGGCGCGCAATTTGTATCACGAGCTGGGCGCGGCGATTGGGCAGCATGGCGATGCGGCAACTTTGCGCGAATCGTTCCCGCAGTTTGCGGCGGTGGATGAATGGTATTTTATGGAATGCGAAGAGATTTTCCCGAAGGTGTATAACCATGTGCGGCGAAATTTTGATGAATTTGTGGCGTTGTTGGATTTTCAGGCTGCATCTTGATGGTGCGATGGCGCAAATAAGCGGACTTTGACGTTCGCTTTTTTTGTTGCTTTTGCGGCAACTATATTGTGCGGTTTTTGTAAAGAAAAATATTTTTGCCCACAGCTTGACAGTTTATTTTTTATTTTATCTTTTTGATTATTATTGATTTTTGTTGCTTTGCTTATTTTTTAAGCAAAATTAACAGATGCTATGATTTCACAAGGTTTTTTCGCTTTTTTATCGAGCGAAGGCAAAGGATTATGCACAGGTTTTGTGGATAAAATTGAAAGGGATTAAACGCGTGGTCTGGAAAACTATATAGGTGAAATGTCTGCGCGAGTTCATAAAAAACTGGGGCGTCGGTTTTCAGACTGCCTATTCGGGGGTTATCAAGGCAGCCTGAAAAGCGTTATCCCAATAGTTTGGCTAACAATTTTGCCAATGGTTTGGGCGTGCCGTATTGCGCTAATGCTTGGGCGTTTATCCATTCGCCTACTGTTTTCAGGCTGCCTGAATGGGCGTTGATGTGGTAGGGGATGATTTCTAGCTGGCGGTGGGTTAGGCGGTGGGCGATGGTGGGCAATTCGCTGGCGTGTTGGAATGGGATGCAGTGTTGCGCGGCGAAGTGTTGCAGCTCGGCTAGGCTGTTGAAGGTGGGGGCGCACCATAAGCCTGCCCAGATGCCGCGCTGCGGGCGTTTGTGTAGCCAGATGGCGTGGTTTTGCTCAATCAGCAGCCAATAGAGCGTTTGCTGTTGGATGGCGATGGGAGATTTTTTGCGTGGCAGCTCGGCGGTGCGATTTTGCGCGTGTGCTTGGCAGATGCTTTGCATTGGGCATTGGTGGCAGCGAGGTTTGCTGCGTGTGCAAAGTGTTGCGCCCAAATCCATTAAGCCTTGGGTGTAGGCAGGCATATCGCTGGGGCGTTCGGGCAACAGGCTTTCGGCGAGCGCCCATAGTTGCCGTTCAAAGGCTTTGTCGGCAGGGTCGCCGTCTTGGGCGAAGACGCGACAGAGCACGCGTTTCACGTTGCCGTCTAATATGGCTTCGCGTTGGTGGTAGGCAAAGGCAGCGATGGCGGCGGCGGTGCTGCGCCCGACTCCTTTTAGTGTTTCTAGCTCGGCGCGGGTTGATGGGAATACACCGCCATACTGTTCAACAACTTGCTGCGCGGCGGCGTGTAGATTGCGGGCGCGGCTGTAATAGCCTAGCCCTGCCCATAGGCTTAACACTTGGTCTTGGCTGGCGGCGGCGAGCGCTTGCACGCTGGGGAACGCGGCGAGAAAGCGCGGATAGTAATCCAACACGGTTGCCACTTGGGTTTGCTGTAACATGATTTCGGAGAGCCAAACGCGGTAGGGGTCGCGCGTTTGCCACGGCAGGTTGTTGCGCCCGTGTTGGCGTTGCCATTGGATAAGGCGGGTAGAGAATGTGGGCATAGATGTTTTCAGGCTGCCTATGTGCAGCAAATAAGCGTGTTAAACAAAACCGCGCTAACCAAAAATAATCGCGCCGCAAACTTTCAGGCTGCCTATCAATCGTCTTGAAAGGCAGCCTGAAAAACAGCGGGCGTTGGCGATGCGGCTTACTCTGCTTCTTCAATCCAAGCCTGTTGCACTGCTTCTAGGATTTTTTCGCCGCAGCGGTTGGGGTCGTCGTCAAAATCGGGCAGGGCGAGAATCAAATCGCGCAGTTGGGTGAAGCGCACGGTGGCGGGGTTGATGCTATCGCCGTGGGTGTCGTAAAGCTCTTCGGCAATGCGTTGGGTGTCTGTCCATTTCATGATGCGTGTCCTTGTAAACAAATGTTAATTCAGCGTTGGAATGACAAATTATAAGCATTGAAAGGCAGCCTGAAAAGGCGCAAAATAGCGGCTTCTGTTTTTGTAAAAGAATGCAAACATGAATAACGCCAAAAAACTTCATCCGCAAACGCTGGCGATTCGCGGCAGCAAAACGCAAACCCAGTTTAAAGAACATCATCAAGCTCTGTTTTTAACCAGCAGTTTTATGTTTGACAGCGCGGAGCAATGCGCCGATGTGTTTGCCAAACGCCAAGCGGGCTACACCTATTCGCGCACCAACAACCCCACCATTGCTGCGTTTCAGCAGCGCGTGGCGATTATGGAAGGCGCGGAAGCAGGCATCGCCACGGCAACGGGCATGAGCGCGATTCAGGCTGCCTTGCTCACTTTTCTTAGCGCTGGCGATCATTTAATCAGCAGCCGCAGCCTGTTTGGCACAACGGCGGGGCTGATTGCCATGCTGCCGCGCTTTGGCATTGAAGTTACGCTGGTTTCGCAAACCGATGTCAACGAATGGCGCAAAGCCATCCGCCCGAACACCAAAATGTTTTTCTTGGAAACGCCATCCAACCCTTTAGGCGAAGTGGCGGATATTGAAGCCTTGTCGCAAATAGCACATGAAATCAACGCGTTGATGGTGGTGGATAACTGCTTTTGTTCGCCTGCCGTGCAACAGCCGTTACGCTTGGGCGCAGATTTGAGCGTGCAATCGGGCACCAAATCCATTGATGGGCAAGGGCGCGTGTTGGGCGGCATTGTGTGCGGCAAGCAGGATTTGATTACCCAAATTGGCATGTATGTGAACACGATGGGGTTGAGCCTGTCGCCGTTTAACGCTTGGATGCTGCTGAGCGGCATGGAAACGCTGATTTTGCGCACCGATGCGGCGGCGGCTTCTGCGCTGAAAATCGCGCAATGGCTGCAACAGCAACCGCAAGTGGGCAAGGTGTTTTATTCGGGGCTGCCTGAAAACCCGCAAGCGGCGTTGGTAAAAAAACAGCAAAGCACAGGCGGCACGGTGCTGGCGTTTGAAGTAAAAGGCGACACGGCGGCGGCTTGGAAAGTGGTTGATAAAGTGAACATTTTTTCCAAAACGGCAAACTTTGGCGATGTGCGCTCCACCATCGCGCATCCGTGGACAACCACGCACGGCAGAATGTCGCCCGAGGATAAATTGGCAGCGGGCATCAGCGAAGGCTTGCTGCGCCTATCCATTGGCTTGGAATATGCGGATGATTTGATTGACGATTTGCAACAAGCCTTGCAAGCATAAAAACGCAAAGGCAGCCTGAAAACAAGCAAAATCCGTTTTCAGGCTGCCTAAATCATCCACAAAAATTGAAAACACACACAAGGAATCATCATGACAGAAGAACAATTCGCCCTATGGGGCATGCGGCTGGGCATTGGCGGTTTAGTTATTATGCTCGGGTTTATCGTTTGGCAGCTGGGCAAAGAATCCAAAGCGGGCAAATGGGGGATGTTTATCCTGTTTTTCGTGCTGGGCTTGGGCGTGATGGGCTTTTTGTTTAAAAACGTATTGGTGGAATTTTTCTTGCTCACCAAATAGGCAGCCTGAAAACCATTTTGCTCAGCAAACGCAGTCGCCAGATGGCGCGAAATGAAAACCTTTTGCGCCCAAAGCCCCTGTTTTCGGTTATGATAACCGCTTTTAACACACCGCCTACCCCATGAAAGCACTCAGCGATTTCATCGCCATCATCCTATTTTTTGCCACCTACACCGCCACCAAAAACATCATTCTCGCCACCGCCGTTGCCGTGGTAACAGGCGTTGCCCAAGCAGGCTACACCTATTGGCAACACCGCAAGCTAGAACCCACCCAATGGCTCAGCTTTATTTTGGTTGTCGTGTTTGGCGGCTTAACCATCGCGCTGAACGACCGCACCTTCATCATGCTCAAAACCACCATTTTGCCGTGGCTGCTCGCCATCATTATGGTTGCCATGCAACTGCGCGGGCAAAATAGCCTACGCCTACTGCTGGGCAAAGAGCTCACCCTGCCCGACCACGTTTGGCACAAGCTGGGCTACGCATGGATAGGCTTTTTCCTGTTTCTTGGCGCGCTCAACCTCGCCATCGCCTACCCGTTTACCGCCGAACGCGAGCCTGTGTGGATGAACTTTAAACTCTGGGGCTATCTGCCCATTTCCATTGCCTTTTCCATTGCGCAAGGCATTTACCTTGTTAAACACCTTCCCAAAGAAAGCGAATAACCATGCTATTTATGTTCCTAGCCACCGATGCCGAAAACACCAGCGAAGCGCGTGCCGCCGCCCGCCCCGCCCATTTGGAACGCCTAGAAGCGTTGCACCAAGAAAACCGCCTGCTTTGCGCGGGCCCCAACCCGCTGCCCGATAATCCCAACGTGATGTCTGGCAGCTTGATTGTTGCCGATTTTGCCGATTTGGATGCCGCCGAAGCATGGGCAAGCGAAGACCCTTATGTGCACGCTGGCGTGTATGCCGAAATGCTGATTCGCCCGTTTAAACAAGTGTTCCCCAAATAATGCGCGACCAAATAGCCAGCCGACTCGCCCCGCTTGCCCCCGATGTGTACGAGTTTGCTGACGAGAGCCATTTGCACATCGGACACGCAGGCAACAAAGGCGGCGGACATTACGCCATTTTGATTGTGAGCAACGCCTTTGACGGCATGAACCGCGTGGCGCGACAACGCCAAGTGCAAAGCCTGCTGGCAGACTTATTTAGCAGCAAGCAAATCCATGCACTCAGTATTTCCGCGCAAACACCTGATGAGTATTTTCAGGCTGCCTAATCGTTTCAGGCTACCTAGGCAACACAGCCTTGCTTCATACCCAAGGCAGCCTGAAATCCACACCATGCACAGCCCAACCCTTTAACCCATCCACCGAAAGGAAACTTCATGAAACCCACTCATATCGCCGTCGCCCTATCCGCCGCCCTGATTTCAGGCAGCCTATTTGCCCAAACCGTGGTAACCGTAAACGGCAGCAAAATTGACAGCAGCGAGCTAGACCGCCGCGTGCAAGCCGTGGTTGCTAGTAGCCAAGGGCAAATACAAGACAGCCCCGAGCTGCGCCAATTCATCGCTCAGCAAACGGTTATGGAAACTGTGGTTACCCAAGCCGCCAAAAAACAAGGCTTGGACAAAAGCAAAGAATACAAAGACGTTGAAGCCGAAAGCATGAAGCAAGCCAAAGCCCAAGGCGCAGACAAGCAAGCCGATTTCAAACAACAATGGGCGGATTATCAAAACCAGCTTTTGATGCAGATTTATGCGCGTGATGTAATCACCAAAAACCCTGTAACCGATGCCCAAGTGAAACAGCGTTACAACGAAATCAAGCAGCGCTACGACAACACCGATGAAATCCAAGTGGGCGAAATCATCACCGATAACGCCGAGCAAATTAAAGCTGCCGAGCGCGATTTGAAAGCGAAGAAAAGTTTTGCCGAAGTGGCGCGCAAATACAGCATTGACCCCAATATCAAAGCGGGCGGCGCGGTGTTTAGCGACTATATTTCGGTGCGCGATTTGCAAGAAGCGCGTTCGCAAATCTATCAAGCCATCGGCAGCCTGAAAAAAGGGCAATACAGCAAGCCTGTTTCGGGCGATAAATTGCACGCGATTTATTATGTGAACGATAAGCGCAAGATTAAAGTGGAGCCGTTTGAGCAAATCAACGAAGGCTTGCGCGCCAGCATGGCAAATGAGCGCGTGCAAGAAGCGGTGGGCAATTTGATGCAAAGCGCCAGCATTGTGCCCGCGCAGTAATCACTTGATCAAACAAGCCGCTCTGCGTGGGGCGGCTGTTTTTTTGCGCGGATATTGATTGATAGATTGGGTTTGGGCTTTTCAGGCTGCCTTTGATGTTATCCGCAAGCGCAAAGGCAGCCTGAAACGCCTATTTCCCATTTTCAGGCTGCCTTTTAAAAACCATCCACACACTCTCTATTCCCCCTATGTCTCAACCTTGCTTCCATTGCGGACTGCCCGTCCCCGAACACACCCATCTGCCCATTGTTTACGACAACCAAGAGCACCCCGCCTGTTGCGTGGGCTGCCAAGCCGTTGCCCAAGGCATTATTGATGCTGGGCTGGGCAGCTACTACAAAAACCGCACCGCCCAAGCCGAAAAGGCGGAGCTGCCGCCTGATGAAATCATGGCGCAGCTTAAACTCTACGACCTGCCCGAAGTGCAAGCCGAGTTTGTGGAAACGCTGCCTGAAAACCAGCGCGAAGCCACGTTGATGCTGGGCGGCATCACTTGCGCCGCTTGCGTGTGGCTGATTGAGCAGCGGCTGATGCGCCAAGCGGGCATCAGCCAAGTGGAGCTGAATTACAGCACGCAACGCGCCCGTGTGCGCTGGGATGAAACGCGCGTGCAGCTTTCTGCCATCTTGTCGCTGATTCAAAAAACGGGCTACACCGCCGCGCCGTATGACGCGCAAAAAATGGAAGCGCAAACCCAGCGCGAGCGCAAATCCATGCTGATTCGCCTTGCCATTGCTGCGTTTGCCAGTATGCAAACCATGATGTTTGCGCTGCCCACTTATCTTTTTGGCGACATTGAGCCGCCCTACCTTGCCATGCTGCATTGGGGCGCGTTTTTTATGGTGCTGCCTGCGATGTTTTACGCAGCGTTGCCGTTTTACCAAGGCGCGTGGCGCGATTTGAAAAACGGGCGCACGGGCATGGATACGCCTGTTGCGCTGGCGATTTCGCTCACGTTTATCGCAGGCGTGGGCGCATTGGCGGTGCAATCGCAGCAAGGTTTGTATTTTGAAAGCATTGCCATGTTCGTGTTCTTTTTGCTGCTGGGGCGGTTTATGGAACACAGCGCGCGGCGCAAAGCGGGCGATGCGGCGGAGCGTTTGGTGAAACTGGTGCCTGCGTTTTGCCACCGCTTGCCGCGTTATCCCGATGAACACAGCGAAGAAGCCGCTGTGGTGTCGCTGGCGGTGGGCGATGTGTTGCTGGTGCGCGCGGGCGAAGTCGTGCCTGTGGATGGCGTGGTGTTAAGCGGCGAGAGCGAAATCAACGAAGCGATGCTCACGGGCGAGCATCTGCCCGTGGTTAAGTTTTCAGGCTGCCTTGTAACCGCAGGCACGCTCAACGTTGCCAGCCCCATCATCATCCGCGCCACCGAAGTGGGCAACCAAACGCGCTTGGCGCATATTGTGAAGCTGTTGGATAAAGCACTCGCGCAAAAGCCACGCCTTGCCGAGCTGGCGGAACGCTATGCTTCGGGCTTCACGCTGTCGCTGATTATCATGGCGGTGCCCACTTTTTTGGCGTGGTGGTGGTATGCCGATGCCGCCCGCGCTTTGTGGGTAACCGTGTCGCTGCTGGTGATTACTTGCCCTTGCGCCCTATCGCTTGCCACGCCCGCCGCGCTGGCTGCATCCACAGGCAAGCTCGCCAGCGAAGGCGTGTTGATTGCGCACGGGCAAGCGTTGGAAAACTTGGCGCAAATCACCGATGCCGTGTTTGACAAAACAGGCACGCTCACGCAGGGCAAGCTGGCAATTAGCCATATCTATTCCTTTGCCAACCATCAGTTATACGATGAAACCACGTTTTCAGGCTGCCCCAGCGACATCATCGCCATCGCCCAAGCCCTAGAACAGCAATCCGAACACCCCATCGCCCAAGCCTTTTTCAGGCTGCCTACTGCCACCGAGCTACTGGTTACGCAGCGGCAAAACCGCGTGGGGCATGGCATTGTTGCCCACATCTTGCAGCAAACATGGGCGATTGGACGCGCCGATTTTGTCGCCCAAATTGCGCGGCAAAGGCAGCCTGAAAACCTGCCCAACCATCTGCCTGATAACTTGCCCGATGGCAGCGTGATTGTGTTGGGCAACGAAATCGGTTTTCAGGCTGCCTTTATCCTGCGCGATGAAAGCAAACCCAACGCCGCCGCCATGCTCGCCGAACTGCGCGCGCGCGGCATCACCAGCCATATACTCAGCGGCGACCATCCCAACGCCGTGAACCAGCTTGCCGACCAGCTCGCCATCGCCCATCGCCGCGCCCAAGCCACGCCCGAAGACAAGCTCGCTTATGTGCAAGATTTGCAAGCACAAGGCAAGCGCGTGTTGATGCTGGGCGACGGCATCAACGATGCGCCCGTGCTGGCGGCGGCGAATGTGTCGCTTGCCGTGGCAAGCAGCGCGGATGTTGCCCGCGAAGGCGCAGACGTTATCCTGCTGCAAGACGACCTCGCCCTTATCCCCCGCTTGCTGCACCAAGCCCAACGCACGCGCCGCATCATCCGCCAAAACCTAATCTGGGCAAGCGTGTATAACCTGATTGTGGTGCCGCTGGCGGTGGCGGGGTGGGTAACGCCGTGGATTGCCGCAATTGGCATGAGCGCCAGCTCGCTGATTGTGGTGGGCAATGCGCTGCGGCTGCGCAAATGATTTTCAGGCTGCCTTTAAATCAATAGGCAGCCTGAAAGCCGTAGGCTGCAACGAAACTCACCCGCTTCTGCAAAACCAAAACCCAAAGGAAACCCCATGAAAAACATCTATCTTATCCGCCACGCCCAAAGCGCTGCCAACGCCATGGCAGGGCAAACCGTGCAATGGCGCAACGAAGAAATCCCAATCACCGCGCTGGGCGAAACGCAGGCGCAGCATCTCGCGCAATGGCTCGCCGCCAACGTGCCGCCGCCCGATGCCGTGTTCACTTCGCCGTATCTGCGCACACAGCAAACCGCCGCGCCGTTTTTGCAGTTAGGCAGCCTGAAAAGCCAAGTCCTGCCCGATTTGCATGAATTCAACTACCTATCATACGAGCACATCCACGGCAAAAACAGCGCCGAATTAAGCGCGTTGGCAGAAGCCTATTGGCAGCGCAACGATGCCGATTACCGCGATGGCGCCGATTGCGACAGCTTCGCCTCGTTTTTTGGGCAGATTAACGCCGTGCGCGATTATTTCCGCACGCTGCCCGATGGCAATTATGTGGTGTTTGGGCACGGCTTTTGGATTGGCATTTTGCTGTGGCAACTGATCGGGCGCGGCGGCGGTTGCCAGATGGCGGCGTTTCGCAGCTTTGAGCCGCACGTTCGCCCGCGCAACACAGAAGTCTTTTTGTGGCAACTGGGCGATGCGGCGGAAAGCATTGTGAAAGTGCGCCGCTTGGCGGATTGATGGGGTTGGCTTCGCATTCATAGAAGCTGGTAAACGCGTTTTATAGTAAAATAAAATAGAAACCACCCGCACAACCTATCATAACCACACC
>CAUQQW010000012.1:0-28893 GCA_963520365.1 uncultured Kingella sp.
CTTTTATGCCATCGCAACTGTATAAACGGTTACGCACAAATCCACATCTCGCGCCATCGCTAAATCCAAAAAACACGCATCTCCCTAAACGCAGCCTGAAAACAAGCAAAAAAAAGCCAATCCTATTTTCAGGCTGCCCATCATCTCCATACAGCAGCCTGAAAACCCAAAAAAACCGTGCTACAAGTAACACGGTTTTTTTCTATATCAAGCTACTGCTTCGTAGTTTCCAAACGAAAACCCACTTTGGCAATGCCCGCGTCTTTCGCCGCTTCCAACAATTTGGCAACATTTTCATACGGCGTATCTTTATCCGCAGCAATCGCCAAAACCGCATCAGGATTGGCTTTCGCCAATTCTTCCAGCTTCGTTTTCACCGCAGCCAACTCCAATTCCTCAGACGACTCCGCGCCCAACACATATTTGCCCGCCGCGTTCACCGCCAAGTTAATCGGTTTCACATCCTGCTTAGGCTCTTCTTTGCTGCTGCTTGTTGTCGGCAAATTAATTTGAATGGAATGCGTTAAAACAGGCATCGTAATCATAAACACAATCAGCAACACCAACATCACGTCCACCAAAGGCGTAACGTTAATATCGCTCATCGGCGCATCATCGCCGCCTTCGTTCACATTAAAAGCCATCCTCAATCCTTCCCGTTAAGCAGTTGAACATGAAAATCATGGGCAAAACTGTGCAATTCACGGCTCAAATTCTTGTTGCCACGCATAAACACGTTATACGCCAGCACCGCAGGAATCGCGGCAAACAAGCCCACCGCCGTTGCCACCAACGCTTCGCCAATTGGACCAGCCACCGCAGCAATGCTCATTTGCCCGCTATTGCTGATGTTAATCAAGGCATGGTAAATCCCCCACACCGTGCCCAGCAGCCCAACAAATGGCGCAGTTGAGCCCACCGTAGCCAATGCCGTCATGCCGCCTTCAAAACGGCTCAAAATTTTGCCGATGCTGTGACGCATTTCGCGTTCCAAGTAAGCATTGCGCGGCAAACTTGCCGACAACATAGAGCTTTGCGTTGCGTGGAATTGTTGATTGGCGCGAATTGCATCCAAAGCCAATTCGCTAATCGGCGCATCAATCTGTTTCGCTTGTTGCTCCGCTTGTGTCAAGTCTTTTGCCGCCCAAATCGCTTCCATCGCCACGCGATTGGCACGCCGCGCCGCGCGATAACGCACGCCACGCAGCAGAATCAGCACCCATGTTGTGATACTCATCACGATCAAGCACAAAAATACACCAATCAAAACAGCATCGCCGCTTTTAAAAACCAATCCTAAATTCATTCGTTTACTTCCATTAAGTTAAGTGATTAAAAAAATATTTGCTTTCAGGCAGCCTGAAAACTATTCGCTCAGTTCAAAGGTGAACTGCGTGCTAAATCTTGTGGCAACAAATTCGCCATCCACTTTTTTGGGGCGATAACTTGCCGACTGCGCCGCCCGCTTGCCCGCGTTATCCAATGCCGCCGAGCCGCTAGACTTGGTTACCTTCACTTCCATAACCTTACCCGCAGCGCTCACCAGCACCGAAAGTTTCACCACGCCAGAATCCCCATTTTCCTGCGCCGTACGCGGATAAGGCGGATTCGGCAAGCTAATATAGCCACCATCAGCCACTCCGCCGTTACCCGCATTATTAGAAGGCTTAGGCGCATCTCCTTTCTTGCCATGCCCATCGCTATTCTTATCCCCTGCTCCATTTTGTGGCACCTTGCTGTTCGGATTAGAACCGCCTCCGCCTATGCCATCAGGCGCGCGATTGGCAGCATCTTTATTCACTGCAACATTGTTGCTAGAAGAGTTGGCAGATGGCGTAGCAGCAGGCTTGGTTTGTTCCGCCTTTTCAGGCTGAGGTTGCGGTTTTGGCGTTTCAGGCTGCTTAATCTTGATAGGTTCAGGTTTAATTTCGCGCTTAGGCGGTTCAACCACTTTTTCAGGCTGCTTAAAATCCGCAGGCTTATCATTTCGCACCACCGTCGCCACTTTGGGATGCTCCACCACTTTGGGCTTCGGCTCAGGCTTGGGCACGGGTTTGGGTTCAACTTTGGGCTCAGGCTTAGGCTGTTCAACAGGCGGTTGCGGCTTAGGCGGTTCAGGCTGCTCTAAAGGCGCAGGCGCACCATCGCCCAACGGTTTATCATCGCCCTCAACCGAGCCCAAATCCACAAACGCCATAGCGTCTGCCTGCGCAGGCTCGGTTGGCTTAAAACCATTCCACGACAAAGCAATCACCCCAGCGTGTAATAAAGTAACCAAACCAATTACTGCGGGTCTCAAAAAAGGATTATTTTTCATCATCCCACAATTTTAATGCAAACGATTAACATTTGGCTAGCGAATTTTGACAACATAAAATTACAAAACTCCCAAAAGCAGCCTGAAAAAATAAAACAACTTAACCAAGTTTTGCACAGCCACACCCCATCGTTTATAATCGTTCACATTTCAACCCCACATATAGGAAAATTACAATGGCAGATTTCAACAAGATTCTAGACGCAGGCGATGTGGACAACGGCATCATCAACGTGGTCGTAGAAATCCCCGAAGGCAGCGCACACAAAATTGAATGGGACAGAAAAAACGCCGTGATGAAACTGGATCGCGTAGAGCCTCAAATCTTCGCCAAACCCACTAACTACGGCTTCATCCCCCAAACCTTAGACGAAGACGGCGACGAACTTGACGCACTCATCATCACACGCACCCCCTTGCCCACAGGCATTTACATGGAAGCGCGCGTTATCGGCGTGATGAAATTTGTGGACGACGGCGAAGTGGACGACAAAATCGTCGTTGTGCCAGCCGATGATCGCGACACAGGCAACGCCATCCAAACCCTAGCCGATCTCCCCGCACAGCTCATCAAACAAATTGAATTCCACTTCAACCACTATAAAGACCTCAAAAAAGCAGGCACAACCAAAGTAGAACACTGGGGCGATGCCAAAGAGGCCAAACAAGTTATCCGCGAATCGCAAGAACGCTGGAAAAAACAATAATCTATATTTTCAGGCTGCCTACCGTCCGCTTGCATAGGCAGCCTGAAAACCCATATTCGCACCTCAAAACCACACATCCAAAAAACATTTAACAAAGTGCCAAAAAACGTTAGTTTTATTTAACCATGCCAAATTCCCCTGTTCCAGACAACGACAGCGAAATTCGCAACCTCGCTCTGCCACCCCATTCCATAGAAGCCGAGCAATCCATGCTAGGCGGCTTGCTGCTTGAAAACAGCGCCTACGAGCGCGTTGCCGACGTGCTAACCGACGACGATTTCTATCGCCACGAACACAAACTCATCTATCGCGCCATCTCAGCACTCATCAACGAAAACCGCCCTGCCGACATCATTACCGTGCAAGAAGTGTTGGAGCGCAACGATCAACTATCCCACGCAGGCGGATTTGAATACCTGCTTACCCTAGCGCAAAGCACCCCATCCGCTGCCAATATTCGCCGCTACGCCGAAATCGTCCGCGAGCGTTCCATTATTCGCCAACTCGCCGAGATTGGAACAGAAATTGCTAGAAATGCTTATAATCCGCAAGGAAAAAGTGCAGAACAATTATTAGACGAAGCCGAAAATCAAGTATTCCAAATCGCCGAAAGCACAGCAAAATCCAAGCAAGGCTTTCTAGAAATGCCAGACTTGCTGCAACAAAACATTGAACGAATTGACGCTCTGTATCAACGCGACAATCCAAATGAAGTAACAGGCATCGCCACAGGTTTTACCGATTTAGACAAAATGACATCAGGCTTGCAAGCGGGCGATTTAGTAATTGTGGCAGGACGCCCATCCATGGGTAAAACCGCATTTGCCATCAATATTGCCGAACACGTTGCCATTAGCGGAAAACTTCCTGTCGCCGTATTCTCAATGGAAATGGGTGGCGCGCAGCTGGTTATGCGTATGTTGAGCTCCGTTGGGCGACTTGACCAAAGCGTTTTAAAAAACGGCAGCCTGAAAGATGAACATTGGGAACGACTAAACGAAGCCGTCGCCAAACTTACCGATGCCCCCATCTTCATTGATGAAACAGCAGGATTAAGCGCATTAGAACTGCGCGCTCGCGCAAGACGACTTGCCCGAAGATTCAACAACCGATTGGGTTTAATTGTTATTGATTACCTGCAACTTATGTCAGGCTCAGGGCGCAGCGATAATCGCGCATCAGAATTAGGCGAGATTTCGCGCTCACTCAAAGCACTCGCCAAAGAACTACAAGTCCCTGTTATCGCATTATCACAATTATCACGAACAGTAGAACAACGCACAGATAAACGTCCTATGATGTCGGATCTGCGCGAATCAGGCGCAATTGAGCAAGATGCTGATTTAATTATGTTTATGTTTCGTGATGAATATTACACCAAAGAACAAAGCCAATTTAAAGGGCTCGCCGAGTGCATCATTGGCAAACATCGAAACGGACCAACAGGACGCGTGTTTTTAACCTTTATGGGGCAATTTACTCGCTTTGAAAATGCCGCATATATCCCAGAAGCAGCAACCAATACAGAATAATTGATCAACCTATCCTTAATTTGAGTTAAAACTATGCCACACTTTAAAAGAGTACAAGGATTTACCCTATTAGAACTACTGGTTACCGTTGCCATTATGGCAATCATGGCTGCTATTGCTTTTCCCAGTATGCGTGATTTTGTTTCCAATTCACGCTTAGTAAATCGTTCAGAACAAATTGCCAATGCTTTCCGTTTTGCACGAACCGAAGCAGTGCGAATGAACACTCCAGTTCTGCTGTGTGGTGTTCTCATCAGAAAAGATGGACGTCCTACTGGTGTCTGCGATGAAACCAAAATTAGTGATGGTATTTTGATTTTCGCTGATAAGGATAGAAATGGTGAATATGATGCCAAAGTTGATTCTGCATTAAGAACCATCACATTAAATGGTCCTAATATTTCTGAGAGCAATAAAGTGAGCGTAAACACCGAAACTTGCGATCTTGCAGGCACTGTTTGTAATGCATCACCATCTAATGCGTTTGCTTTCCTACCTAATGGTATGTTTGGCTACAAGAAAACATCAAGTGTTAATAGAGTAACTAACTACACAGGGCTTGTTGCAGAATATGAATTTGGTTCAAGATATGTACGCCTAGCTATCAGAGATGCGGGTAGAGAAGTATCTCCTATTAGATATGCGTTGGTTACACCAACAGGCAACGCTGCGACATGTGGTTCTTCTGCCGCTGCAAAAGATGCCTTATCAGGTAATTTAGTTAAATTTTGTACCAAATAATTTTAATTTTTCTTTTTGGATTTAAGCCATGATCTCAAAAAAAATACGCACTCCTTCTTTTGCGAAAAAGCAAAATATTCAGGGTTCAACGCTTATTGAAGTGATTGTTTCTGTTATCCTGCTAACCTTAGGTTTGCTGGCACTTATGGCATCTCAATTACGTTCTGTTTCAGGTTTAACCGAAGCTGAAAATAAAAGCCTTGTTTCACAAAGCACAGAAGCATTAGCTGAATCCATGCTGATGAATGCCACTTTGACCAAAACGGCAGGTGGTAATTATTCACATGACTACAGATCTTATATTACTCCACCCAAAGAAATTCAAAGGGCTACTGAATTTTCACCCCAAGCAGGAACTGAATACACCAAAGCTACCATAGCAGGTGAATATAAAAATCAATTTGAATATGAATTATACAAAAACCTTATTGAACCGGAATCTTCTACTGTTTCTTCCGTAAGTTACGCTATTTGTTTAGATAAAGAAGATCCCGAACAACCCACTATAGATAACTCTGGCAAAATGAATGACAACTGCAAGCCTGGTGGCGCTTATACAACTATAAAGGTAGTATGGCGTTCAGAAGGTGCAAGTAAAGCAGGTGCAAATAATCGCTTCAATGATTATGGCTATGTATTACGAGTAGCAAACTAAACAATGAGTAAAAAGGTTTTAACTATGAAAACAATGCAAAATAATTCATTTTTGTCTTCTCGTAAAAGTTCGGGTTTTACTTTGATGGAGTTTTTGATTGCTAGCGCACTGGCAATGATTGTGATCAGCGCAGCAGGTAGCACCTACTTCATCACTCGCAAACTTAACAATAATGCGCAGAGGCGTTTAGACACACAACAAAATTTGCGTAATGCGGCTTCAATCATTACGCGTGATGCTCGTAATACTGGCTCATTTGGCTGTTATAGTTCCGCAAATGTTAATAGTGCTAATAAATTTGAATTTGACGATTTTGCCGATGCAGAAAACAGACTAATTGCCATTACAGATAATGCTGATGGTAGTGGTCAATATAGTGGATTTGGTATAAAAGTTTTATATTCTGGTACGGATTTTGCCAAAGCAGGTATGACTACAACTGGTTTATCTGATATCAAAGGTGGCGTACTTTTTATTTATGGTAAAGATTCTGCTGGAATTGCTATTGATGATGCAACCAATACAGGGAAAATTTCCAGCGAACAATTACCCTATTTGAACCAAACTATTAGCGCAGATGCGGCAAGAGCAAAAAATACACTTGTAATAAGCAGCTGTTCCTATGCATTTGCAACAAATGCAACAGACCAGAATGCCGCTGCGACTAGTTTCAAATTAAATAATCTTACTGCTAAGATGGCTCATTTGGGTACAAATAAAGGAGAATTCACACTAAATAAACTATATGCTGCTGCATATATTGTTGCAACTATTAATAATGTGCCAAGTTTATTACGTTATGATTTAGATGCTGAAGGTAAATGGCAAGGTCCACAATTACTAGCACAAAATATAACAGATATCAAATCTCAATTTATCTATACAAAAGATTGTAACAATAGTTCTACTGATGTAAACGATCACAATAAAGAAAAATTTATTTTCTCTGATAATGAGCTAACTACTAATGGAAATATAAAAAATCTACCTGCTGGTTTAAGGCTCACGCTTAATTATAGATATCCTGGTTCAACAAATGACATCCCGTATATCATTAATGCAACCATTCGCGCAGGCAATATATGTTCTACAATTTTCCCTGTATAAAATATTAGGTTAGGAACAAACATGAAAAATAAATATCATCAAAATGGCTTTTCCCTGTTCATTGTTATGGTAATAATGTTGGTTATCGCATTATTAGTTATTGCTACAAGCCAATCTTCAAACACTGAATTAAGAATGAGTACGAATGAGGCAGATAGAAAATATGCTCTTTCTCTTGCTGAACAAGGATTATTGAATGCGGAGACCATCATTAAAGACTGGGTGAATTCATCTACTGAAATCACTTTTAAGGCAGCTTGTATTGATGGTTTATGTGCTCCTGCAAAAGATACATATAAAGCAGATAACCGAGATGTACTATTTAAATATGATCTAAAGGATACGCAATCTGAAATCCCTGCTTGGGAACGATGTCAATCAAATGTAAATACTAGATGTGAAATCAATAAAGCCTCTGTTTTAGATAAAGGTTGTGAAACTAAAACTTGTAAAGCAATACCAGGTACTGAGACACGCTATATTATTGAATACTTAGGAAGTAAAGCAGATGCCAAGCTGGGTCATGTAGATTTTTTCCGTGTAACATCGCGTGCTCATGGTAATAACAAAGATACCGTTGTTACGCTACAAACCTATCTTGAGTTATTAAATAAAAAATAGAAAGTAGCTTCAAATGGATACAAAGAAAATTTCTGGCTATACGCTTATTGAGCTAATGATTGCAATTGCTATTATTGCAGTACTCGCTGCTTTTGCAATACCCGCATACCAAAATTACATAGAAAAAGCGAATTTAGCAGAAGCAAAACAGCAAATGCTTTCGTTTCGTCAATCAGTAGAAGCACAAAAGCTAGTTAATCCTCGCGCAAGCTTAGCAGATATTCTCGCCGACACTGCGAATGTTCAAGTATTGAATGACACTCGTAAATATACTTTCTCTCGTATTATTGAAAAGAAAAAAATGTATTTGCAAGCTGTGCCGAAAACGAATGGACATAGATATGGAATTTGGATTGACAGTGATAGTTCTGTTTATCGTTGTAGGGATTTAACTGGTAGCGCTACCACAAGTAAACCAGCCAACTGCGAATCCTTCTAAGCATCTACTTAACAAGCTGATATGTAAACTATCAGCTTGTTTTATTTTGTGTTATCAACTGATAAACCTATTTTCTGTTAAAATTGGTTCATTGTTAAATACGAAAGTTATTTATGCCTATTGCTAACAATCGCAAAGCATTTCATGATTATTTTATTGAAGAGCAAATTGAAGCGGGCTTGGCGCTGGAAGGCTGGGAAGTTAAAGCTATCCGCGCTGGGCGCGTGCAGTTGAAAGAAAGTTATATTTACTGGAAACGCGATGCGTTTTATTTGGTTGGTTGCCATATTACGCCGCTGCCAACTGCGTCCACTCATATTAAGCCTGATCCTGTTCGCCCGCGCAAATTGTTATTAAACCAGCGTGAAATCAATAAGTTGATTGGCAAAACAGAGCGTGCTGGTTATACCATCGTGCCGCTAAATTTGCATTTTCTGCGCGGGCGTATTAAAGCGGAAATTGGTTTGGCAAAAGGTAAAAAATTGCACGATAAGCGCGAATCGTCCAAAGAAGCGGATTGGAAGCGCGAAAAACAACGTTTGATGAAGCAAAGCCGCTCATGAATACTGCTGTTATTGCTTTTGGCAGCAATTTAGAAAATCCCATTGAGCAAGTGCAAAACGCGCTTGCTGCGGTAGCTGCTTTGCCGCAAATCGGCAGCCTGAAAACGTCTTCGCTGTATCGCACCGCGCCTGTTGGTTATACCGAGCAGCCTGATTTTATTAACGCGGTTGCGATTGTGGAAACGAGCTATTCGGCGCTACAACTTTTGCAGCATTTGCAACAAATTGAGCAGCAGTTTGGGCGGCAGCGCAGTTTTCGTAATGCGCCGCGCACGTTGGATCTGGATATTATTGATTACGCGCAAACCGCCAGCAATACGCCTGAATTGCAGCTCCCACATCCGCGTGCACATGAGCGCGGTTTTGTTATGTTGCCATTGGCGGAAATTGCGCCCGATTATCCAATTGCCAGCTTTGGCACGGCGCAACAACTTGCGGTGAAATTGGGCGATGAGGGCATTGAACGCTTGCCCAACCCATTTTCAGGCTGCCTGAAAGATGAATAAGCGCGTATAATCCGCGCTTTTTTGTATCGCAAATCAACATGAATAATCCCTTTGCACAAGCGCTTTTTAACGCATTAAGTTATGCCATTGTTAGCAAACAAGTTAGCCAAGAAAATGAAGCCATCGGTTTTTTGTATCGCGAAGAGCCTGCGTTTGAACACGACAGCGGCTGGCGCTTTTTCAGCGGCATGGAAGACGATGCTTACGCCAACGATTCGGCAAATTATGAAACGTTGCCATTGAGTCAAATCTTAACCGCGCAGCCTGAAATCGCGGCTTTAATGCAGCAAACCGCTGGCGCATGGGAATGGGATGATGCGGGCGAGTGCTATGTTCCCGTTGCCGATTGGCAGCCGCAAGCATAGTTTCAGGCTGCCTCTGATATTTACCCTTAAAGGAAAACACATGAAAACAATTGCTCCAAATCTCAATGGACAAGGTCTTAAAATTGGCATTGTGCAAGCGCGGTTTACCAATGAAGTGGGCAGCGCGATGGTGGAAGTGGCGCGCAAGAAATTGCTGGAACTGGGCGTGGCGGATGATGACATCACGCTTGCCACCGTGCCTGGTGCGCTGGAGGTGCCGTTGGTGTTGCAAAACATGGCGGCGAGCGAATCGTATGATGCGTTGATTGCGATTGGCGCGATTATTCGCGGCGAGACGTATCATTTTGAATTGGTTGCCAACGAATCGGGCGCGGGCGTATCGCGCGTGGGTTTGGATTTTAATATTCCGATTGCCAATGCGATTTTGACCACGGAAAACGATGAGCAGGCGCACGCGCGGATTCAAGAAAAAGCCAGCGATGCGGCGATTGTGGTGGTTGAGTTGGCAAATTTGTTAAACGATTTGGATGAAGAATAATTTTCAGGCTGCCTGAAATGTAAAGGACTATTATGCGAGTTTCTCCCCGTCGCCGTGCGCGCGAATTTGCCGTGCAAGCCTTGTATCAAGTGGCGTTGAACAAAATTTCCGCACCCGAAGTGGCGCAACATATCCGCGAAAGCAACGATTATCGCCATGCCGATGGCGAATTGTTTACCGCCATTTTTTTTGGCGCGCACAACAATCAGCGCGAATATATGCAAATCATCCGCCCTTTGCTTGACCGCGATGAAAACCTGATTAACCCGATTGAACGCAGTGTGCTGCTGGTGGCAGTGCACGAGCTCAAAGAAATGCCCGAAACGCCTTACCCTGTGATCATCAATGAAGCAATTGAAGTAACCAAAACTTTTGGCGGCACCGATAGCCATAAGTTTATTAACGGTATTTTGGATAAATTGGTGGCGCAGCTTCGCCCCAATGACCCGAAACGACGCGAGACAGCTTGAAAAGCTGCCCTGCTGGCAAACTCGTTTTCAGGCTGCCTATAATAGAAAGGAATCGCTATGAAACAATCATCGCTGATGCTGCCGCTGTTTTTGATTATCGCTGGCGTGTTGTGGCTGCTCAAAAGCATGGATTTATTCCCCAGCACGGTGAACATCATTGCTTTTGCGCTGTTTGCATCGGGCGTGTTGGTGTTTGTGTTGGATGGTTTTAATAAGCAGACGATTGTGTCGGCTCCGTTGCTGATGTATATCGGCGGCGTGTTGTATCTTGTGAACGAGTATGAATATGCGACTGCGCCATTTATTGCGCTGGGCATGGTGATTTCAGGCTGCCTGATGTTGCTGGCGCGCAGTAATGCAATTCCGCAGAAAAGCGCGGGGCATTCGGGACACAATAATCAACAACCCTAATCAATTACCTATTTCAGGCTGCCTGAAATGGGTTTTGTTTTGCATACGCGAGCGTGGATTTTTCCCCTACGCGCCATAAACCCGCCCTATTCTATTTGCCACAAAAAGGCAGCCTGAAAACGTACAAACACATTTTCAGGCTGCCTGTGTTTACCGCATCAAGCCGTTGTTATTTTTCCAAGCTCGCCGCGTATGCTGCCAAGTCGGCAATCGGACGCGCTGCCACGCCGCTTTCGGCTGCGGCTTTGGCAACCGCAGGGGCGATGCGCGAAATCAAGCGTGGATCAAACGGCGTGGGGATTAGGTATTCCGCGCCAAAGTTGAAATCGCGGTTTTGGTATGCCGCGCGTACCGCTTCGGGCACGGGCTCGTGTGCCAAATCGGCAATGGCATACACCGCCGCTTTTTTCATCGCTTCGTTGATTTCGCTTGCGCCGCAGTCCAACGCGCCGCGGAACAAGAATGGGAAACACAATACATTGTTGATTTGGTTAGGATAATCGGAACGCCCTGTGCCAATCACCACATCGGCGCGCGCTTCTTTGGCAACGGGCGGTTTGATTTCGGGATTGGGGTTTGCCATGGCGAATACCAAGGGTTTATCTGCCATGGTTTTCAGCATTTCAGGCGAGAGCAAATCCGCGCCCGATAAGCCCAAGAAAATATCTTTGCCCACCACGGCATCTGCCAAGGTGCGCTGTCCATTATCGGCGATGGCGTAGTGCACTTTGGTGGCATCCATGCTGTTGCGGTCTTCGCGCGTTTGGTAGATCACGCCTTTGCGGTCGCACAGGGTAACGTTTTCGCGTTTCAAGCCCAGCGCCACCAGCAAGTTGGTACACGCAATCGCCGCTGCACCCGCGCCTGAAACCACCAAAGTCGCTTCTTCAATTTTTTTGCCTACCACGCGCAAGCCGTTGATGGCAGCGGCGGCGGTGATGATTGCCGTGCCGTGTTGGTCGTCGTGGAACACGGGAATATGGCAGCGCTCTTTCAATTTTTGCTCAATATAAAAGCATTCGGGCGCTTTAATGTCTTCCAGATTGATGCCGCCAAAGGTGGGTTCTAGCGCGGCGATGATGTCCACCAGCTTATCGGGGTCTTGCTCGTTGATTTCAATGTCAAACACGTCAATGCCTGCAAATTTTTTGAACAACACGCCTTTGCCTTCCATAACGGGTTTGCTCGCTTGTGCGCCGATGTTGCCCAAGCCCAGCACTGCTGTGCCATTGGAAATCACCGCCACCAAATTGCCTTTGGCGGTGTATTTATACGCATCGGCAGGGTTGGCGTGGATTTCCATGCACGGCGCGGCAACACCGGGGGAATACGCCAACGCCAAATCTTGCTGTGTTGCCAACGATTTGGTCGGCGTTACGCTTACTTTGCCGGGAACGGGGAATTGGTGGAAATCTAACGCTGCTTGCTTCAACTGCTCATCTATTTTCATGATGTGTGCCTTTTTGAGAAGGTTCTAAAAATCTGTTGGATTTTTAGAACCTGTGTTCACTATTTGCCTAGGCAAATAATAAATACAGGTTCTTACACAGCCTAACAGAACGTGGGGGAAAATTTACGGTATCATAACAGTTTTTTAGGCAGCCTGAAACTGGATGTAGTTTTTTGTTTTCAGGCTGCCTTAGCGCAATCCAAATACAAGGAAACACCATGCACCCCACCATCCAACTCAAAATCCTCAACCCCAAAATCGCCGAACACCTGCCGCAATACGCCACGCAAGGCAGCGCAGGGCTAGACCTGCGCGCCTGCATAGACGCGCCGCAAACCATCCGCGCAGGCGAAACCGCGCTCATCCCCACAGGCATCGCCATCCACATCGCCAACCCCAATCTTGCCGCCACCATCCTGCCGCGCTCGGGGCTGGGGCATAAACACGGCATCGTGTTGGGCAACCTTGTTGGCTTGATTGATTCGGACTACCAAGGCGAGCTGATGGTGTCGCTGTGGAACAGAAGCGTGAGCGATTTCACCATCGCCCCGCTGGACCGCATCGCGCAGATGGTGATTGTGCCCGTGGTGCAAGCGCAGTTTGAGCTGGTGGACGACTTTGCCAGCAGCGAGCGCGGCGCAGGCGGCTTTGGCAGCACAGGACGCGGCTGATGAACACCCTATTTCAGCAGCCTGAAAACCTATCGCCCCAAGCCAGCAAGCGCGACATCCGTCGCACGCTGCGCTTTGCCCGCAAAAGGCAGCCTGAAAACCAACGCCGCGCCGCCGAACGCCGCATCAACAACGAACTCAAACGCTTCATTAAACGCGGCAAACGTATCGCCGTTTATTGGGCAATCGGCAGCGAACTGCGGCTGGACAGCTTCGCCCGCAGCGCCCAACAACGCGGCGCACAAGTCTATCTGCCCTACATCGCCCCACGCAGCCTGCAACTCTGGTTCACCCCCCATCCCATCATGCGCACAGGCAGCCTGAAAGCCGCAGGCTTCAACGGAGTTAAAACAGCCCAGCCCGAACGCCCGCGCCGCCGTAGCAAAATCCAAGTGCCACAATTTCGCGGCAACAGAATCCGCGCCCGAAAACTGCACGTCATGGTGCTGCCCATTGTCGGCATAGACGCACGCGGCTATCGGCTCGGGCAAGGCGGCGGCTACTACGATTGCACCCTATCCGCCTGCCCACGCAGCCTGAAACCGCAAACCATCGCCGCAGGCTTCGCCTGCCAAAGCCTGCCCATGCTGCCCACGCAAAGCCACGATATTTGCGTGCGATATTTTGTGAGCGAGCGCGGCGTATGGCGGTTTTAGGCAGCCTGAAAATATAAAAGGCAGCCTGAAACAAAGTCTAACCCATGCCGCGCAGCTATTTTCATGCTGCCTAATCGCGTGAACACATACCACCTAAAAGGCAGCCTGAAAATCGGATAACAAAATAGCAATCGCCCAATCCATCCCACCACCCAACCCATCCCTTGCCAGCGCACGGCTTGCAAGCAAGCCGTAGGGAACGCGGGGCAACCATTTCAGGCTGCCCAGCCTTCGCCCCCGCGCTCAAAGTTTCAGGCTGCCTTGATGCGCGAATGTAAGGCAGCCTGAAACCTAAAATGGAGCGGCGGCGGCTCGCCGCCATTGCTTATTAAACATCGCATGGCTGATTTTCCAAGATGTCGGCGAGCATCCGACGCTCCATCGGTTGCAGGTTTTGCAAAGGTTGCAGCCTATTAAAGCCATTGGGCAACCAGCCATCGCCATGATTTTAGATTTCAGGCTGCATCAAATTTACCCAAAGGCAGCCTGAAAACGCAACCGTAGCAGCCCATCCCCTTTTTCATGGCGTTGCGCCGCCATACCCACGCTTGCCATTGCCGTAACCCCACCCGCCGCACTTCGTCCCGCCCCATCAGCAGCCTGAAATGTAGTCCAATGTAGTCAAACCAACCCGAGCCCATCCCATGCACTACACACTCCCGCCCAACCCCCAAGCCTACACCCAAGCCGCCTACCTTGTTGCCCGCCAAAGCCAGCATCGCCATCAAGGCAAAATCCTGCTCGCGCTGTTTGTGCTGCTGCTCACCGCCGCCGCCCTGTTTATCCGTAGCGCAACCCAGCAGCTTCACAGTGTCCTGCAAGATTGGGACATCCCCGCCGACAGCGAACTCCACGCGCAGATTGCTCACCACATCAACGCCGTGATGCTTGCCTTGGACGCATTGTGGTGCAGCATCTTGCTGCTGATAGTTTGCTCACAACACTTCACGATCCGCCGCGCCATGCGCCAAAAATATTTACTGCACGAAAGCCAATTCACCGCCGATGCTACAGGCTGCCGCCAAATCTATCCGCAAGAAAACGAAGTTTGGTATAGCTGGACAACGCTCACCCATGTTGGCGAACAGCAAGGCAATGTGGTGCTGGCGTTTGGCAGCCAGTTCATCGTGTTGCCGCACAGCATTTTTGCCGATGATGACGAACGGCACAGCGTGGTGGCGCAGATAACAGCATGGCAACACGCCGCGCAACAGCCCAAGGCAGCCTGAAAACCTAAAATAGAACGACAACGGCTCCCGCCAACGCTTATTAAACATCGCATTGCTGGTTTGCTACGATGTTGGCGAGCCGCCAACGCTCCATCAGTTGCAGGTTTCGCAAAGGTTTCAGACTGCCTATGCCTGCTCCTTATTACCGCCCACCCATCTCCATTTCCCCTCCATCCAAGGCAGCCTGAAAATTTACATTCCAAACAAATAAAACCAATTCCCATTACTGTCCATCCTTGTTATAATCGCGCACTTTTTTTAACCAACCTTAACACCCGCTAACATCATGAGATTAAACAAAATCACACTCGCCCTGCTCGGTTTGAGCTTTTCCCAATTTGCCGTGGCAGACAATGCCGACAACAGCGCAGCACAGCCTGAAACCACCGCACAAAGCGAAGTGAGCAGCGAAGCCAGTGCCAGCGGCGAAGCGCAAACGCAAACCTTGCAGAATGTAACCGTGCGCGCCAAAGCCGCCCGCGCCATTTCCGAAGCCACCAACAGCTATCAGCGCGACCGCGTAAACCTTGGCTTGCTTGGTCGTCAAAACGCCTTCACCGCGCCGATTACCGTGGTGAACTACGACGAAAAAGCCTTCGCCGATAAAAACCCACGCAATATGGTGGATGCCATCGCCCAAACCGATGCTTCTGTGATGTCGTTTGGTGGCGAAACCAACTCCATCCAAGGCTTATATGTGCGCGGCTTGCAGCTTGATAGCCGCCAATTTAGCGTAAACGGCTTGGCAGGGATGTATTCCGCATACAGCTCGCCCACCAGCAATGTGGGCGCAGCGCAATTGATTAAAGGCGCATCCAGCGCCACCGTGGGCATGGACCCCGAAGGCGCAGTCGGCTCATCAGTCAACATTGAAACCAAAAAAGCCGACAACAACGGCAACCGCAACATCGGCTTTTCATGGTTTGGCAAAAGCCGCTGGCAGCCTTCGTTTGATTTAGGACAACGCTTTGGCGAAAGCAAACAATGGGGCGTGCGCATCAACGGCAAATACCGCGATGGCGACACTCCGCGCAAACACTATTCCGAAACCACCAAAGAAGCCGCCATTAACGTGGATTACCGTGGCGAGAAGTTTCAGGCTGCCTTAGATGGCGCCTATTCGCAACGCGCCACGCGCGGTGGACGCGCCCGCGTGCAAGACATCCAGCTCTCTAATTTCAGGCTGCCTGATGCGCCCGATGGCAAAATCAACTTAGTGCCTTCATGGCAGGCGCAAACCGCGCGCGATAAATCCATTATGTTCACGTTCAACTGGCAGCCAAGCGACTGGGTTGCCATTTCGGGCGGCATCGGGCATTTGGATTCGCTGTATTCGGGCAACTTCGGACAGTTGCAAATTTTGGATACCGCTGGCAACTACCGCAACGCGTTTTGTAACAACCGCGGCGTGTGCACCCAACAAGGCTCGCAACCGCGCGATCAACACGTTCGCACCACCAGCGTCAACCTAAAAGCACTCGGCTATTTCCAAACAGGCCCAGTAAGCCACAACTGGAACACCGCGTTTGACTTTGTAAAACGCAATCGCAATTTTGTGAGCGCCCCCCGCGTTGCCGCGCTGCGAAACCTAAACATCTATAACCCCGTGTTCCCCGCTGCGCCCATTATGCGCACCCCAAGCACTCAAGTTACCGATGAAGAACTCTCCGCGCCGAGCTTGGCACTTTCCGACACCTTGGGCTTTATGGATGACACCATCCGCGTAACCCTTGGCGGACGTTATCAAAAAGTCAAACAAAAAGATTTGCTGAGCAACATCAACGCCAGCGCGCATCGTTTCAGCCCCATGCTGATGGCAGCTTGGGTACCTAACAACGATTTCGTGTTATACGGCAACTACTTGGAAGACCTTGAACCCGGTGCGGTGGACGATGAAGGCAATATGTCCAAACCGCGCGTAAGCCGCCAGCTAGAATTTGGCGTGCGCAAAAACTGGGGCAACATCGTTACTTCTGCCAACGTGTATCAGCTCACGCGCGAATCCTTCTGGCGCAGCGCAGGGCGATACAACGGCGTGCGCCATAGCGCTGGCGACGTTCAAGGCAAAGAGCGCGTGCGTGGCTTGGAATTAAACGCCTACGCCAATTTGATGGACAAAACCTTGCGTCCTTATTTGGGTATGTCATTTATCAAACACGATTTGATTGATTCGCCCACTTATACGGGTCAATTGGTGAGTGCGCCGCAAGTTGCCAGCCCACATTTCATCGCCAAAGCAGGCATTGAATGGGATACGCCGTTTGTGAAAGGCTTAACGCTGAACGCAGGCTTGCAGCACTATGGCAAGTCTTATCAAGACACCGCCCAAAAATACACCTTTCCGTCTTACACCCTTGTGGATGCTGGCGTGAAATATCAGCATAAAGTGCGCGACGACCAAACCTTAACCGTACGCGCAGGCGTGGAAAATCTGTTCAACAAAAACTACTGGCAAGTGCAACGCGGCACACACGACCGCAGCTTCGCCGTAGTCGGCATGCCACGCACCTTCTGGCTGAAAGCGGATTATTCGTTCTAATCTGCGCGAAGCATTATGCGTTGAAGGCAGCCTGAAAGCGAGTTTGCGAGCTTCTGCGAAGCTAAACGGGCAAAACGAGCTTTCAGGCTGCCTTTTTGGTATTTTGTGAATATTGTTGAATACAAATGCAGCAGCGTTGTCGCGCAAATTGCTAAACGGCAAAACATCTGCCGCAAATATTCTGCCCCAATCTTTCAATGCAGCCTGAAAAATGCTTCGCTGAGCGTTTGCTTGCCAGCGCGCTTTTAACTTCGCCAAAGCGCGCAAACCCGCTTTCAGGCTGCCTTAACTCTTTTTTCCTACCCCATCATGCCCACAAAACTCCCCAAATGGCAGCAAGAGCTTTTTGCCACCCCCATCTGGCTGCTACAAACTTTTGCCAGCGTCGTTGTTATTTTGATTGTTGTGGTTTGGCTGCTTAAATACACCCGCTTTGGGCGCGAATTTTGGCACGTCTTGCGCCCGTGTTTAGACAAAAAACTTGCCCGCCGCGCCTTGCTGCTGATTTCCGCCATGATCTTGCTGCTGCTCACCGAAGTGCGGCTCAACGTGTTCAGCACCTTTATGACCAGCGGGCTATACACTTCCATGCAAGAAATGAACGCCAGCGCGTTTTGGCTGTTTGCCGCCATGAATGCCAGCGTGGTGCTGCTGCGCGCGTTTAACGGCGCGGTGAACGATTTTCTGGATCAAGCCATCGCCATCAAATGGAGCGAGCGGCTCAACGCCATGCTGATTCAGCGCTGGATGAGCGACAAAAACTATTACCGCCTGCAAACCAAGCGCCACACGCCCGACAACATAGACCAACGCATCCAGCAAGACGCGCAAGATTTCATCGTTTCCACCATAGAATTTGTGCGCGGCATGCTTAATTCCGTGCTCACTTCGCTGGAATTCGCCATTGTGTTATGGGACTTGGCGGGCGTGCTCACCGTGTTCGGCATCAATATTCCGCATGGCATTGTGTATTTCGTGTTTATTTTTGTGATTCTTGCCACCTTTGTTGCCATGTGGATTGGTAAACCGTTGATTCATCAAAATTATGAAAACGAAAAACTCAACGGCGATTACCGCTATTCCCTGATTCGCATCCGCGATCATGCCGAATCCGTTGCCTTTTACGGCGGCGAATGGCAAGAAAAACAATCGCTTAATCAACGCTTTGCCGCTATCATTCGCAATAAATGGCGCATCGCCCGCCAAAGCGTGTTGCTCAGCGGCTTTAACGATATGTTTTCCAGTGGCATCAAACTGTTCCCCATTCTGCTGCAAGCCCCGCGCCTGTTCGCAGGGCAAATCAAGCTCGGCGACATCCAGCAAACTGTGCAAGCTTTCGCCCGCTTGCAGCAAGCGCTGTCGTTTTTCCGCCTGTTTTACGGGCGTTTCACCGTTTACCGCGCCCGCTTGGA
The DNA here is from genome assembly GCA_963520365.1 of uncultured Kingella sp. Lineage (GTDB taxonomy): Bacteria > Pseudomonadota > Gammaproteobacteria > Burkholderiales > Neisseriaceae > Kingella_B. The sequence continues at coordinate 18,891 of CAUQQW010000012.1, forward strand.
GCGTTTATACGGCTTTATGATCAGCATGGAAGAGCCACACCACGACCAACAACCGCAACGCCAAACCCAATCAGGCAGCCTGAAAATCCAAAACGCCACCATCTACCGCGCCAACGGCGACACCCTAATCAACAACCTGAATTTTCAGGCTGCATCAGGGCAAAGCCTGCTAATTAAAGGCCCATCAGGTTGCGGCAAAACCACCACCCTACGCATGATTGCAGGGCTATGGCCTTTTGGCAGCAGCGGCAATATTTGGCAGCCTGAAAAAGCCCACACCCTATTTATCCCCCAGCGCGCCTACGTTCCGCAAGGTAGCCTGAAACACGTCTTGTGCTATCCCAACATCCAAGCCGATAACCAAACCCTAATCGCCACGCTCAACGACTGCCAACTCTCCCACCTTGCCGAGCGGCTAGACGAAGAGCAAGACTGGCAACACCTGCTCTCCCCCGGTGAGCTGCAACGCATCGGCTTTGCCCGCGTATTGCTCGCCACGCCCCAGCTTATCCTGCTAGACGAAGCCACTTCCGCACTCGACGAGCCCACCGAAGCCCACCTCTACACCCTAATCCGCCAACGCTTACCGCAAAGCATCATCATCAGCATCGGACACCGCGGTACGCTGGATGCCTTCCACGACAGCAGCATAGAAATTGCCGCGCCGATGGATTGCGGGTAAAGCCGCAAGCAAAAGGCAGCCTGAAAATGTTTTTAAATGCTGTTTTAGCTTCGCTGAAACTCGCTTCGCTCGTTTTCAGGCTGCCTTACGCTTGCGCCCAAACCCAACTCGTAGGGTGGGCAACTCGTTGCCCACCATTGTTCATCACATTCAAGCAATCAACAAAAACAGCGCGCCCAAGCATTCAGCATTTTCAGGCTGCCTTTCAACATTTCTTATCTTTGCCCGCGCAGGCGTTTCGCCGCCTACCACGAGCAGGGGCAAGCCCCTGCACCCCGTGTAGCATAACCCCTGATAGCCAGCACCAACGTTTCAAGCTGCCCCATCCATCGCAAAGGCAGCCTGAAACGCAATTCAACGTAGCCAAAATCTAAAAACCCTCGCTATTTTCATCAGCGAGGGATGACTTTTGCCCATCCATTAAGCGATTGTGCCAATCCCCCCGCCATTGCGCTTGACATTCCCCCCCTCCACACAATTAAAATCCCGCGCTTTTTCATTTCTTAACCAAAATTCAAGGAGTTTAAACATGAAATGGTATCTAGCCGCTTTGAAAAAATACATCACATTGAGAGGGCGGGCGCGTAGAAAAGAGTTCTGGATATACACGCTAATAGATAGGCTGGATACAGCTTATTTTTATGGGCATCATCGTTGCCTTTATTATCTCCCTTACCCCGCCTGACACCCCAACCAGAAATGTCAATTTAGATAATATATCTGCACTTGGTCTTATGGTTAGCATGGTATTGTTTTTCATTTATCTGCTTGCCACTATTCTGCCTACACTTGCCGTTACCGTGCGCCGTTTGCACGACACCGACCGCTCAGGCTGGTGGGTTTTTATTAGTTTAGTTCCTTATATAGGCATATTTATCTTACTGATTTTGCTTGGTTTAGAAGGCACAAAAGGCAACAACCGCTTCGGCACAGACCCGATACCAGCCGAAGAATACGAAAAATATTAACCCCACTAAAAAAGGCAGCCTGAAAGCGTATTTTCTCGTTTTCAGGCTGCCTCACTATTTCCCAACCATAGAACAGGCAACTTCATTGTCCACCGTTATTACCACCCCACAAAGGCAGCCTGAAACGCCCCCGCCCCATTTTCAGGCTGCCTTTATGTTAAAATTTGCCATCCCAACCCACAACCAGAAAGCACATCATGGCAGGCAACACCTTCGGACAACTCTTCACCGTAACCACCTTCGGCGAAAGCCACGGCGCAGGCATCGGCTGCATCATCGACGGCTGCCCGCCCAATCTCCCCCTCACCGAAGCCGACATTCAACCCGACCTAGACCGCCGCAAACCCGGCACCAGCCGTCACGTTACCCAACGCCGCGAAGACGACCAAGTAGAAATCCTATCGGGCGTGTTTGAAGGCAAAACCACCGGCACCCCCATCGCCCTGCTCATCCGCAACACCGACCAGCGCAGCAAAGACTACGGCGCCATCGCCGAGCAATTCCGCCCCGGCCACGCCGACTACACCTATTGGCACAAATACGGCACGCGCGACTACCGTGGCGGTGGCAGAAGCTCCGCCCGCGAAACTGCCGCCCGCGTCGCCGCTGGCGCAATCGCCAAAAAATGGCTGCACGCGCAGTTCGGCACCCAAATCATCTGCTGGGTAACTCAAGTGGGCGAACACCCAATCGCCTTTGAAAGCGAAGCATACATCAACCAAAACCCCTTTTTCGCCGCCAACCAATCGCAAATCGCCGAGCTAGAAGCTTATATGGACAGCGTCCGCAAATCGCTAGACAGCGTAGGCGCAAAGCTGCACATAGAAGCCCGCAATGTGCCCGTCGGCTTGGGCGAGCCCGTGTTTGACCGCCTCGATGCCGACATCGCCCACGCACTGATGAGCATCAACGCCGTCAAAGGCGTGGAAATCGGCGACGGCTTCGGCGTGGTTACCCAACGCGGCAGCTACCACGGCGACGAACTCACCCCGCAAGGCTTCGCCAGCAATCACGCAGGCGGCATACTCGGCGGCATCGCCACAGGGCAAACCATCACCGCCAACTTCGCCATCAAGCCCACCAGCTCCATCGCCACGCCGCGCCAATCCATTGATATTGATGGCAATCCTGTAGAAATCGCCACCCACGGACGGCACGACCCCTGCGTCGGACTGCGCGCCGCGCCGATTGCCGAAGCCATGCTCGCGCTGGTGCTGATGGATCACGCGCTGCGGCATCGGGCGCAAAATGCCGACGTGCGCGTGGATACGCCCGATATTGAACGCAGATAGTTTTCAGGCTGCCTATTGCGCGATGCAAAGGCAGCCTGAAAAGCAAAAACGAAAAAATGACAAAATATGGCAGATTTATGTTTCTTAATCATTGACCTACTCGCCCTGTTGACTGAATGGACGCTGCGCCTGATTTTCTGGCTCGGGCGCAAACTCGGCTGGATCAAACAAACCGTACCCAAGCCCACGCGCAAACAAACGATTATTGGCAACGTGATTTTGTTGTTGCTGCTTGTTTTGCTTGGGCTGATGCAATAAGCCCGCCATCTGTTGATTAACCGCCACGCCGCCATGCAAAAGGCAGCCTGAAAACAGATTTACTGGTTTTCAGGCTGCCTTTTAATGTTTGAACATTGAGCCCATTAAAGCAATCATCATGCTGATACGGTAAACGTGCCGTTTATGATTAACCGCCACACCATCGCACAAAGGCAGCCTGAAAACCCATAATCTAGGTTTTCAGGCTGCCTTTATCATTCAAAAACATCAAGACTGATGCCGCTTTTTCACGCTCACTTGGCGGGTTTTCTTTTTGCCGCCGCTGTTGCGCTCTTTTTCCGCCTTGCGCCCTTCGCGTTTGGCGATGCGGTTGCTCAGGCTGGCGCGGCGCAGCGGTTTGTTTTTCACTTTTTCGGCGGTTTCTTCATACGGATTGTCGCCGACGTTGTACTGAATCCGCAGCGGCGTGCCTTGCAGGTTGAAGGCTTTGCGGAAGGTTTGGGTGAGATAGCGGGTGTAGGAATCGGAGATGTGCTGCAGCGAATTGCCGTGGATGACGATAACCGGCGGGTTCATGCCGCCTTGGTGGGCGTAGCGCATTTTCGGGCGTACCAAACCGGCGCGCGGCGGGGCTTGGCGCTCCACTGCGCTTTGCAGCACGCGGGTGATTTTGGGCGTGGGCATATTGATAAAGGCGGCGTCGTAGGCAGCCTGAATGCTGGCAAACAGGCCGTCGATGCCTTTTTCTTTGAGCGCGGAGATGTAGTGGAATTTGGCGAAATCGAGAAAATACAGCTTGCGGGCGATGTCGCGCTTGATGTCGTTGCGCCGCTCTTCGCTGATGCCGTCCCATTTGTTTACCGCCACCACCAGCGCCCTGCCCGCTTCCAGCGCGAAACCTGCAATCGTGGCGTCTTGGTCGGCGATGTCCTGCTGCGCGTCCAGCACCAGCACGGCAACGTTCGCCGCTTCTATCGCCTGCATAGCTTTGATTACGGAGAATTTTTCTACTGCTTCATCTACTTTGCCGCGCCGCCGCACGCCGGCGGTGTCAATAATGGTGAAGGGCTTGCCTTCGCGTTCAAAATCAATGTGGATGCTGTCGCGCGTGGTGCCGGCCATGTCAAAGGCGATCACGCGCTCTTCGCCCAAAATGGCGTTGACCAGCGTGGATTTGCCGACATTGGGGCGGCCGATTACGGCAAACACGGGGTGTTTGTTTTCAGGCTGCGTTTCGTCGGCATCGGGGAAGTTTTCCAGAATATCTTCAATCAGATAGTAAACGCCGTCGCCGTGCGCGCCGGAAATTACGTGCGGCTCGCCCAGTGCGAGTTCGTAAAACTCGGCGGCTAGCACGGCATGATTGCCGCCTTCGCCTTTGTTCACCGCCAGATACACGGGGCGCGGCGACTGGCGCAGGCGGTCGGCAATGATTTTGTCTTGCGGCGTCAAGCCGGTGCGGGCATCGACGAGAAACACCACGGCATCGGCTTCGTCCACGGCTTGCAGGGTTTGCTTCGCCATTTCGTGCAGGATGCCGCTGTCCACCACGGGTTCAAAACCACCGGTATCCACCACCAGATAGGGCTTGCTGCCGACGCGGCCGTGGCCGTAATGGCGGTCGCGCGTGAGCCCGGGCAGATCGTGCACCAGCGCGTCTTTGCTGCGGGTAAGGCGGTTGAACAGGGTGGATTTGCCGACATTGGGACGGCCGACTAGGGCGATGGTGGGTTTCATAGTTTGACTTTCTGTTTCAGGCTGCCTAGCGCAATAACAAGGCTGGGCAGCAAGCAGGTGTTCGGGGAACACGGTGGATAAAATCAATCGGATGCGGTATCCGATTTTGGACTTAATGGTTTTCAGGCTGCCTAAACAGCTTGTTTCTTTGCAAATTCTACGCGTTCGTAAATATCAGCAAGCGATAGCGTGCAGCCGATGCTGGCAAGCGAAATAACGTCGTCTGCTTGGGCGTAGCTGGTGGCTTTCCAATCGTCGCTGCGGCGATACACCAGCGCCGCCATGAAGTTTTGTTCTAGCACGATGTATTCTTGCAAACTCGGGATTTGGCGGTAGTCGTGCAGTTTAAGTGTCAAATCGGTTTGGCGTGTGCTGTCGGATAACACTTCAATAATCAACACGGGTTTGTTGGCTTGGTCGCCTTGGGCTTGGCAGTCTATGACTACGTCGGGGTAGTAATAATTATGTTGCGCTTGAACGCGCCAGTCGCTGATAAATGCTTGGCAAGGGCTGCTTTTTAGCTGGGCATGCAAAGCGGCGTAGGCATTGCCTGCAATCGTGTTGTGGTTACGTGATGCGCCTGCCATCGCCCAAATTTCGCCGTTGATATATTCATAGCGCGTATCGCTTTCTTGGGTGTAGCGAGCAAGATAGTCCGCTTCGCTGATTTGGAACGGAGATTGGGTGAGTGCATTCATTTTCAGGCTGCCTTTTAGTATTGCGAGCAAAGTGTTTTTCAGGCTGCCTATTGCGATACATTAGGCAGCCTGAAAACATTGCGGCGCATTGTAGCCGATTTTGCGCTTTCACGCTTCGGCAACCGCTTCTCGCGCATAAGTTTTCTCACAATAATGGCATTTGAGCTTGGTTTGCCCATTTTGCTGGCGCACATAAAAACGGCTGGTTACAGGCTCGCTGTGGCTGGCGCAATTGGCGTTGGGACAGCTAAACACTTCGCTGATGGTGCTGGGCAGCTTAAGGCGCAATTTTTGCACGACTTGATAGTCTTGAATGTGGTTCACAATCGCTTCAGGGGCAAATAAGGCTAGGCGGTTGGCATCGGCTTCGCTGAATATGATGTCTTTGATTTTGATGATGTCTTTGCTGCCTTGCGATTGGCTGGGCAAATTAAAGCCCACTGTGATTGCGCTGCCGTGGTGCAGCAGTTTGAATTGGCGCAAGATGGTGAGCGCCAGCCCTGCGGGGATGTGGTCAATCACGGTGCCGTTTTCTATGGCTTTTACGCTTAATTGTTTGGTTTCCATCGGATTTCCTTGTGTTTGGGATTCGGTTTTCAGGCTGCCTTTGAGGGCTTAAACCGTTTCATTCAATGCCAACGACAGCATCGCCATGCGGGCAAACACGCCATTTGCCGCTTGTTCAAAATAATAAGCATACGGCGTGGCATCCACATCGGGGTGGATTTCGTCCACGCGCGGCAAGGGATGCAACACGCGCAAATTGGGCTTGGCATGGGCAAGCATGGCGGCGTGCAAATTAAATTTACCTTGAATCTTGGCAAATTCTTGCTCGTCAAAGCGCTCGCGTTGCACGCGCGTCATATAAAGAATATCCGCCCATTCCACCGCGCTTTCCAAATCGGGGAAGATTTGCCACGCCGCGCCTGCTTCGTCTAATTCTTCGGTGATGTAATCGGGCATGGCGAGCGTGGGCGGCGACACAAAGGCAAATTGGCAGCCAAAGCGTTTTAAGGCTTGGGCAAGCGAATGCACGGTGCGCCCGTATTTCAAATCGCCCACCATGGCGATGTTTAGGTTTTTCAGGCTGCCTTGGGTTTCTTGGATGGTAACCAAATCCAGCAAGGTTTGGCTGGGGTGTTGGTTGGTGCCATCGCCTGCGTTGATTACGGGCACGCGCGAAAATTCTGCCAACACGCGCGCTGCGCCGTCTTTGGGATGGCGTTGGATGATGGCATCGGCGTAGCTGCTGATGATGCGCGCGGTGTCGGCAAGGGTTTCACCTTTTTTGGCGCTGGTATTCGCGCCGTCGGCAAAACCAATCACTTTGCCGCCCAAGCGTTGCACCGCGGTTTCAAATGATAAGCGCGTGCGCGTGGATGGCTCAAAAAAACAGCTTGCGATGAGCTTGCCGTCTAATAAATGGGGATTGGGGTTGTGTTTGAGTTTGAGCGCGGTATCCAGTAGCAATTGCAGGGCTTCGGTGGATAAATCGGCGATGGAAATAATGTGTTTTTGGTAAAACGGATTAGGCATGATGGTTTCCTTTGTTCGGCAGCCTGAAAACGAATAAGCGGCGCGATTGTACCAACGAATTTTCTGCTTTCCCAGCCAACTTGCTTGCATTTTTTAACCTTGCGGCAGCCTGAAATGCAAAATGCCGTAAAATGTCAGTTTCTTTATAGCGTGTTGATTGTAAATTCTTTACAATTGCCAATATTCGTCAAGATACCTTATCAAACCCTATTTCAGGCTGCCGAAAAACGCAAAGGCAGCCTGAAAATTCTCATAAGCGAAAAACATCATGACAAGAAAATATTTTGGCACCGACGGCATTCGCGGCGAAGTCGGGCAGTTTCCCATTACCCCCGATTTTGTGCTCAAACTGGGCTGCGCCTTTGGGCGCGCGTTGGTGAAACACGATGCAGGGCATAAGCCCACCGTCATCATCGGCAAAGACACGCGCATTTCGGGCTATATGCTGGAAACCGCGCTGGTGGCAGGTTTCACCGCCGCTGGGGTAAACGTGGTGCAAACAGGGCCCTTACCCACGCCTGCCATCGCCTATTTAACTCGCGCTCTGCGGCTAGACGGTGGCGTGATGATCTCCGCTTCGCACAATGCTTACAGCGACAACGGCATCAAATTTTTCGCCGAAGGTGGCGTGAAGCTGAGCGATGAAATGGAATTTGCGGTTGAAGCCGAATTAGAAAAAGAATTGCACACGCTGCCCAGCAGCCAGCTTGGGCGCGCCCGCCGCATTGAAGGCGCCGCCGATCGCTACATTGAATTTTGCAAATCCACTTTCCCCAGCCATCTGGATTTATACGGCTTAAAACTGGTGGTAGATACTGCCAACGGCGCAGGCTATCACACCGCGCCCAAGGTATTCCACGAGCTGGGCGCAGAAGTCATTAGCATTGGCGATGAACCCAATGGCTACAACATCAACGATAAAGTTGGCGCAACCTACACCAAAACGCTGCAAGCTGCGGTGTTGCAAAACGATGCGGACTACGGCATCGCGCTGGATGGCGATGGCGACCGCTTGATGATGGTGGACAAAAACGGCGTGGTGTACGATGGTGATAAATTGATTTACGTCATCGCCAAAGCCCGCGCGGCGCAAGGTTTGAGCTTTGGCGGCGTGGTGGGCACGGTGATGAGCAATCTGGGCATGGAAAAAGCTCTGGCAGCGCGTGGCATTGCCTTTGCCCGCGCCCAAGTGGGCGACCGTTATGTGTTGGAACAATTGCACGAGCGCGGCTGGCTGATTGGCGGCGAAGCATCGGGGCATATTGTTTGCCTAGACAAACACAACACGGGCGATGCCACCATTTCTGCCTTGCAAGTGCTCGCCGCGCTGCGCGAATTGGGGCAGGATTTAAAAACTGCCGTAGATTGGCAGCCCTATCCGCAAACCATGATTAACGTTCGCATCCAAAAAGAGCAAGATTGGCAAAGCGCATCACAAGCGGCGTTGGCGCAATCGGAGCAAGAATTGGGCGAGCGGGGGCGCGTTGTGCTGCGCGCTTCGGGCACGGAGTCTGTTGTGCGCGTGATGGTGGAAGCCGATAACGCGATGCTTGCCGAGCAATGCGCCCAACGAATTGCACAGTCTATTCAGCAGCAATAATCTGCCAAGGCAGCCTGAAAAGCGGTTTTCGCCGCTGATGCTGGCTGCCCTTTCGCACATCAAGTTTTCAGGCTGCCTTTGCCCTTTTGGCTCTGCTGAACTTCGTTTCAGGCTGCCTTCTTAACCCCAACAACAATAAAGCAAACCACCATGCTCGCTCTTCTTGAACAATTCTTTATCCAGTTTGGCTACGCCGCCGTGTTTTTTGTGTTGATACTCTGCGGCTTTGGCATCCCCATCCCCGAAGACATCACGCTCGTTGCTGGCGGCGTGATTTCTGGCTTGGGCTATAAAAACGTACACCTAATGGCGGTTACTGGCGTGTTAGGCGTATTGGTTGGCGATGGCATCATGTTTTTACTGGGCAGGCACTACGGCGCGCAAATTCTCAAATTCCGCCCCGTTGCCAAAATGCTCAACCCCAAACGCCAAGCCCTTATCAACCAGAAATTTGACCAATACGGCAACCGCGTAATGTTTGTCGCCCGCTTTTTGCCAGGGCTGCGCAGCCCAATGTTTCTCGCCGCTGGCATGAGCGGCAAAGTTTCCTTTGGGCGCTGGCTGATGATGGATGGATTGGCCGCCGTGTTATCCGTTCCCATTTGGGTGTATATCGGGCATTTCGGCGCGGAAAACAAAGACTGGCTGATGAAGCAAGTCCACCAATTCCAATACGGCTTATACATCGTCTGCGCCATCGGCGCGGCATGGGCGGGCTATCATCTTTACCACCGCCGCCAAGGTTTAATCGCTCGCCGCGACGCGCTATTAGACAAACGCCGCCAACGCCGTCTTGCCAACGAAGCCAAGCAACAAGAAAAAGCGCAACAACAATCCCACAGCGAATAATTTTCAGGCTGCCTAATCCCCCAAAGGCAGCCTGAAAACCGTTTAAACCCCATCGCAACATCATTCCCCCAAGGACAGCCCATGCCCATTCAACACTACATCGGCATCATGTCAGGCACCAGCATGGACGGCGCAGATGCCGTACTCATCGCCATGCAAGATACGCAATGGCAACGCGCCATCGCCCACAGCTTTATTCCCTACCCCAGCAGCCTGAAAACCGCTCTACTCGCCCTGCAAAACAGCAGCGACAACGAGCTGCACCGCAGCCAAATCCTTGCCCAACAGCTCAGCCAAATCTACGCCCAAACCGTGCAACAACTGCTCGCCCAACGCCAAATGCAGCCTGAAAACATCACCGCCATCGGCTGCCACGGGCAAACCATCCGCCACGCCCCCGAGCATCAATACAGCATCCAACT
>CAUQQW010000013.1:0-27737 GCA_963520365.1 uncultured Kingella sp.
GAAGATTCTAACTTAAGTGGAATTTCCTGAGTTATCTAGGACAGCCCCTTTTTTTAAAAACAAGCCACAGGGAGCAGTAAGGATGCGAAAAACCAAAACCGAAGCGCAAAAAACACGGCAACATTTGCTGGATGCTGCATTGGAAGTTTTCTGGCGCGAGGGCGTTACCCGCGCTTCATTGCAGGCGATTGCGCAAGAGGCAGGTGTTACGCGCGGCGCGTTGTATTGGCATTTTAAAAATAAAGAAGATTTGTTTGAAAACTTGTTTGAACGGCAATTTGCCGATTTTTTGGCGGCGTTTAACGATGAAACCTTGCGCGATAAACAAGATGTGTGGACGCATTTGCAGCACAATCTCAACGCGCTATTTGAGGCGTTGGTTACCAAAAAAGAGCGGCATAAATTTTGCAATGTGATGTTTTTAAAATGCGAGCAAACCGCCAGCAATGAAACGATTACCGCGCTGGCGTGCCGCTATCATCGCTTGTTTCAAAAGCAGATTGCTTATGCGCTGCAATTGAGCTGCGAGCAGGGCAGTTTGCCTGAAAACACGGATATTGAATTGGCGGCGATTTATTTGGAAAGCAGCTTGGTGGGCTTGGTGAAAATTTGGCTGGACGAGCCTGAGCGCTTTGATTTGATGGAAAAATCCAAGCGCGTCATCGCGGCGAATATGCAAGCCTTGCAGCAGGGGGTGTTGTGATACGAGAGGCAGCCTGAAACGAGGTTTATGCGTTTTCAGGCTGCCTTTTGGCTGGATGGATAACGGTTTGGGCTAATGATGTTTTGCTGTTTACAAGATGGTGTGAAGACATTTTGTCCGAGACATTTTTTCTAATTTCAGGTTGCCTTTTGTTAATCTACGTTAATTTTTTCTTGCTTACTTGTTTTGGCATCGGTTATATTACATTCAGTTACATCATTAGGAACACAGCGTAACAGCTGTGTTTTTGTTTCAACCCGTTGTAAACAAAAAAGGCAGCCTGAAAATTTTGCGGACTGCAAACCTGTTTACAACCTGAATTGAAGGGGCAACCATCATGCAAACACAACATAATAAACAAAACGATGACTTGCAACGCAATCTGCAAAACCGCCATTTGCAGCTGATTGCCATTGGCGGCGCGATTGGCACGGGCTTGTTTATGGGCTCGGGCAAAACCATTCATTTGGCAGGGCCGTCTGTGCTGCTGACCTATATTCTGATTGGTTTTTTCATGTTTTTTATCATGCGAGCGATGGGCGAATTGCTGCTGTCTAACTTGGAATACAAGTCGTTCACCGATTTTACGCACGATATTTTAGGCTCTGGCGCTGGCTTTTTCGTGGGCTGGACGTATTGGTTTTGCTGGGTGGTGATTGGCATTGCCGATATTGTTGGCATCACAGGTTATATGCAGTTTTGGTGGCCCGATGTTCCGCTTTGGCTGCCTGGGCTGTTTTGCATTATTGTGATGACCAGTATGAATATGCTGACGGTAAAGCTGTTTGGCGAAATGGAATTTTGGTTCGCGCTGGTTAAAATCGTTGCCATTTTGGGCTTGGTGGCGACGGGCGCTTATTTGATTATAACGGGTTTTGTTGACCCTAATTCGGGCGAAAAGGCTTCGTTAAGCCATTTGTGGGCGCGCGAAGGCGGATTTTTCCCTAATGGCATCAACGGCTTTTTCTCGGCGTTCCAAATTGCGATTTTTGCCTTTTTGGGCATTGAGTTGGTGGGCACGGCAGCGGCAGAAACCAAAGACCCTTACACCAATTTGCCAGCGGCGATTAACCGCATTCCTATTCGCGTGATTGTGTTTTATGTGTTGGCGTTGGCAGTGATTATGACGGTTACACCGTGGGATGTGGTGAACCCAAACATGAGTCCGTTTGTGAATATGTTTACTCTGATTGGCATTCCCATTGCCGCCAGCTTGATTAACTTGGTGGTGCTGACTTCGGCGCTTTCGTCTGCCAACGGCGGTATGTTTTCCACAGGGCGGATGCTGTTTGGCTTGTCTCGCAACAATGTTGCGCCGCGCATTTTTGGCAAATTGAACGTTAACGGCGTGCCTGCGCCTGCGTTGTTGTTCTCTTGCGCGTTTTTGGTGTTTGGTCCTGTGTTGCTGTATCAAGAAGGCAGCATTATGGAGATTTTCACTGTGGTAACCACCATTTCCAGCATTGGCTTTATTTTTGTGTGGATGATGATTTTGCTGTCGTATATCAAATACCGCAAAATGCGCCCTGAGTTGCACAAGACTTCGGTTTACAAAATGCCTGGTGGCGTGGTAATGGCTTGGGTGTGCTTGGCGTTTTTGGTGTTCGCGCTGTATTTGTTTTCACGCGATGACGACACGCTGCAAGGTTTGTTGTATATGCCGATATGGTTTGGGATTTTAACCGTGGCGTATTTAACGAAATACCGCAAGTCTTAATCTGTGTTTTCAGGCTGCCTTGGGATGCATCCAAAGGCAGCCTGAAAATAATGTAAACAAAAACCGAGCAAGCGTTGGTAAATGCTTATGCTAATTTTCAGGCTGCCTTATCATGCAGCCTGAAACTTTTTTGGGAGCAATCTTATGCAAATTTATTTGGTTGGCGGCGCGGTGCGCGATCAACTGCTTGGTTTGCCTGTTAAAGACCGCGATTGGGTGGTGGTGGGCGCGGAAGCGGACGAACTGCTGGCGCAGGGTTATCAGCCTGTGGGCAAAGATTTCCCCGTGTTTTTGCACCCCAACACGCGCGAAGAATACGCCCTTGCCCGCACCGAGCGCAAAACTGCCAAGGGCTACGCAGGCTTTGCCTTTCATGCCGATAAAAACATCACGCTAGAACAAGACTTGCTGCGCCGCGATTTAACCATCAACGCCATGGCGCAGGACGTTTCAGGCTGCCTGATTGACCCCTTTGGCGGGCAACGCGATTTGCAAAACAAAATCTTGCGCCACGTTTCCCCTGCCTTTGCCGAAGACCCCGTTCGCATCTTGCGAATCGCCCGTTTTGCCGCGCGCTACGGTTTTGCCGTTGCCCCCGAAACCATGTGCCTGATGCGCGACATGGTGGCGGCGGGCGAAGTGGATGCGCTGGTGGCGGAACGCGTGTGGCAAGAATTAGCCAAAGGTTTAATGGAAAACGAACCGCGCCGCATGATAGAAATTTTGCGCGAATGCTGTGCGCTTGCCATTTTGTTGCCCGAAGTGAACGCGCTGTTTGGTGTGCCGCAACGCGCCGAATATCATCCCGAAATTGACACGGGTGAACACACGCTGCTCACGCTGCAACGCGCCGCCACGCTCGGCTTAACCCTGCCCGAGCGCTATGCCGCGCTGCTGCACGATGTTGGTAAAGCGCTCACGCCACCCGATATCCTGCCCAAACACATTGGGCACGACATCAACGGCGTTGCTCCCATTCGCCAAATCAACCAGCGCTGGCGCGTGCCCAAGCAATGCGCGGAATTGGCGGAGCTGGTGTGCGAATACCATATTCAAATCCACAACATCGGCAATATTAAAAACGCGGGCAAAATCATCAAATTATTCAAGAAAATGGATGCATTTCGCCGCGGCGAGCGTTTTCAGGCTGTCTTAAACGTGTGCCAATGCGATCAACAAGGCAGGTTGGGCAAAAGCGAAGCCGATTATCCCCAGCGCGCCCATTGCCTTGCTTTGCTTGCCGCCGCCCAAAGCGTGAACACGGGCGCAATCGCCCAGCAATATGCCAATGAACCCAAGCAAATCGCCATCAAGATAGACGAAGCCCGAGCCGATGCGGTGCGCCCTGTGCAACGCGCCTATCAACGCGCAGAATAGGGCAGCCTGAAAAGCAGTAAGCCAAAGTAAGCAAAAGGTGTAATCCAAAGTAAGTATCTGAATTTTAAAATTGAAATTGCCGTTATAGGGCAATAACGCTATAATCGCCTTGCTTTGGCAACTCCGCCAAATGCCTGCCCCTTTTGCATAATCGGCAGCCTGAAAATCGTTTTTAAAAGGATTCAAAACCATGAAAAAAACCGTATTAGCCCTTGCCACAGCATTAGTGTGTTCCAGCGCATTCGCCCACGGCATTGAAGCAGGCGAAGCCTACGCATACCCCACCGTTCAAGGCATGACCCAAGGTGGCGCATTCGTAAACCTAACCAATACTGAGAAAAAAGATGACAAATTGGTTTCTGCCACCGCCAGCAAAGACTTTGCCGACAAAATTGAATTGCACACCCATGTGAACGACAACGGCGTGATGCGTATGCGCGAAGTGAAAGGCGGCATTCCTTTGCCCGCAGGTCAAACCCAAGAGCTCAAACGCGGCAGTTACCACATCATGTTCTTCGGCTTGAAAAAACCGCTGCAAGAAGGCGATAAATTTGACCTAAATCTCAAATTCAAAAACGCCAAACCGCAAAAAATCACCGTAACCGTGAAACCGATGCAAGCTGGCGCAGCGCAAATGCATGGGCATGATGCAGGTGGCGAACACCACGCGCACTAATTTGCGTAGTGATTAACGTTTAACGTTTACGCAATCCGTTTTCAGGCTGCCTAAGATGCTTTTCCAAACATTTTAGGCAGCCTGAAAACGCAAAAGCAGCCGTTTCAGGCTGCCTTTTATAGTGAATACAGGTTTTAAGAACCTTCCAATGGAGAAGACCCAACCCATGAACAATCCACAATTCCCCACACCCGAATGGCTGGCGCAATATGAAAACGTGAAGCACATTCTTACCCCACGCATACCCTATGGCGACGTGTTTGGACAGAGTGAAGCCTACGGGCAAAAACTGCACTACATAGATATGGGCGAAGTCCATTTCCCCATAGGCAAAATCATGGCGTTTGACCCCGTGGCGTACCCAAAGCAAATGCGCCCCTACTTTCAAACTGTACCCACAGGAAAATTCAACATCGTGGCAATGGTGGTGGAAGATGAGCAGTGCATTGCCGCCGTGCGCGTGAAGTTCAGCGACCACACACCCGTTGCCTATCACGCAGCATTGCGAGGGCATGAAGATTTGAGCGATTTAAAAGCAGGCGAATATTTTGGTTTTCCTGTGGATGCAGGTTTAGCCACGATTATGGACGAACAAACGTTCAAGGCTTACACCGCCTTTGAACAAAAATGCCGCGCCCAAGATGAATATTTCAATCTCTATGATGACTTTTTTGACGATGAACTGATAAAAAGCTACGAAGCGCAGCCCGCATTCCAAAGCGAATATGGCGATTGGGCTAATTGCACCTTGCCCGATAGCAAAGTATCTTTGCCGATATTCCGTTCGGGCTGGGGCGATGGCTTTTATCCCGTGTATTTGGGCTACGATACAGCGGGCAACATGTGCGATGTTGTGATTGAATTTATCCCGATTGATGAGCTGAATGACGAAGAGAAATAAATTGAGGCAGCCTGAAAGCACAAAAGCAGCCGTTTCAGGCTGCCTTTTTTGCGCTGCGCTCAATGTTCACGCGCATGGTTAATCGTATATTTCGGGATTTCCACCACCAAATCTTCATCGCACACCTGCGCTTGGCAGCTCAAACGCGATTCCGCTTCCAAGCCCCATGCTTGGTCTAGCAAATCTTCTTCAATCTCGCTCGGCTCGGGCAAGCTATCAAACCCCTGCCGCACAATCACATGGCAAGTGGTGCAAGCGCATGATTTTTCGCAAGCGTGGTCAATTTCAATGCCGTTATCCAACAGCACATCGCAAATGGTTTCGCCCTCGGGCGCGGCTTCAATGATTTTCCCCTCGGGGCAAAGCTCGGCATGGGGCAAAACGGTTATTTTAGGCATGGTTGTTTTCCTTGGTGTGTATGTGAAACGCGGATTATAACGGAATTATTCAGGCAGCCTGAAAACGAAAAACCGCATGAAACGTATGCCCATGCGGTTTTGCGTGTGTGGCAATGCGTGATTAGCCGCCCGATTGTTTCACCATATAATGCACCGTTGCTTTGATGTCGTCATCGCTCAATGCGGTGTTGCCCCCTTTGGGCGGCATGGCGTTAAAGCCATTGATGGCGTGTTGCACCAACGTGTCTTCGCCTTGTTTGATGCGCGGCGCCCATTCATCGTTTTTGGTTACTTTGGGTGCGCCAGGGATAGGCGAAGTTGCGCCGTGGCAGGCTTTGCAAGTTTTGTCAAAGATTTCCGCGCCGCGTGCCACTTGGGCATCGTCATTGCCGCCGCCAGATGCAGGGGCAGAAGCGGCATCGGATGCGGCAGCAGGCGCAGAAGCATCGCTAGCGGCTGCGGGCGCTGGTGTTGCCGCGGCAGGCGCGGGCGCAGGGGCGATGTCTTTGGGCGCGCCCACAACCAATTGCCCTGTTGGCATAATGCGCGTTGCAGTGGCTTCTTTGGTGGTTGCTTCCACATCCGCGTAATAACCGCTGCTTGCCAATTTCATCAACAAGCCAACAACAGCAGCCACAATTACCACGCCGCTAACCAATGTAAACAAGGCTGAGCCTTGGGTTTTGTTTTTTGAATTCATGGGATATTTCTCACCATTAGGGTTGTGTTCAAAGTAAATGTTAATTGAGCTTAACATGATTTTGCGTGATTATACTGAATTTGCGGCTGGGATTCCAAGCCAAAATAAACAGAGATTTTTTTGCCTAAACGCGGCTTTTCGGGTATCCTTGCGCTCTTTGTTTGTACCCGTAGCTCAGTTGGAAGAGTGTCGGTTTCCGAAGCCGAAGGTCGCTGGTTCGATCCCAGTCGGGTGCGCTATTAAAAAATCGCTGGCTATTGCTGGCGATTTTTTGCGTTTATCGTTGATTAAAATGGTTGGCAAGTTACGAATTGCGTAAACAGCGAAACGCCGCAAGCGGGGATGGGCGGGCTCGCGGCGTTTCTAAATTTAAGCCCCGGTGGTTGGGGGATAGGGCTTAAATCTGCCGCGCATTGTAGTGAAATTTGGCATGGGGAGCAAGGGGGATTGGGGTGGAAAGTGGAAAATTGTTGGTATTTTGTTGATTAGATTGTTGAATTGAAATGGGTTTGTTTGTTATTAACCCGATGACGCGCTTGCGGATTAAGGCAGCCTGAAAACAAAAAAACACGTTTAGCTTGTATGCCAAACGTGTTTGCCAAGCCGTTTTCAGGCTGCCGTATTATTTGCCAATCATGCGGTTAAGCATTTTTTCGCCTTTGGCTTGGTGCACAATCGCCATCACAATATGCCCCGCTGCCAGCGCAAACAGCAAAAAGCCGAGTTTGCCGTGCAAGGCGTTGCCAAGCCCTGTCATCCATTGCACTTCTGCGGGCGCTTTTTGCATGATGGTCATGCCAAATACCACGAAATCGCCGCGTGTTGAGCCTGCTTGGCGAATCAGTGCAATCACGGGCACAGCAATCATCAAGGCATAAATGGCGGCGTGTCCCATTTTTACCATCAGCGTGCCATGCGGGCGGTTTTTGGCGTTCATCGCTGCCCAGATAACGCGCAGCGCCACCAAAATGGTGAGCACGAAGCCTGTTGTTTTGTGCGCGCCCATCCAGCTGTAATCTTCTTGCATAAACATGATGGCGGTGAACAGCATAAATGCGAACGCGGCGGCCATCGCCCAATGAAAAAAGCGGCTGATTGCGCCGTAGTATTGTGGGTTATCCATAGGTGTTCCTTGTTGAAAAAAGCGCGGATTATAGCGGAACTTTATCGCTGTGCGCTTTCTTGGCATGAAAAACCGTCTTTCCTGCGCTATCATCCGTTTTTTTGTAAACAAGAGAATCATCATGATGTGGCAAACCGCTCGTTTTGCGCTAGACCTTACCGCGCCCAAGATTATGGGCATCATCAACCTTACGCCCGATTCGTTTTCAGACGGCGGAACGTATTCGCGCAGTTTTCAGGCTGCCTTAGAACACGCCGAGCAGCTGCTTAACGATGGCGCGGATATTTTGGACATCGGTGGCGAATCCACGCGCTCAAATGCGGATTATGTTTCGCCTGAGCAGGAATGGCAGCGCGTGCAGCCGATTTTGGCGGAATTGTCGCGCTGGGATGTGCCGATTAGCTTGGATACGCGCCGCGCCAGCGTGATGCGTTTGGCGCTGGAAAAGGGCTGGGCGGACATCATCAACGATGTGCAGGGTTTGGAAGACGATGGCGCGGTGGAAGCGGTGGCGCAGTCGGCGGTGGGCGTTTGCTTGATGCACATGAAAGGGCTGCCTGAAAATATGCAGAATAATCCGCAATACGACGACATTGCGGCGGAAGTGGCGCAGTATTTGGATGCGCGGGTGGATGCTTGCTTGGCGGCGGGCATAGCGCCTGAGCGCATGGTGTTGGACGTGGGCTTTGGTTTTGGCAAAACGCTGGCGCACAACATCGCGCTGATGCAGCAGCTCAATGCCTTGCCGCTGCGGCACAATCTG
The DNA here is from genome assembly GCA_963520365.1 of uncultured Kingella sp. Taxonomy (GTDB): domain Bacteria; phylum Pseudomonadota; class Gammaproteobacteria; order Burkholderiales; family Neisseriaceae; genus Kingella_B. Next base: position 8,359 of record CAUQQW010000013.1, read on the forward strand.
CCCCAGCTGGTGGGCGTGTCGCGCAAGAGCATGATTGGCGCGATTACGGGGCGCGAAGTGCCTGCCGAGCGTGTGGCAGGCAGCGTTGCCGCGGCGCTGTTTGCCGTGCAGCAGGGTGCGAAGATTGTGCGCGTGCACGATGTAAAGGAAACGCGCGATGCGTTGCAGGTTTGGCAGGCGTTGCAAGGGGCGCGGGTTTGATTAACTTTTGCTTTTCAGGCTGCCGCATAGGCGTTACCAAAACAGTTGCGCGCGTTATACCCAAGGCAGCCTGAAAACTCCGTGCACAAGGTGTGGATAACTGGCTTAATTTTTTGTTATCGCAGGATAATTTTGAATTGCTGAAAATTTGTGCAACTTTGGCGCAATACGGCAAGATGTTTTTTTGTTTAATTTTTTTGTTTAATTTTTTTGTTTAATGGGGCAGCCTGAAAAATGACGCATTACCAATTGTTTGACACCGTTCGCACGCTGGAACCGATTAGCTTGGGGGGCAAGATTTTGCCCGCAGGCGCAATCGGCGTGGTGGTGGAGATTTTTCAGCAGCCTTATGGCTTGATGATTGAATTTGCCGAAGACAAAGAATTGATTTTGCCCGTGTTGCAAGCGCAGCAAGTTGAGCCGATTAAAACCAACCGTTAAACCCTGTTTACATCATTGAACTATTAGTTTTCAGGCTACCTATTATGCAAAACTCGCTTTACACCATCGGTACACTCGCGCCGTTAAGCCCCGACCAAACCCAAACATGGCAACTGCCGCCCGATTGTGCCCATCCTTCTTTTGCCGCGCCACGATGATGAGTCTGTATTGTTTTCCATGTTAAATCAACTGCTTGATGATTATGTGCAACGCTATGCACTGTCGCCGCTGTATTTTGACAACCACCACCAAGCGGCGTGGCACAGCATAGAAATCCCCGCGCGCATACAGGGCGGTGCGCGCCTGAAAACCATGCAAGCCCTGCAAACCGCCTTTCTCGCTGGCTATGCGCCCGATGCCCAATTATCCCGCGCGCAGCAGCCGCAATACGCGCTGCACGCCATTGGCGGTTGGGTGCGCTTTGACCATGTGTACGGCAGCGCGGTGGTTATCAAATATCAACAACCTTATGCCCAGCAAGCCCTTGCCATCGGGCGGATGCTGGAAAACGTCATCAAGGCAGCCTGAAAATACTATGGGGGCTTAGGAAGCAAAATCACCCAAATCAGTGATAAGCTTCTGAAATGAAATTAAAAAACAAGTATCAAAAGTTCAGCAAAATTTCTGAACCACAATTTCGTCAAATTCTACGGCTATTTGCCTTGGATTTGACTGCTTCTGATACTGCCAGATTAACTGGCATCAGTGTCAGAAGTATCAATACGCTATTCTTGAAATTACGGCAACGGTTAGCTGCTGAATGTGAGCAACAAACTCCTTTTGATGGTGTTGTGGAACTTGACGAATCCTACTTTGGTGCGAAGCGTATTCGTGGCAAACGCGGACGCGGTGCTGGTGGTAAAACCATCGTCTTTGGGGTACTCAAACGGGGCGATAAGGTCTATACGGAAATCGTACCCGATGCCTCCAAAGCCACGCTACAAAAGGTTATACGCGGACATATCTCCATTGAGAGCGTCATCAATACTGACGGATGGCGCGGTTATCATGGTTTGATTGATATGGGATTTGCAAAGCATTTTAGGGTGTATCACGGGCAAAATGAGTTTGCTCATGGAGCGCAACACATTAACGGTATTGAGTCGTTTTGGAGTTATGCGAAACACCATCTGATACACAACATGGTGTAGCAAAACATACGTTTTACTTGCATCTGAAAGAAACTGAATTTCGCTTCAATTACAGGCATGATGATTTGTACAAAGTACTGCTGAAAATGTTGCGGAGTGATCCTTTAAAATGATTTTTGCTTCCTAAGCCCCTACTATGTTATTGACTTATATTGTTTATTTTTTGTAGTTTGCCAGCCTGATTGGCTATGGCTAAATCGCCGTGCGCCATCCTGTGCCCAGTCATGTTCGCTTTGCCGATTATGCTGCGCTGGCGTTTTGGAGCGGCACATGGCTGCTGTTTAGCGGGCTGTTTGTGCTGCATTCTTTTTCGCCCACCGCGCAAGCCAATGTGGGCAATGCGCAGGCGATGAGTGCGTGGCAGATGTGGTTTGAGCTGTTTCCTGTGCTGTATTTTGGGCATATTGCCTTGCTTTTATTGGCCATCGCTCGCCTTGTCCTGCCACCGTATCCGCCGCGTGCCAGCCATTATGCCGCGTGCCAGCCATTATGCCGCGCTGTTGCTTGCGCTGTTGAACGGCTACCATGTTGGCGTATGGATACCAAACGCTTGATTTCAGGCAGCCTGAAAGCTAAATGCGCCGTTGTTGCCACGCCAAACAGCGTTTTAACTCCGTTGAAGCCATCGGCTTTCAGGCTGCCTTTTGAACCCACTTTTTTATTGCCAACTATGCCCCTTTCGCCCCAAGCCATCGCCCCCCAAATCCCCGCGCATCAACGCATCTGCCTTGCATTAAGCGGCGGCGTGGATTCCATTGTGTTGCTGCGTCTGCTCGCCAGTCTGCGTGCTAGCCATCCATTTACGCTGTCCGCCGTTCATGTTCACCACGGCTTAAACCCCGATGCCGACCAATGGCTAGACTTTTGCCGCGATGCTTGCGTTCGGTTAAACGTCCCCTTTGCCGCCGAGCGCGTGCGCATCAACCCGAAAAGGCAGGGCATTGAAGCCGCCGCCCGCGCCGCCCGCTATGCCGTGTTCGCCGAGCAAGACTGCGATGCCATCGCGCTGGCGCATCATCAAGACGACCAACAAGAAACCTTTTTGCTTGCTGCCCTGCGCGGTGGTGGCATCCGCGCCTTATCCGCCATGCCCGCAAGCCGCGTGTGGCAAGGCAAGACCCTGTTGCGCCCGCTGCTCAACCACAGCCGCGCCGAAATTGAAGCCTACGCCGCCGCCCACGGCTTAGAATATGTAAACGACAGCAGCAACCAAGACCCCAGCCTGCTGCGCAATTGGGTGCGCCAAGAAATGCTGCCGCAACTCGTTTTCAGGCTGCCCCATGCCCGCGCCCATCTGCAAAGCACCATCGCCACCTTGCAAGATGAATACGCCTTGTTAAACGAAATCATCGCCGAAGATTGGCAACGCATCCACGCACAAACTCAACAATTCTCCCGTCCCGCGTGGCAACAGCTCAGTCCCTTGCGCCGCCGCCAAATGCTGCACCACTTCGCCCATGTTCACGCGCTGGGCACGCCCAGCAAACGCAGCCTTGCCGATTTCACCCGCGTGCTAGATGAAGCCGCCCACAGCGCCACATGGCAACTGCCGCGCGGCAAAGCCATTTTGCATCGCCAAACCCTGTTTGCCCTGCCTGATGCGCTGTTCGCCCAATTAGCATGGCAGCAGCCGCAAAAAGGCAGCCTGAAAACCATCGCCGAGCAAGCAGGCTTAACATGGCAGCCTGAAACGCCCCCCGTGCACACGCTTTCAGGCTGCCTACGCTCCGCCAACAAACACGACAGCATCGCCATGCCCCAAGGGCGCAAAAATGTGTTCCAACTGCTGCAAGAATGCAACATTCCGCCCACCCTGCGCCATGTGTGGGCAATCATCGCCAACGAGCAAAACCACTGCATCGCCATCGCCAATATCCGCTCCGATAGCAGCCTGCAAGGCGCGCTGTTGCACAGCGAATTATTGTCTACCTTTCAGGCAGCCTGAAAACCGCCCAGCCCAAGAACCGCGCGGATTTGCGCCGATCGGTTTAAGCGTTTTCAGGCTGCCGAATATTGCGCCCGTTGCCCACCGCGCCGTGTTGCTTCCACGCCAATAACCGCCGTTCACATCGCCCATTTGCATCGCGCCCTTTGCATAGTTTTTCAAAGCCCCCACTTTGATTCGCGCCGCACATCCATTACTATCCACCCCTTTTCCCACTCCCCAAAAACAGCCGCCGATTTCAGGCAGCCTGAAAACCACAAGGAACACACATGAAGCGCATCGCCCTTTTTCTTGCTACCAACTTCGCCGTTATTCTAGTTATCAGCATCGTATTGAGCCTGCTGGGCATCAATTCACGCAGCGGCAACATGGGACAAATGCTCGCCTACGCCGCCGTAGTCGGCTTCACAGGCTCCATCATCTCGCTGCTGCTGTCTAAAACCATCGCCAAGCATTCCGTTGGCGCGCAAGTCATCACCACACCCAGCAACGAAATCGAAGCATGGCTGCTGCAAACCGTGCAAAACCAAGCCCACCAATGGAACTTGAAAACCCCCGAAGTCGCCATCTACCAATCGCCTGAGCCCAACGCCTTTGCCACAGGCGCAACCCGTAATAGCTCGCTGGTTGCCGTGTCCACAGGCTTGCTCAACAGCATGACGCGCGACGAAGTGGAAGCCGTGTTGGCACACGAAATGGCACACGTTGGCAACGGCGATATGGTAACGCTCACCCTGATTCAAGGCGTGGTGAACACCTTTGTGGTGTTTTTCGCCCGCATCATCGCCAGCGTGGTGGCGCAAGGGCGCGGCGAAAACGAATCCAGCAGCAACGGCATTTATATGCTGGTGAACTTTGTGTTGCAGCTGTTGTTTGGCTTTTTGGCGAGCATTATCGTGATGTGGTTTAGCCGCCAACGCGAATACCGCGCCGATGCAGGCGCAGCCAAATTAGTCGGCGCGCCCAAAATGATTGCCGCCTTGCAGCGCCTAAAAGGGCACACTAGCGACCTGCCCAAAGACATGACCGCCATGGGCATCGCCAGCGAAGCCAAAGATTCCATGCTCAGCACCCACCCCAGCCTAGACAACCGCATCGCACGGCTGAAAATGATGTAAACCCTGCGCGTTAAACTTTCAGTCTGCCTATTGGGAATAACCAATAGGCAGCCTGAAAAGCATTCGCGCTTGGCGCAAAGCAAAGCAGCCGTTGCCCGCCCAAGGCAGCCTGAAAACAAGTTCAGATGCACGTTTTAGCTTCGCTGAAATTTGCTTCGCTCGTTTTCAGGCTGCCTTTTGTTAAAAGCTATTCCCACCGCAAACCCCATCAATCACGTTTACTCGTATAATCAATAAAATCAAACAAAACCAAAAACAGCCAAAAGGAAACACACCATGCCAGCCAATCCACAAGGGCAGCCTGAAAACCCCAAACCCGCGCCCAAAGCCAAGCCCGCTGTTAAAGAGCAAGTCATCCAGTTCCACAGCAATAAACGCATTCACCCCAAACGCGCCATCGGCAAATTTGCCAATTTTCGCGTGTTTATGATTGTTGCCACCCAGCTTTTTTTCTATGTGATGCCGTGGATAATGTGGCACGGGCGGCAAGCCGTGTTGTTCAACATTGAAGAACGCCATTTTTATCTATTCAGCATGGTGCTAGAGCCTGCCGATATGCTGTATCTCGCAGGCTTGATGATTGTTTCCGCCTTTGGGCTATTTTGGTGGACAACCATCGCAGGGCGCATTTGGTGCGGCTACTCTTGCCCGCAAACGGTTTACACCGAAATCATGCTGTGGATAGACCATTTTGTTGAAGGCGATCGCAACAAGCGCTTGAAACTAGACAAAGAGCCGTGGAATTTGCGCAAAATCCGCATCAAAGCGCTGAAATATTTAATTATTTTCATCGTTGCAGGCTGGACAGGTATCACGTTTTCAGGCTGGTTTGTGCCGATTCGCCAATTCGTGCCCGCCATTTTTACGGGCACAGCAGGCAGCATCGCCTTGGGCACGGCGGTTTTTTATGGTTTTGTAACGTGGCTGTTTGGGCATATTTTGCGCGAAAAAGTGTGCCTGCATATGTGCCCCTATGCCCGCTTCCAAAGCGCGATGTTTGACCACGACACGCTGGTGATTTCCTACGATGTGGAGCGCGGCGAACCACGCGGCGCGCGCAAAAAAACCGCCAACAAAGAAGAAACCCCGCTGGGTGATTGCATCAACTGCACGATGTGCGTGCAAGTTTGCCCCACGGGCATTGATATTCGCGATGGCTTGCAATATCAGTGCATTGGCTGCGCGGCGTGTATTGATGCTTGCGATGAAGTGATGGACAAAATGGGCTATCCGCGCGGCTTGATTCGCTACACCACCGAAGCCGTACTCAAACACGAATACACCGATGCCGATGTGAAAAAACGGCTGTTGCGCCCGAAAGTGGTGGGCTATGGCGTGATGCTGCTGGTGGCGGTTATTGGGCTGTTGGTTGGGCTGGCAACGCGCGCCACCATTCAAATTGATGTGATTAAAGACCGCGGCGTGATGGTGCGCGAAAACAAACAAGGCTTGCTGGAAAACACCTACAACCTCAGCATCAGCAACGCCAGCGAACAAACGCAAATCATCCAAGCCAGCGTGTCGGGGTTGGAAGACATCCGCCTAACAGGGCTGCCTGAAAACGGCATCAGCGTTAAAGGCGGCGACATCATCACCGTGCCCGTGCAAGTTGCCACCCAGCCTGAATACGCGGACAAGGGCAGCCATCCGATTCAATTTACGTTCAAATATCGCGTGGCAGGGCAGCCTGAAAACGAAGCGCGTGAGTTGCAAGAAAAATCTATCTTTATTGGAGAGTAAGCATGACCACACCACAGCCCAGCCAGAAGATTGCTCCGTGGTACAAACACCGCTGGCCTTGGATATTGATGAGCGGGCCTGCCGCGGTGGTTGTGGCAGGGTTTTACACGTTTTATCTGGCAAAAACGCACGCCGATGAAATGGTTACGGATGATTACTACAAAGAAGGCAAATACATCAATATGCAGATTGAGCGCGATGAAGCCGCCGCCAAGCGCCATATCCAAGCGCAAGTGTTGTTTAACAACGATGGCACGGCTGCCAAAGTGTTGATCGGCGGTGATTTTGACAAAAACGCGCCGATGCAGCTTTTGCTGTTGCACCCCGCCAAAAAAGCCTATGACCAAACCGTGCCGCTTAAAGCCAGCAATGTGCCGATGATGGGCGATAAAACCGAATACCTTGCCAGCTTCAACGCGCTGCCGCCTGCGGTGCATTGGTATTTGCGGCTGGAAGATACCCAAGGCAAATGGCGCGTGGAAAGCAAATGGCAGCCGAAAATGGGCAACGCTGCCATGCTTGCGCCGAAGTTTGATGAGATGGGCGCGAGTGGGGTGGGGCAGTAGGGTGGTGATAATGGGGGATGAATGGGGTAAGGCGTGCAAAGGCAGCCTGAAATGGCTATTGAGCAGATGAGAGACCGTTTGGTGAAATGCCGAACGGTTTTTGGTTTTTCAGGCTGCTGTAATCATTGTAGTGCAGCCTGAGTAGGGGAGCCTGAAAACCGTATTAAGGCAAAAGGCAGCCTGAAAACGGCATCTTGCGTTTGGGTTACGCTGAACTTTATTTCAGGCTTCCTTTTTCTAGCGTATTACCTTTTTTCAGGCTGCCACAATCATCGCAAGACAAGGCAGCCTGAAAACGGCATATCGTGTTTGGGTTGCGCTGAACTCTGTTTCAGGCTGTCTTTTTCCAGCGCATCACCCTTTTTCAGGCTGCCTAAATGCCAAAAGGCGCGGTTGGGTATTTATCGCTAAATCGTGCCTTCGCTTTGCTGGGATTATTTTTCAGGCTGCCACAATCATCGCAAGACAAGGCAGCCTGAAAACGGCATATCGTGTTTGGGTTGCGCTGAACTCTGTTTCAGGCTGTCTTTTTCCAGCGCATCACCCTTTTTCAGGCTGCCTAAATGCCAAAAGGCGCGGTTGGGTATTTATCGCTAAATCGTGCCTTCGCTTTGCTGGGATTATTTTTCAGGCTGCCCCAAAATCTTCTCAATAATCTCGCGCACATCCTTGGACAAATTATCCAGCGCGGCAAGCTGGAACAATTCGCGTTGCATCAGGGCGCGGCGGTGCGGCTCAACATCGGGGGTGAGATTGAACGCGCGGCACAAGCCTGCGGCGGATTGCGGGTTGAAGGCATCAATCAGGCGGATTTTTTCGGCAACAAAGGCATAGCCTGAGCCGTCGGTGGCGTGAAAATGTGGCACGTTACGGGCAAACGCGCCGATAAGTGCGCGGGCTTTGTTGGGGTTGCCCAAATCAAAGCGCGGATGCTGCACGGCAGCTTTCACTTGCGCGAGTGTGTCGGGGCGGTGGCTGCTGGCAATTAGGCTAAAATATTTGTCCATCACCAAGGGGTCGTGGTCGTATTTGGCGGCAAAGCGTGCCAGCAGGGTGTCGCGCAGCGGGCTGGGGTTGTGGTTGATGGCGTTTAGGATGCCCCATTCGTGGGTCATGTTTTTACGGGCAATTTCGTCATAATGTTCAAACACTTGCTCAATGGCGGTGCTGTCGTCAAAGCGGTGGATGAGATCAAAGCAGGCGTATTGCAGGGCGCGCAGTCCCGCATCGCGCGGATTGTATTCATACACGGCGATTTCTTTGCCGCGCTTGTCAGCGTTTTCTTGCTCGCGGGCGTTGAGTGCGGCGGCAAGCAATTCGCCGTGCAGGGCTTGGGCGATGGCATCGGCAAGGGCTTCGCGCGCCATGCTGATGCGCAGGGGGTGGATGTTGCTTTGCCCGCTCCACAGCTCGGCTTCGGCGGGCAGTTTCAGCAGCATGGCTTTGAAGGCGGGGTCAATTTCGGCGGTGAGAATGTTGCGCAGCGCGGCAATCAGAGCGGCATGGGCGGGCAGCGGCGTTTGATGTTCCAGCGCGCTTTGGTTGGCAGCGATGGCGCGGCGCAGCAGGGTTTGCCCCGCTTCCCAGCGGGCGAACGGGTCGTCGTCATGCGCGAGCAAGAGTGCCAGCTCGGCATCGGTGTAGGCGTAGTTCAGGCGCACGGGGGCGGAAAAACCGCGCAGCAGCGATGGGGTGATGTTGCCGCTTGTTTGCAGCGTGAAGTGGAAATCTTGCTCGGCTTGGGTAAGCGTTAATACGGCGTCATTGCGCGGTTCGGGGTTTTGGCTACGCCGAAACTCGTTGCGCTCGTTTTCAGGCTGCCTAAATGGGATTTTGTTGCCGTTCTGGTCAAAAAAGGCGACAGCAAGCGGCATCATCATCGGTTGTTTATCCGCCATATCGGGCGTGGGCGGAATGGTTTGCTTGATGTGCAAAACGTATTCGCCGTTGCTTTTCAGGCTGCCTGAGACGTCTAAAACAGGCGTGCCTGCTTGGCTGTACCACAACGCGAATTGGGCGAAATCCACACCGTTGGCATCTGCCATTGCGGCGCGGAAATCGTCGCAGGTTACGGCTTGCCCGTCGTGGCGTTCAAAATAGAGTTTCATGCCGCGCTGAAAGCCTGCTTCGCCGAGAAAGGTGTGATACATGCGTACCACTTCCGCGCCTTTTTCGTACACGGTCATGGTGTAAAAATTGTTCATTTCCACATAGCTGGCGGGGCGCACGGGGTGTGCCATCGGGCTGGCATCTTCGGCAAATTGGTGGGTGCGCAGCAGGCGCACGTTTTCTATGCGGCGCACGGCGCGACTGGCGCGGTCGGCGGAAAATTCTTGGTCGCGGAATACGGTTAAGCCTTCTTTGAGCGAGAGTTGGAACCAGTCGCGGCAGGTTACGCGGTTGCCTGTCCAGTTGTGGAAGTATTCGTGGGCGATTACGCTTTCTACGCCTTCAAAATCGGCGTCGGTGGCGGTGTGCGGGTCGGCAAGCACGTATTTGGTGTTGAAAATGTTGAGCCCTTTGTTTTCCATCGCGCCCATGTTGAAGTCGCCCACGGCAACGACCATGTAGGTGTCTAAATCGTATTCCAAACCGAAGCGTTGTTCGTCCCATTGCATGGCGTTTTTCAGCGATTGGATGGCGAAGCCGACTTTGCCTGCGTCTTCGTGACGGGTGTATAAGGCGATATTGATGCGTTTGCCGCTTTGGGTGGTGTAGTGGTCGCGCTGGCAGGCTAAATCGCCTGCGACTAGGGCGAAAAGATAGCTGGGCTTGGCGAAGGGGTCGTGCCAGATGGCGAAGTGGCGGTTGTTTTTCAGGCTGCCTGAATCAACAAGATTGCCGTTGGACAGCAGCACGGGAAAGGCGGTTTGATCGGCGCGGATTTCGGTGGTGAAGATGCTCATTACATCTGGGCGGTCGGGGTGGTAGGTGATGCGGCGGAAGCCTTCGGGTTCGCATTGGGTGTAGAGATTGTCGCCGCTGGCGTATAGCCCGTCAAAGGATTTGTTGTGCTGGGGTTCTACGCGGGTGGTGAGCGTGAGCGTGAACGGCGCGGCGGGGGTGTGGTGCAGCGCAAGGGTGTCGTTTTGCAGGGTGTAGGTGTTTTCAGGCTGCGTTTCGTCGTTGATTTGGACGGCGAGCAGTTGGGCATCGCCGTGCAGGATTAAATCGCCTGCGCCTTGCTGCGGCATGATGTGCAGCGTGGCTTGGATTTGCGTGTGATCGGGGTAGATGTCAAACAGCAGCTCGGTTTTGGGGATGAGATGGGCGGGGACTTGGTAGTCTTTTAGGTATTTGGTGGTTTGGTTGGACATGGTGGGCTTTCGGGTGGAAAGTTGAAAATGGGGGATTATATATGGATGCGACAAAGGCAGCCTGAAAACGAGTGAAGCTAAAACGTGCATCTGAACTGGTTTTCAGGCTGCCTTTGGCGTTATTTTTTCATCTTCGGGCGAAACGAGCGTTTGTTGTCAAAGCCCTTACTGGCGATTTTCAGATTATCGGCAAGCGGCTCGGGGCGGGCTTCGGCTTCGCTTTTCAGCAGCGACAAATATTCCACGATTTTCTGCCAGACAAAATCGGGGTCAAGGTAAACGTCCAGCGCGGAAAGCTGCGGATTGGCGGCATAGGCGGGTTGCAGCTTGTTAAGCCAGCTGCCCGCACCGCCTGCCGCATCTTCGGCGTAATACAGCAAAAGCAGCGGAATATCGCGGTAAGGGCGCAGCCGCTTGCGCAATCTTTCCCGTGCGGCATCGTCCGTAAAATAATCGTCTAGACTTTTGCCAAGATAGTCGTAATCGTAAAAGCAGACCTTAAATTCGCAGCCGTCGTGAAAACGAACGCCGCCCCATGCGGCGTCTGCACTAACGATGTCCAACGCGCTGTACACGCGCTCGCCACTGTTAAACAACGCCACGCGCGCATTGCCGACATACAGCCAAGACAGGGTAACGCCCGTGCCGTGTTCTTCGGGCGGTGGCGCGGGCAGCGTTTTGGGCGCGGGCAAATCTTCGTGCGCGCGGCGGTCAAAAATCAAAATCGGATCAACGCCGTATTTGGCGACATTGAAATCGTAGAAATCTTTAAATTTGCTGATGATTTTCATGGTGTTACTCCGTTTCAGGCTGCCTTGATGCGGACGCGAGCAGTTGCACGTCGCAATCGGCTTCTGTCAGCAAATAATGCAGGTGATGGGCTAATTGGGCATCGGCGGTGTGGTTGATGGTGAGCGTGGTGATGCCGTCTTGGTGGATTTTTTGGTCGGCGCGAAAGTGCAAGACCAGCTGCGTGGGCGCGATGACGGCGCGCGCGATGCCGCCATTGCCCGAATATTCGCGGCGATTGACTTCGTAGTCGTAAAAATCTAAATCATCCACTTCACGCTGCAAAATCAGATAGTTATCGGGGTCTGGCTTGTGGCTGTCGGCAAAGGCGATAATTAGGATGTCGTTTTCAATGGTGTGGGAGACGTGTTGGGCGGTGAATTGCATGGGGATTCCTTGGCGGTTGGTTGGTAAAGGCTGGCGAAGGCGTTTTCAGGCTGCCTTATGGTTTTCAGGCTGCCTGAACGGCTGTTTGAAGTATTGCCAAACGGGTTGGCAGATGGCGGGCAGTTCGGGGCAAGCGCCTAACACGCCGCCGCTGTAATCGTGTGGGCGATGAAAATCGCTGCCTGCGCTGGCGAGCAAGCCGTGTCGCGCGGCGGCTTGGGCGTAGTTCAGGCGGTCGTTCAGGCTGCATGCGCCACTGTGCACTTCCATGCCGCGTCCGCCCAAGGCGCGAAATTCGTCAAACAGATTGCGCCGCGCGGTGGCGGATAGGTCGTAGCGCATGGGGTGGGCGATGATGGCGAGGCCGCCTGCTTCGTTGATGGCGGCGATGGCGGCGGGCAGTTCTGCCCATTGGTGGCGCACGGATGCGCTTTTGCCGTCGCCCAAATAGCGCGTGAAGGCTTGTTGTTTGTTGCGGGCGTGCCCTTGTTGCACCAGCCAATCGGCGATGTGGGTGCGCGAGACCATTTCGGGGTTGGCGGCAAGGGCGAGCGCGCCTTCTGCCGAGCCGATAATGCCTTTTTTGGCGAGCTTGGTGGCGATTTGGTGCAGGCGTTCTATCCGCCCTTGCCGCACTTGGGCGAGCAGGGTTTGCAGCGCGGTGTTGTGTTCGTCAAAATCCAGCGCAACGATGTGGATGGTGCGATACCGCCATGTTACCGAGATTTCTACACCATTGATAAACTGAATGTTTTGCCGCTCGGCTTCGGCGCGCGCTTCGGCAAGCCCGCCCGTGTGGTCGTGGTCGGTGAGCGCGAGCAGGCGGCAGCCATTTTGTGCGGCGGCTTGCACCAATTGGCTGGGCGTGAGCGCGCCATCGGATATGGTGGAATGGGTGTGGAGGTCTATCATGGGAACTTGGTTTTCAGGCTGCGTGGATGGATTTTTGCGTTGATAATCAAATAGATTAACTCTTGATAATCCAATAGGTTAACTTTACAACGCCAATCGGCTTCTTTATGATAGCGCTGCTAAATTCTTGATGAAACGCATTTTTTGGGGATTTGGTAATGTTTTTAAACGACGACAAGGGAGTTTTAAGATGAAAAAAACAACTTTAATGGCTGGCGTTTTGGCTTTGGCAGCCGCATCTGCATGGGCGCATGATCATGCAGAGCATGGTGGGCATAATTTAAGCAATCTGCCTGCCAGCTGCGAGGCATATTTTAAACGTGCGGATGCGTGTTTTGCGAAGGCAGGTGAAAAGACGGCTTCGTTCCATGCTACTAATACCATGGTTTTGAAACATTCGTTGCACGATGCCACGCAAAAGCAGCGCAATGAGATGTGCGAATATGCGGATAAAAACTTTGGCAACATCGCGCAAAAATTGAAATGCGAATAAGCCGTTGGCGTTTAGCAAGCTGCCTATAATTAGGCGGCTTTCTTGTTTTCAGGCTGCCTTTGGTGTATCCAAGGCAGCCTGAAAACCGTTTAGTGCGCTGTGGCAGGCGTGGATGCTTTTTGCGTCCAGACAAAAATCAGCAATGCTAACGCTGCCAACGCTGCGCCCACCCAGCCGATATTTGCTAGCCCCAGCGTGTTGGTGCGCATCACGATGCCGCCCAGCAACGCGCCGCCGCCAATGCCCACGTTGTAGCAAGCGGAGTAGATGGAATTGGCGACATCGGCGGCATCGGGCGCATAGCGCATCACGTGCCCAATCATGCTTAAACTCACGCAGGCGATGCCGATGCCCCACGCGAAAATCAGCGCAAACAGCGCGGCGGGGTGATGCCCCAGCGGTTTGAGCAGCAGCAGCGACAGCAGCACGATTGCGCCCGAAATCAGCAGCGTGGGATTAGGGCAGCGCGGGTAGAAGCGGGCAAACAGCATGCTCGCCACCATGCCCGACACGCCAAACACCAGCAGCACCCAAGTGGTCATTTGCTCTGATAGCTGCGTGATGGTGAGCGCATAGGGTTCAATGTAGCTGTATGCGGTGAAATGCGCGGTTGCCATCATGATGGTGAGCGCGTATAAGCCGAGCAGGTGCGGACGTTTCGCCAGCAGCGGCAGACTGGCGAGCGAGCCTGAATTTTTGCTTTCCAAGCGCGGCAGTATTTTCATCAGCAACAGCATCACGCCAATGGCAAGGATGCCAATCAGGGCAAAAGTAGCACGCCAGCCCAACGCTTGCCCAATGATGCGCCCCAGCGGCAGCCCCAACACGGTTGCCATCGACGAGCCCAGCGACATCCAGCCCAAGGCTTGCTGCCGTTTGCCGCGCGGGGCGACGCGCATCACCAGCACGGCGGTAATCGACCAAAACAGCGCGTGGGTAAGCGCAATCATCACGCGCGAAACCAGCAACACGGGAAAGCTCCACGCGGCAACCGACAGCGCGTGCCCCGCGATAAATACGGCAAACAAGCCCAACAGCAGCTTGCGCCGCTCCACTTGGGCAAACAGCAGCATCAGCGGCAGCGAGGAAAGCGAGACTATCCATGCGTACACGGTAATCATAATGCCCGTGTCGGCGGCGGATTGGTTGAAGCCTTTGCCGATGTCGGTGAGCATGGCAACGGGGATGAATTCGGTGGTATTGACCACAAAGGCGGCGATGGCAAAGGCGAGCACGCGCAGATAGGCGATGCGGATGGCGGATTGTTTGTTGAGCATGATGAGATGGCTAAATGGGATAAAAAACGCTTTCAGGCTGCCTGAAAGCGGGGTGGGGGTTAAAGACTGATGCAGCCTGAAAATGGGATGGCGAAACTGCGGCGCAATCCGCAAGGCATTTTCAGGCTGCCGCTGCGGCTTCGGGCGTGTGTGCGGTAAAGGCATCGCTGTAAAACGCGTTTTCAGGCAGCCCACGCTGTTGGGTGAAGATTTGCTTGCTGCTGCGAATCATCTCTATTGAACCGCAGGCATAAACTTCGTAGCCTGATAAATCGGCGTAATCGTGCAACACTTGCTCGGTGGTATGCCCACACGCGCCTTGCCATGCTTCGTTGCCGCAGGAAAGCACAGGGGTGTAACGCGCGTTAGGCAGCAAATACAACAGCTCGCGCAGGGCGGCTTCGTCATACAAGCCATCGGCGGTGCGCGCGCCGTGGTACACATGCACGCTGCGTTCAGGCTGCGTGTCGCGCAGGTGTTGCAGCAGCGATTTAATCGGCGCAAATCCCGTGCCCGTGGCAACAAAAATCAACGGTTTATTGCTTTCTTCGTTTAAGGTGAACGAGCCCAATGGCGCACGCACGCGCAACACATCGCCCACTTTCAGGCTGCCTGAAAACAGCGCAGGCGAAAACACACCGCCTTCGCGCAATCGCACATGAAACTCCATCACGCCGTTGTCGCTAGGCGCATTGGCAAGCGAATAGCTGCGCACCGTGCCTTTATACAAAATATCGGCATATTGCCCCGCATAAAACTTAAACGGCGGTGATTTGGGCAACGCCAGCCGCAGTAGCGCCATTTTGCCGCGTATATCAATCATGCTCACGCGCGCAGGCATGGTGCGCGGCATGATGGTTTTTGCGCCTTGATAAGCAGGCAAATCAATCACCACATCGCTTTGCGGGCGACAAGCGCACAGCAACACCATGCCGTTGGCAACATCTTCATCGGTGAGCGCAAATTCATCATAATCGCCCAGCGCTACATCGCCCGACACCACTTGGGCAAGGCACGTTCCGCACATACCACTTTGGCAAGCGTTGGGCAGGTTGTAACCTTGGCGCAGCGCAGCTTCCAGAATGGTTTCATCGGCGGTGGCTTCAAATTGGGTTTGGCTGGGCGTGATGGTGATTTGGGACATATTGATTGATAACGAAAAAATGGTTAAACGAAAAAGTGCGATTTTAGCACGGGGCAGGGCAGCCTGAAACACGCAAAGGCAGCCTGAAAAACACAACAGCAGTCTGAAAACAGATTATCGCCTGCGCCAAGCAGAAACTGCGTTTTAGCTTCGCAGAAACTGCGTTTTCAGGCTGCCTACTTTGTTATTTAGCGTTAAAATGCTAACCTTTTTTAACGCACGTTTGCATACGCGATTGCATCATGAAAACCCCCGCCATTAACACAAAAATCATCAACACCCTGCCCGTGTTAATCAGCGCCAGCTTGTGCGCCTATTTTGTGTGGCGGTTCAACAAGGAACAATATTTTGCCGCGCTGATTCTCGGCATCATCGCAGGCGGCTTGGTGGATTTAGACAACGGGCTAACGGGCAAGTTTAAAAACGTATTATTTGCCGTTATCGCCTTCACCATCAGCTCGCTTGCCGTGCAGTTCACCTTTAACAGCCCCATCGCGCTGCCCATCGCGTTCACCGCCATTGCCTTTGTGTTCACCCTATTGGGCGCGGCGGGTACACGCTATCGCACCGTATCCTTTGGCACGCTCGCCGTCGCCATCTACACCACGCTCACCCACGACCCGCACGCCGCGCCCTATCTCAACACGCTGCTCATCATCATCGGCACGCTGCTGTACACGCTGTTTACCCTGCTCGCGCACCTTCTGTTCCCCCATCGCCCCGTGCAAGAAAACATCGCCAGTGCCTACGATGCCCTTGCCGATTACCTGAACAGCAAAGCCAGCTTTTTTGATCCCGACGAAATCGACGAACACGACCAACAGCAAATCCAGCTTGCCATGACCAACAGCCGCGTCATCAGCAGCTTCAACCTTTGCCGCAACGCCTTGTTTTACCGAATGCGCGGGCAACATCGCCACCCGCGCACTGCCAAAATGCTTCGCTATTACTTCATCGCCCAAGACATCCACGAGCGGATGTCCGCCAGCCATATGCACTACCAAACCTTCACCCAGCAAATGAGCCACACCGATTTAATCTACCGCATTGAGCGGCTCATCCGCTTGCAAGCCCAAGCCTGCCAACAATTTGCCCAAAACCTGCGCCGCAACACCGAATACACCGATTCGCCCAAGCTCGCCCGCGCCACGCAAGGCGCGATGCAATCGCTGGATTACTACGCCGCGCACGCCAGCGAAAACGGCGCATCGCCATACAGCGTGCAACGCCTGCTGGATAACCTAGCCCGCATCAGCCAACAATTCGCCCAATTGGGCAACCCCGATATTCACAGCCTAACCACGCCCAGCGAGCAAACCCGCATCCAAGCCCTTGATAACAACAACTTCAAAACCGCATGGCAAATTTTCAAGCAACAGCTTACGCTCAAATCGCCCGTGTTCCGCCACGCCGTGCGCATGGCGATAATTGCCTGCGTGTGCTGCATCGTGGTGCACATCATCAACAGCCAACACCTGAACGACAACGATTTAAGCCTTGGCTATTGGATATTGCTCACCGCCGTGTTTGTGTGCCAGCCCAACTATTCCGCCACCAAAAGCCGCTTGCTCCACCGCATCATCGGCACAATCGGCGGCGTGTTAGTCGGTTCTATCTTGCCCGTGTTCGCGCTCACGCTGGTGGACAAGCTCGCCATCGCGGTGATATTCGTGAGCCTGTTTTTCTATTCGCGCACCAATAAATACAGCTATTCCATCTTTTTCATCACCATCCAAGCGATGATGAACTTCGCCATTATGGGCTTTGATGTGGCAGGCTTTTTTGTGCCGCGCATCATCGACACCATACTGGGCGCGTTGATTTCGGGCATCGCCGTGTATTACCTGTGGCCCGACTGGAAATACATCTCGCTGGAAAAAACCAGCACCGAAGCCATCCAAAGCAACGCGGGCTACTTAACCGCCGTGTTAGACGAATTGCAACACGGCATCCGCGAAGACATCCCTTATCGCGCCGCCCGCCGCACCAGCCACGACAAAGCCGCCGCGCTATCTAGCGTGTTATCCGATATGTCCAGCGAAGCCGATAAACACCGCGATAAGCTGGAAGACGGCTTTATGCTGCTCAAAATCAATTATTCGCTGATTAGCTACATTTCCGCGCTGGGCGCATACCGCGACAAAATCCAAGCCGACAGCGCCGCCGAGCAGCAATTTCTCGCCACGTTCTACCCCACCGCCGAGCAGGTTGTGCATATTCTGCAAAACATCGCCACAAGCAGCGAAAGCGAGTTTCAGGCTGCCTTAAACGCGCTGGATACGCAGTTGGCGCAGCTGCAAAGCCAAGCCGATGCCGAGCATGGCAGCCACACCACCCAAGCCCAAGTACTCACGCGCCAGCTGAGCATGATGCGCGAGCTGCTGCCCGAGTGTTACACCGCCTTGCATCGCCAATTAGACCGCGCCCAAGCGCAAACGCCGCAGCCGCCCATCCGCATAGCAGCAGCCTGAAAAAGGGCAGGGCGCGGTTGGCAAACATCATCCGCGCCATGCAAAGGCAGCCTGAAAAGCAAAATGGAACGGCGCTGGCTTGTTGCCCGATAGTCTTGTTGATTAGAAAACAGAAAGGAAATTTGCCATGTATATTCCGCAAAACGTTAAAGCCTTAATTTGGCTGGTGTTGATTGCGATTGCGCTGTTTGGCGCGTATCAAATCCCCGCCGTGCGCACGCTGGTGAACCGCACCGCCGCCACGCAAGGCATAGACATTGATAAAAACTCGCCCGAAGCGCAAATCCGCCGCCTAAAAGGCAGCTACGACGACCGCGAAGACGGCGAAATCGCCAAGGAAAATCTTGACCGCAAAGTGCAGCAGTTCCGTGAATACGGCAGAGAGCTCACGCCCAACGCCAGCAGCATCCCCAGCGGCAAAGACGGCAATTATTCCGACGGCAGCGACCAGCGCCGCCACGGCAAAAGCAGCCGTTATTGATTAGGCTTGGCGCAAAGCAGGCAAACACGTTTTCAGGCTGCCTTAACGTGTGCAAACTAAGGCAGCCTGAAATCCATTTCCCACCCCACAAACCACCATGATTATCCGCAAAAAAACCAACACCCTCGCCCTGCTGTTCGCATGGGGCGGCACCATCTTCCCCAAAGTCCTGCCCGCCATGCTGCTGCTGTCGAGCGTGTCGCTCCTTGCTGGGCCGCGCCGTCAAAGCCAACCTTGGCTGTTCAACGGCTGAAACGACAGGCAACCTGCATATTTCGATGTGCAGGCTGCTTTTCCATTACCCAAAAGCAGCCTGCACTTTTTACGGAGACTCCATCATGCGCCTATGGCATCAAACCCTTATTCCCCAACTCCCACGTGCCCAACTGCTCGGCCAACACCGAGAATGCGCCGCCCTGCGCGGTAACGGCTGGAGCCGGCCGCACGCCACCGTGAACTACGTCTTCACCCACAGCCCCTATCTGCTTTATGCCTATCACGTCCTCATCATGGACGAAATGCAGCGGCGCGGCTACCGACCTGATCCCGCATGGCACGATAAAAACTATCGCGGCAACACTTGCCCGCCATATGCCGATTTGGCGGAAGAACCTATCGGCAGCCCGATTTATGCCGAACACGATGATGATTACCTTGCCGAATGCTTGGCAAATCTGCGCAGTAAAGGTATTGAAGTGCAAGGATAGGCAATGAATGGCGACCAATTCAGATCCTGCATCCCGTCCCGTCTGCTGATGGCATCAGAATCGACCTGTTCGGCTGCCGGAGAAAGCGCGTAGGGTGTGCAGCCTCGCTGCGCACGCCGTTTGATTTGATACCGTTATCCCAAAGGCAGCCTGAAACCCAAAACAGCACATCAGCAGCTCACAATTTAATTTGGGGCTGTCCTAGATAACTCAGGAAATTCCACTTAAGTTAGAATCTT
>CAUQQW010000014.1:0-27231 GCA_963520365.1 uncultured Kingella sp.
GTTATCTTCATTTTTGCAGTCTAACATGACTGCTTATCTAGTACAGCCCCTATTTTAATAGCTTGTAGAAAACGCGTATAATTCGCCCGTTTGACAATCTCCCAGCCCTATCACCTAACCAACGGCAGCGCCCCATCATCCGTTTTACCGCATCCGCCAAACCGTTAGGTTATCTTATGGCAAGCAGCATACAAGGTTTTCAGTCAAACATCTTCTCTCTCAAAATCTCTCCAAAATAAGGCAATCAACATGGCAACCAAATACAAACGCATTTTGCTCAAACTCTCAGGCGAATCGTTAATGGGCAACGACCCCTTTGGCATCAACCGCGACACCATCATGGCGATTGTGCGCCAAGTGAAAGAAATCGCCGATTTAGGCGTGCAAGTGGGCATTGTGGTGGGCGGCGGCAACATTTTCCGCGGCGTATCCGCCCAAGCAGGCAGCATGGACAGAGCCACCGCCGACTACATGGGCATGATGGCAACCGTGATGAACGCGCTGGCATTAAAAGATGCGTTTGAAAGCATCGGCACCAAAGCCCGCGTGCAATCCGCACTCTCCATGCAACAAATCGCCGAGACCTACGCCCGCCCCAAAGCCATCCAATACCTTGAAGAAAACAAAATCGTGATCTTCGCCGCTGGCACGGGCAACCCATTTTTCACCACCGACACCGCCGCCGCTCTGCGCGGTGCCGAAATGGGCTGCGAAGTAATGCTCAAAGCCACCAATGTGGATGGCGTGTACACCGCCGACCCGAAAAAAGACCCCGCCGCCACGCGCTATAAGAGCGTAACCTTTAACGAAGCCATCGCCAAAAAATTAAAAGTGATGGACACCACCGCGTTCACGCTGTGCCAAGAGCGCAATTTGAATATTGTTGTGTTCAGCATCCACAAAGAAGGCGCGCTCAAACGCGTGATTTTGGGCGAAGATGAAGGCACGCTGGTGCATAACTGATTTTCAGGCTGCCCCATCCATTTAAGGAGAAGGCAGCCTGAAAGCAATAAACCAACTCTGCTATAATCCGCCCTTTATTCAACTCCCTACGAGAACACAATATGATTAACGACATCCAAAAATCTGCCGACAGCAAAATGCAACGCTCGCTTGAAGTGTTGAAAGAAAACCTAGCCAAAGTACGCACTGGACGCGCCCATACTGGCTTGCTAGACCAAGTAGAAGTGGACTACTACGGCAGCGCCGTGCCCGTGAGCCAAGTGGCAAACGTAACCTTGCTGGATGCGCGCACCATCGGCGTTAAAGTGTATGAAAGCAATATGGCGGCAGCGGTGGAAAAAGCCATCCGCGATTCCAATCTCGGCTTAAACCCTGCCGCCATGGGCGATGTGATCCGCGTGCCAATGCCCATGCTCACCGAAGAGCGCCGCAAGGATTTGATTAAAGTGGTGCGCGGCGAAGCGGAAGACGGGCGCGTGTCCATCCGTAATGTGCGCCGCGATGCCAACGATCACATCAAAAAATTGTTGAAAGACAAGGAGATTTCGGAAGACGAAGCACGCCGTGGCGAAGAAACCATCCAAAAATTGACCGATAAAGCGATTGCCGAAGTGGATAAAATCTTGGCAACCAAGGAAGAAGATTTGATGGCGATTTAATCGGCAAACAATCAATAGGCAGCCTGAAAACGAGTTTAACGCGATTTCAGGCTGCCTTTTATGCTGCGGTCAAATATTACGCGCTCGGCTGTTCTTCAAACGCCACCACTTCCAGCCCAAACCCTGTGAGCCCGTTCATCACCGATGGTTTGCCCAGCACGCGCATTTTTTTCACGTTTAGGCTGGCGAGCATTTGCGCGCCGATGCCGTAGGTTTTTCTGTCCCATTTTTGCACCAGCTGGCTGTTTTTCGGCAGCGTGCGTTCCAGCAGGGCTGCGCCGTCTTCAGTGCGGTGCAGCAGGATAATCACGCCGCTTGGGGCAGCCTGAACGCGGGCTAGGGCTTGCGGCAGCGTCCATGAATGGTTAGGGTCGGGCTGGATAAAATCCAGCGCGGAAAAGGGTTCGTGCACGCGCACTACGGTCTCGGCGGCGTTTTCAGGCTGCCCTTTCACCAGCGCAAGGTGGGTGTCGCCGTTGAGCTTATCCACATAAACGTGTTGGCGAAAATCGCCCCACGGGGTGTGCACCAGCGTGTCGCCCATTTCTTCCAGCAGGCTTTCGGTGCGGCTGCGGTATTCAATCAAGTCGGCAATCGTGCCGATTTTTAAGCCGTGTTGTTCGGCAAATTGCAGCAGCTCGGGCATCCGCGCCATGGTGCCG
Source organism: uncultured Kingella sp. (assembly GCA_963520365.1). GTDB lineage: Bacteria > Pseudomonadota > Gammaproteobacteria > Burkholderiales > Neisseriaceae > Kingella_B. Next base: position 2,285 of record CAUQQW010000014.1, read on the forward strand.
TCGTCGTTCAAAATTTCGCAAATCACGCCTGCGCCAATCAGCCCTGCCATGTTGGCTAAATCTACGGCGGCTTCGGTGTGCCCCGCGCGGATGAGCACGCCGCCTTTTTGCGCGCGCAGCGGGAAAATATGCCCTGGTTGCACGATGTCTTGCGGCTGCACATTGGGCGACACGGCGGTTTGGATGGTGAGGGCGCGGTCGGCGGCGGAAATGCCTGTGGTGGTGCCTTGCGCGGCTTCTATGGAAACGGTGAAGTTGGTGCCGTATTGCGTGCCGTTTTGCTGGGTCATCATCGGCAAGCCGAGCTTGTCCACCAAGGCGTTTTCCATCGGCAGGCATACCAAGCCACGCGCGTGTTTAATCATAAAATTGATGGCTTCGGGCGTTACAAACTGCGCCGCCATCACAAGGTCGCCTTCGTTTTCGCGGTCTTCGGCATCGGTAATGATGACCATTTTGCCTGCTTTGATGTCGGCAAGAATTTCGGGGATGGGAGAGATTTGTGCCATGGTTGTTTTTCCTTTGGGGGGTGGGAATGCGATGCGGGATTGTACGCTTTTTGCCTGCGCCTTGCTTTGCATGGGTTTACAAATAAGGCAGCCTGAAACGCGGTTTTCCGTTTTCAGGCTGCCTTTTAGGGATGATTTTTATACCACATCCCCAGCGCATAACACGCCACGCCTGCGCCGCCCAACAGCGCAAACACGATGCCCTTCTTGCGCGCGTTGGGGCAATACCAATACACGCTCAGGCTGAACGTGAAAAACAGGGTAACGGCAATCCACAGCATTTGGCGCGGTTGGTTTTGGTAGCAGTTGAGCGTGTGGGTTTCGCTGAGCATGATGTAAAGCTGCCACAGCGCGGCAACAGCAAGCATGGGAATGGCGATGAGAATAAACAATGCCGCAAGGTCTAGATGGGTCATGGTTATGCTTGGGATGATGGGTGGGATGAAGGCAGCCTGAAAATGGATTGGGCGCGGTGCAAATGAGTCAAACCCATTTTCAGGCTGCCTTTTAATGAATCGCCGCCGCGTGTTGTATCGTTTAACGGAACAGCGCGGCGGCGTTTGCGCTTAGCTGGCTTATTGCGCCTGATTGCTCAAATATTGCAACAGCAACGCCACGGGCCGCCCGGTCGCGCCTTTTTGTGCGCCCGATTTCCATGCTGTGCCTGCGATATCCAAATGCGCCCATTTGTAGTTTTCGGCAAAGTGCGCCAAGAAAGTGGCGGCGGTGATGGTGCCAGCGGGGCGGCCGCCGATGTTTTGCAAATCGGCGAAATTGGATTTGAGCTGCTCTTTGTATTCAGGGAACAGCGGCAACTGCCATGCTTTGTCGTTGCTTTCGCGGGCGGCGGCAAGCAGCGCGTCCACCAAATCTTGGTCGTTGCCCATCACGCCGCTGGCAACGTGCCCCAGCGCAATGATGCACGCGCCTGTGAGCGTGGCGGCATCAATCACGGCTTGCGGCTTGAAGTTTTGTTCCACATAAGTGAGCGCGTCGCACAGCACCAAACGCCCCTCGGCATCGGTGTTCAGGTTTTCAATGGTGGTGCCGTTCATGGCTTTGACCACATCGCCCGGCTTGGACGCGCCGCCATCGGGCATATTTTCGCAAGTGGCAACCACGGTTACCAAGTTAATCGGCAGCTTGGCTTTGGCTGCGGCGATAAACGTGCCAATCATCGCCGCCGCGCCGCACATATCGTATTTCATCTCGTCCATGCCTTCGCCTGGTTTCAACGAAATGCCGCCGCTGTCAAAAGTTAAACCCTTGCCCACCAACACAATCGGCTGTGCCGATTTATCCGCCGCGCCAAAATAGCGCAATTCCAGCAATTTCGGCTCTTCCTTGCTGCCTTTTGCCACGCCCCAAAATGACGGCATATTTTCGCGGATGTAATCACCGCCCAAAATTTTGGCTTCCGCGCCCACAGCCTGCGCTTCGCGGGCGGCGGTTTCGGCAAGATAAGTGGGCGTGCACACATTCGAGCCTGTGTTGCCCAAGTCTTTGCATAGGTTCACGCCGTATAACAAGGCTTCGGCGCGGGTTAAGGCAGCCTGAATTTCGCTGCCATGCTGCGCGTGCACAAACTGCACCTGCGCCAATTTGGCGGGGCTGGCTTCTTTTTTAAAGCGGTCAAAGCGGTACACGGCTTCGCCAATCGCGGCAACCAGCGCGGCAACGGCGCGGGGCGCGTTTTCGGCGCATAAGGGGTTTAAATCAATCGCCAGCGTTTTTTGTTTTTGCGCCCATGCGGCGGCTTCTTTGGCGGCTTTTTGCAGCGTTTCGGTTTGCAAATCGGCAAAGCGCAGCACGGCGATGCTTTTCAGGCTGCCTGAAACGGGCAGTTTGGTTTCGGCAAAGCTGTCGTGTTCTTCCAAGCTATTGCACAACAGTTGCGCGGTTTCGTCGTGCAATTGGGTAGCTTCGGTGCAAACAAACAATTGCGCGGCTTCGGCTGGCGCGTTGTGGGAAAAAGTAAATTGCATCAGATTTCCTTTGTTGATGAGTTGGCAAAAGGCAAATTATACGCGCGCGGCAGCCTGAAACGAAGTTCAGCATAGCTAAAACGCGTTTTGCTCCGCCAAAAATCCGCCCAAGCCTATCCCTTTTTTCAGGCTGCCGCATTTTGTGTGCAAACATAGGCAAACTAAATTGAGTAAACCCGCAAGATTGCATACAATGCCGCCATTTTTTCCCTCACGAGAACCGCCATGAAACACGCCAAAATCCTCGGCACAGGCAGCTATCTGCCCGCCCAACGCGTTACCAACGATGAACTTGCCCAACGCGTTGATACATCAGACGAATGGATTACCACGCGCACAGGCATCAAAGCCCGCCACATCGCCGCGGAACACGAAAAAACCAGCGATTTGGCACACGCCGCCGCCGTTGCCGCGCTGGATGATGCAGGCGTTGCCGCCAGCGAGATTGATTTAATCATCGTTGCCACCGCCACGCCCGATATGCAGTTCCCATCCGCCGCCACCATGGTGCAACAAAAACTCGGCGTTTCAGGCTGCCCTGCTTTTGACGTGCAAGCCGTGTGCGCGGGCTTTGTTTATGCCATGAGCACCGCCCATGCCTACATCAAAAGTGACATGGCAAGCAAAGCCTTGGTAATCGGCGCGGACACATTCAGCCGCATCATGGATTGGAACGATCGCCGCACTTGCGTGCTCTTTGGCGACGGCGCAGGCGCGGTGGTGCTGGGCGCAAGCGACGAAGTGGGCATCATCCACAGCAAATTGCACGCCGACGGCAGCTATCTTTCGCTCTTAAACACGCCCGCGCAAATCGCCAATGGCGCGGTCTGCGGCACGCCCTTTTTGCAAATGGACGGGCAAGGCGTATTCAAATTCGCCGTCAAACAACTTGCCGCCGTTGCCGACGAAGTGTTGCAAGAAGCGGGCTACACCGCCGAGCAAGTGGATTGGCTGGTGCCGCATCAAGCCAACAAACGCATCATCGACTCCACCGCCAAGCATCTGGGCTTGCCGCCCGAAAAAATCATTCTCACCGTGCAGGAACACGCCAACACTTCCGCCGCTTCCATTCCGCTGGCGCTGGATACAGGCATTAAAGACGGGCGCATCAAGCGCGGGCAGCATCTGATGATGGAAGGCATCGGCGGCGGCTTCGCTTGGGGCGCAATGCTGGTGCGATATTGATAGCAAACGATTTTTTACGCGAACAATGTTTTCAGGCTGCCTGTGTTGCATGACAAGGCAGCCTGAAAAATGCGCCAAGCTCATGCCAAAATCCCCCGCTCTTTCAGTTCCAATAAGCCTGCCAAGACGGCGTCGCGCTGTTTTTTCGCTTTTGCCATCGGCGCAGCCAGCACGGTTTCGCTTTCGCCCGAATCAATCAGAAACTGCAACATCACACCGGCAACGGGATACCTGTCGGTGAAATCGGAATCCAAGATGCCGCTTTCCAAAATGCGGCTGCGTGTGGCAACAAATTGGTTTTCCTTGTTGGTTTTGATGAGATGAGCCGGTACGCCCAGGCAGTAAAAATCTAAAAATTCGGCATGCGAGATGTCCAAAGCCCAATCAATGTTTTCGTAAAACTCGGTTTTGAAACGCAACATTTCCCTGCTTAAATTTTGGCTTAAATCAAACCCCATATTGCTGATTTTCAATTTGCCGATTTTGCCTTCCAGCCGCACGCGTTTCAGCAGGGGCGTGTTGAAAACGGCGATGTCGCCCGTTTTCAGGTTGCGTATCTCAATGTCTTCAAACACGGCAGGGCCGACCATGCAGTTTAGGATTTCGCAATCCGACAGCCTGATGTTTTTGAAACGGGAGATGTTGGCGGCGTTGTCTCGGGTGCCGATGCTGCAATTGTCAAAAACGCAATGCGAGACGGTTTTGTTTTCAATGCTGATGGGCGCGTGTTTGTCCAAGCTGCGTTCCATAAAGAAGCGGGTGTTTTTGATTTCGCTGAACATGGTTGTTTCCTTGTCGGGCGGTGTTTGGTTTTTCAGACGGCGTTTCAGGCTGCCTTGGATGCCGTCTGAAAGGCAGCCTGAAAACGGTTTTTTTTACCGCATCCCAGCAGTCCAATCATAGTGTGCATACCTTCTAATCTCCGTCTTTTTCAGGCTGCCCATTTCATTCAAAAACGCAATTTTCCCGTCCAAAATCTTGGTTTTCTCCCAAATATTCAAAACGGCTAAATGCGCCAGCTGCGCAAGCGGCGTGATGCTCGCCAAATCGCCTTGGTTCCAAAGGGTTAATGCTTTCAGGCTGCCTTTCTGGGCAAGCGTTTCAATCAAACCGTCTATTTTTTTGCAGGTGCAGATTTCAATCTCCGCTAGCTTGGGCATGGTCAAAATAAAATCAATGCACTCAATTTTCGGCAAATGCGCCAAAGATAAAAATTTGAGATTAGGCAGTTTTTGGCAGTCCGTTAAGTCCGACAGATGGCTGTTTGCAATGCTCAGGCTTTCCAAAACGTGGTTTTCGCCCGCGATGTCCAGCTTTTTCGTTTTCTTGGGCTCTATGTGCAAATGCCGCAAGGCGGGGTGGGAAAACAAGCCGTCTATTTTCAGCGTGCTGTCGGTAAAAAAATCCAGCAGGCGAGTCATTTTCCGAATATCAAACACATGAAGCGGCGCTAGGTTTTCTTCCAACACCAGTTTTTTAACCTTGCTCAGATGATACAAGGGCGTTAAATCGTTTATTTGGGAATATTGGATGCAGACTTCTTCAATTTCATCCATATCCGCATCAAACGGCAAGACGAATTTTCCGTAGCCGAGTGCGCCTGAAAACATCACGCGGGAGAGATTATGGTTTTGCAGAAAGGTTTTTAAATCTTGCAGATTGTCGCCATCTTCAAATATGGCATAGGCGCGGTCGGAATTGGTGGGGAAGCAGGCTGTTTTCATGGGCGATACCTTGTTTGAGTGATGGGCTAATGTAAAAGGCAGCCTGAAAACGAGCGAAGCGGGTTTCAGCAAAGCTAAAACGTGCTTTTAAACTCATTTTCAGGCTGCCCTAACATCATCCTTCATCAAAATACAAAAACGTTTCAGGCGTGAGCGCAATTTCGCCTGCGATATGCTGTTTGAGCAATTCAACAAGGCGCGTATAACTGGCTTGGTAGAACGCATTTTTATTGGTGCGTAAAAATTTCTCATACGCCGCAACCACGGCTTCCAATTGCTTGTTGTCAAGCAAAGCAATATTGAACCTGAGCATATGCGAAAACCTAGAAAACGCCTCTTTCCTGGGCGGCAGGGACAAAATGCTCAGCGCGTAATCAAACCAGTTTTCTTCCGTCTGCAAATACGGCATAAAAAGGTCAAACATATTCCACACCACCAGATAGCGTATTTTCTTGCTTTCATGGTTTCTGAACCGCGACAAATAGTTAAAACATTTCTTCTTGCAAGATTTTTTGGTAGACAAATAGCCAAATTCGCCCAGCGCGCGCAAACAATGCCATAGCACTTTTTCGTCCGCCTTGTATTTTTCTGAAAAGGCGATAACTTTGTCTAAAAACTCAGAATTATCGGAATAAAAATCCGTTGGCATACGGATAAAACAGCCGAGTGAAGACAGCGCATTAGCAGTTTTGAGCGGGGTAAATTCATCGGGTTTTTCGTCCAGCCACAACAAAATTTCTTGGTATTGCTTGTTGGTGGCGGCTTCTCTTTCTCTGTATTTCATGGCTTGTTCCTTTACGGGGCGGGGTTAGAAAGGCAGCCTGAAAACGTCAAACCTGTTTTCAGGCTGCCTTGTGCTTTACAGATTTTCCACGTTCACGCCCTGCAAGGCGCGTTGGATATTGCGGTTCATGCGCTGGGCGGCGAATTCGTCTGTGCCGTGCGATAGGGTTTGCACGGCGGCGCGGATGTCGGCGGCGGGGGCGTTGGGCATCAGCGCGGCGAGCGCGTCCATTTGAGCGCGGATTTGCGCGGTTTGCTCGGCGGTGAGCAAGTCGCCGTCCAATGCCAGCGCGGCTTCTACCGCGTCAATCAGGCTTTGCGCTTCCACGCGGGCTTCGGCGCGGGCGCGGACGGCGGCATCGTCTTGGGCGTTTGCCATGCTCTCGCGCAGCATTTGGGTGATGGTGTCGTCGTCCAAGCCGTAGGATGGTTTCACTTCAATTTGCGCCTGCACGCCAGTGGTTTGCTCGCGGGCGGACACAGAAAGCAAGCCATCCGCGTCCACTTGGAAGGTTACGCGGATGCGCGCCGCGCCTGCCACCATCGGCGGAATGCCGCGCAGGGTGAATTTTGCCAAGCTGCGGCAATCGGCAACCAGTTCGCGCTCGCCTTGCACCACGTGAATGGTCATGGCGGTTTGCCCGTCTTTGAAGGTGGTGAAATCTTGCGCGCGGGCGGTGGGCAGCGTGGAATTGCGCGGGATGATTTTTTCCGCCAAGCCGCCGTAGGTTTCCAAGCCCAGCGACAGCGGGGTTACGTCCAGCAGCAGCCATTCGCTGTCGGTTTTGTTGCCTGCCAACACGTTCGCCTGCATCGCTGCGCCCAGCGCGACCACTTGGTCGGGGTTGAGATTGTTGAGCGGCGCTTGTTCAAAAAAATCGGCAACGGTTTGCTGAACGTGCTGCATCCGCGTTGCGCCGCCCACCATAATCACGCCGTTTACCGCGCTTTTGCTTACGCCTGCATCGCGCAGGGCTTGTTTAATGGGGGCGATGGTTTCGTCCACCAAATGCTGGGTGAGCGCGTGGAATTCGTCGCGGCTTAGGGCGATGTTTAATGTAGTCCCGTCTTGCAAGGCAGCCTGAAAATGGGTTTCAGGCTGCCCACTTAATGTTTCTTTGGCTTGGCGCACGGCGGCGAAAAGCTGTTGCACGTCGCGCTCGTCCGTGAGCGTTAATTGCTCACGTGCGATGATGTGGCGCAACAGGCTGCGGTCAAAATCGTCGCCGCCAAGCGCGGAATTGCCGCCCGTGGCTTTCACTTCAAACAAGCCTTTGCTCAACTGCAACACGGATACGTCAAACGTGCCGCCGCCCAAGTCGTACACCACAAACGTGCCTTCTGCGGCGTTATCCAAGCCGTAGGCAATGGCGGCGGCGGTGGGCTCGTTGAGCAGGCGCAAGACGTTCAGCCCTGCCAGCCGCGCGGCATCTTTGGTGGCTTGGCGTTGCGCGTCGTCAAAATAGGCGGGCACGGTGATGACTGCGCCCACCAGTTCGCCGCCCAAGCTCTCTTCGGCGCGGCTTTTCAGGCTGCCTAGAATCTCGGCGGAAATGTCAATCGGCGTTTTTTCGCCTTGTGCGGTGATGAGTCTGATGATTTTGTTGTCGTCGCCAAAACGATAAGGCAGATGCGCGGTGTCTATATCGGCAAGATTGCGCCCGATCAAGCGTTTGGCGGAAGAGATGGTGTTGAGCGGATCGCTTTTTTGATTGGCAAGGGCTTCGCGCCCCGTTTGAACGCCGCCCGATGCCAAATAGCGCACCACCGACGGCAGCGACACCGCGCCTGTTTCATCGGGCAGGCACACGGCTGCACCGCTTTTGACGGTGGCAACCAGACTGTTGGTGGTGCCCAAATCAATGCCTACGGCAAGGCGGTGCTGATGCGGCGCGGCGGAAAGATTGGGCTCGGCAATTTGCAAAAGTGCCATGATGTTGTGTTCCTTATACGTGTGATAAATAGGCGCGATTTTAACATTGTTGAGTGATATTGTCGGGAATGGGCACGGCGGCGTTTTCAGGCTGCCTGAAAAGCGTTAAGATAGCCCTTTTTATTGTTAAGAAAGGTTTAACGGCATGAAAATCATCCTGAAAAGCGCATTAGCAGGCGCGGTTGCGCTGGCGTTAAGCGCATGTGGCAGTATGCAGGCTGCGCCAAGCAAGCCTGCCGATTTGTATCGCCACGGTATGCAGCGGCAGTTTAAGCAAGACACGCAATACAATCTATCGGGCAAGGCGACTTTTGCGCTTTATGAAACCGAGCAATCGCGCCAGAAACGTCATGAACGCATTGAGAGCGATGTGAAATGGAACGCGGACTGGGCAGCAACGCACGACAAAAAACCATTAAGTGCGGCAGAACAAAACGAAATTCGCCAAAAATCGCAAAAAGAGCGAGCAAGAATCGACAAAATAGCTTACACGCTGTTTAACGCCGTCTCGGTTCACTACACAGGCGCGGTGGATTTGCCACGCGGCAAAATAGAATTTGTGCCCGAGTTGCACTACGAAACGCGTAACGCATTAGGCAGCCTGAAAATACCGATGCAACTAGACATCAAAGCGCAAGCGGCGTATGCGGACTTGGGCGCGTTTGAGCCCAGCCTACCGCTCGCCGATTCGGCGTTGTCTGCCGACAAGCCGATTGTGCGTTTCAGGCTGCCTAAGCAATGGCAAAACAAAATCCCCTTTGCCGATTTATGGCACGCGCTGCCCAAAGCCGTGGACGAAAGTACCAAAGCATTGGGCGATGATGCCTTTACCGCCCTGCCCCTAAACGACACTGCCCGCAAAATTGGCGCGCGCCATCGCATCGCGTTGCATTCCAACAGCAAGCAAAGCGTGGAAAGCACCAAAGTGTTATTCCAAAGCCTGCAACAGCAACTACGCGAGCAAGGCAAGCCTAGCAACGCCAACATCAACCAAGCCGATTACGACAAATTTATCGCCAGCCTAGATGCCATCAACAGCGCAATACAAGGCATGACTACCGCCATCGCGGATAAACAGCCACCCGTTGAATACGAGTTTTACTATGACGGCAAAGGCAGGCTGTTGGCATATTTCGCCACCATGCAAATGGAAAATCTCGGCGGCTTGATGGGGCATGGCTTGCGCATCAAAATGGAAGTCTATAACCACTACACCCGCACGCCGCAGTTCACCCTGCAAGCCACCGATGCCAACACGGTGGATTTTGAGCAAGCCTTCCCACGCCTAGTCAAAGAATGGAACGCCCTGCCTGCGCTAAATGCAGGCGATAAAGGCGACGGCAACGGCAAAAAATAACCCGTCGCTCATTCACACAAAAAGGCAGCCTGAAAACGAGCTTCCCCGTTTTCAGGCTGCCTTTAATCGTTTACAAAGCCTACGCGCTTTCCAACGCTTTCTGTTCCGCTTTATACGCCGCTTGCATTTCGCGTTCGCGCTTGGTGGCTTGGCGCATCATCACATAATTCACCACAATCACCAGCGTACCAATCACCGCAATAAAAATGGTGGCCAACACATTCATTTTCGGGTCTAGCCCCAAGCGGATTTTGGAGAAAATCACCTGTGGCAGCGTGGACGACCCCGGCCCCGACAAGAACGACGTAATCACCACATCATCCAGCGACAGCGTAACGCCGAGCAAAAAGCCCGAAGCAATAGCAGGCGCAATCAGTGGCAAGGTAATCACAAAAAAGATTTTCATCGGGCGCGCGCCCAAATCCATCGCCGCTTCTTCTAGCGATTGGTCCAGCTCCGCCAAGCGCGAGCGGATAACCACGGTGATGTATGCCATGCACAGCGTGGTATGCCCCAAGAAAATGGTGAAGAAACCACGGTCTAGCCACGTTACATCGCTGTGCAGCCAGCCTTGCAACATGGTTTGCACTTGAATAATCAGCAGCAGCATGGATAAACCCGTAATCACATCAGGCATCACCATCGGCGCGGAAACCAAGCCCGCAAACAGCGTGCTGCCGCGAAAACGCTTAATCCGCGCCATCGCGTAGCCCGCCATCGTGCCCAGCGTTACCGCCGCAAACGAAGCGCACACCGCAATTTTTAACGACAGCCAAGCCGCGCTCAAAATTTGCTGGTCTTGCAGCAAGCGGGCATACCATTTGGTTGAAAAGCCGCCCCACACCGTTACCAGCTTGGAATCGTTAAACGAATAAATCACCAAAATAAACAACGGAATATACAAAAACAGCAAGCCCGCAATCAACGCCAGCTTCAAAAAAGGCGAAATTTTGCTTTTCATCATTTGCTCCCTTTTGCGTCTTCGCGGTTGGTGAAATATTGTTCCAGCGCAATCGGCACCACCAACACCAGCACCATTACCACCGCAATCGCCGCCGCCAAAGGCCAGTTGGCTTGGTCGGAGAACGCTTGCCACAACACTTTACCAATCATCAAGTTATCAGGCCCGCCCACCAATTCAGGAATCACATACTCGCCCATAGACGGGATGAATACCAGCATGGAACCTGCGATGATGCCCGATTTGGACAGCGGCAGCGTTACCGTGAAAAAGGCTTTGATGGGGTGCGCGCCCAAGTCAGCAGCGGCTTCCAGCAAGCGGTTATCCAGTTTCACCAGTTGGGTGTAAAGCGGCAAAATCATAAACGGCAAATAAGCATACACCATCACCAATACCAACGAGAAACTGTTGTAAAACAGCTCCTTAGGCTCGCTGATGATGCCCCATTTAAGCAGATAAGTGTTGATGATGCCATTGGTGCTCAACAGCCCCATCCATGCGTACACACGCAGCAGAAACGATGTCCAAAAGGGCAGCATAATCAGCAGCAGCAAGGTATTGCGGATAGACGGATTGGCGCGCGAGATGGCATAAGCCATCGGATAGCCGACCAGCAGGCAAATCAGCGTGGTTAAAAGCGCAGTTTTGATGGACAGCCAATAAGTCAGCACATAAATATTGCTGCCTGAATCGTTGGATAAGGGGTTGATCACATCCAGCAGCGAAGGCCAAAAATCCACGAAAATTTCTTGGTAGTTTTTGGTGAAAATTTGCAACGCGCCTTTTTCGTCAAACAGCGGGGTAAATGGGGGAATGGTGTAGGTTTGGTCGGCGAAGCTGATTTTGAACACGATGGCAAAGGTGAGCAAAACCAACACAAACAGCCATGTGAACGGTACGCCGATGACAAATCGCGCCCCTGGGCGCATACGGCGTTTGATGTTTACGGAAGACATTTTCAGGCTGCCTTTTTAACGGGTTAATGGGGTAGGCTGGTTTTCGGGCCAATCCAGATACACTTCGTCGCCCCATGTGGGCGGTTCAATGCCGCGCACATACCAATACGGCGCGGGCACTTGGCTTTTGATGATGCGCCCGTTTTCCATTTGCACATGATAAATGGCGAAGCTGCCCAAATAGGCAATTTCTTTCACCTTGCCGCGCGCCCAGTTGTGCGTGTCGCGGTGGGCGGGTTTTTCTTTGTGCAAATCAATGTCTTCGGGGCGGATGGAAATCCAAATGGTTTGCCCATCTTCGGCTTCAAATTTTTGGTCGGTATAAACTTTGGCAGGTAATTCGGGACAGTCTATCAGCGCGTGGGCTTCGTCTTTGTGTACCAGCTTGCCTTCAAAAATGTTGGTTTCGCCGATAAATTCGGCGGTGAAGCGGCTGTTGGGGTAGTCGTACACGTCGGCGGGCGTGCCCACTTGTTGTAATTCGCCGTGCGACATAATCGCCACGCGGCTTGCCATGGTCATGGCTTCTTCTTGGTCGTGCGTTACCATGATGCAGGTTACGCCTACTTTTTCCAGCGTGTTCACCAATTCAAACTGGGTTTGCTGGCGCAGTTTTTTGTCTAACGCGCCAAGGGGTTCGTCCAGCAGCAACAGTTTGGGGCGTTTGGCTAGGCTGCGGGCTAGGGCAACGCGCTGTTGTTGCCCGCCTGATAATTGATGCGGTTTGCGCTTAGCAAACTGCGGCATTTGCACCAGACGCAGCATTTCGTCTACGCGCGCCTGCACTTCGTCTTTGGGCAATTTGTCTTGTTTTAAGCCAAAGGCGATGTTTTGTTCTACCGTCATGTGTGGGAACAGGGCGTAACTTTGGAACATCATGTTGATGGGACGGTCATACGGCGCGAGTTTAGTGATATCTTGCCCGTCTAGAATGATTTGCCCTTCGGATGGGGTTTCCATGCCTGCGAGCATCCGCAATAGGGTGGATTTGCCGCTGCCTGAGCTGCCAAGCAGGGCAAATATTTCGTGTTTTTGGATATCAAGATTGAGGTAGTTTACAGCGAGGTTGTCGCCAAATCTTTTTACCAAGCCTTTGATTTGTAGATAGGGTTGGGTGCTGGTCATGAGCAATACTCCGTTTGATAAGAGAAACAGGCTGTTTGATTGCTTTGGACAGGCTTTGGAGCTGTTTAGCGGCGTTCGGGCAGCAGAAGTTGGGTAATTTTTTGAAAAAACGCGCGATTGTAGTGGAGTGGGGCGCGGGGGGCAAGGAAAAATGTGGGGTTTTTGTGTAAAGCGGGGCGATGGGTTTTCAGGCTGCCTTTTGCGGGTGGCGAGCAAAGGTTTAGGCAGCCTGAAAAATGGGTTTCAGGCTGCCTAAGCGAGTGTGTTTGTTTGTTGTTTTTTCGGGAATTATTCGCTGCTTTCGGCTGGGCTGTTGGCGGCGGCAAGCTGTGCTTCCAGTTGGGCTAAACGGGCTTCCAATTCGCTGAGTTTAACGCGGGTTTTGATTAGGATTTGCTGTTGAATGTCGTATTCTTCGCGTGTTACCAAATCCATTTTGTTAAACGCGCTGCCGAGCATGGCTTTGGCGTTTTTTTCAAAATCTTTGGCGGGGCTGTTGGCAAGGGTTTCGCCGATTTTGCTGGCGGCTTCTTCAAAAAGTTGTTTGGCAATCATGGGATGCTTTCGTGGTTGAGTGGATGGGAAAGGGGATTTTAATGGTTTTCAGGCTGCATGGGAAAGGGTTAAGGCAGCCTGAAAACGCATTAGCCATAATGTTCTATCAAATATTGGCACAACGCTGGCACGCCTGCTACTGCGGTTTGGCGGATGATTTCCACCTGCGCTGATTGGGTGTTTTGCGGATTGGGATCTAGCACAATAATCCGCGCATCGGGCTTGGCGTAATACGCCAGCGTGTTAGCAGGATAAACTTGCAGCGATGTGCCGATAATCAGGAACACATCAGCTTGGCGCACGATGGCGGCGGCTTCGTCCAACAGCGGCACGCTCTCGCCAAACCACACAATATGCGGGCGCATGGGGTTGCCTTGCGGGTCTTTGTCTTGCAGCGTTTGGTCTTGCGTGCAGGGGACGATGTAATCAGGGTCAACGCTGCTGCGCGCTTGGTTGAGCTGCCCATGCAAATGCAGCACATTTTGGCTGCCCGCGCGCTCGTGCAAATCATCCACGTTTTGCGTGATGATGTACACATCAAAATGCTGTTGCAGCTGGGCAAGCGCGATGTGGGCGGCGTTGGGCTTTGCGGCGGCAGCTTGGGCGCGGCGTTGGTTGTAAAAATCCAGCACCAGCTGCGGATTGCGCGCCCATGCTTCGGGCGTGCACACGTCTTCAATGCGGTGGTTTGCCCACAAGCCGTTGCTGTCGCGGAAGGTGGCAAGCCCGCTTTCGGCGCTGATGCCTGCGCCTGTTAAAATAACGATGGTGGGTTTCATGGTGTGCTCCTTAGGTTGGGTTAAGGCGGTTTCAGGCTGCCTCTTTGCATCCATCCACAATGTTTAACGCGGCGATTATCCGCCCAAACCATTCATGGCAATCCATACATTTTATAAGCAAAGGCAGCCTGAAACGGCAAAATTCGTTTTCAGGCTGCCTAATCAGGAAAAAAACATGACCCCGTTTGATTTTATCGACTGCCCGCCGGATGTACTCAACCAACCCGACCCCGCGCTGGTTTTTGACGTGGCGGAACTGTCCGCGCCGCCCGTGCGCAAACGACTGCTCAAAGCACTGCTGCGCCGTCTCGACAAACAAAACCCACGCCATGACGAACTGCGCGGGCACACCGCCTACGCGCTTGCCGCGCTGTCGGGCAGAAAGCGGAGCAAACGGCTCAAACTGGCATTGCGCTGCTTTGCCCGCGTAGCGCGCAGGCAGCCTGAAAACCATTTCGCACGAATTTACCTTGCCTACACGCTGTATGATTTAGGCAAATTCAAAGGCAGCCTGAAAGCGTTGCGCCGAATCCCCAAAAACCACTTCGCCAAACGCCGCCAACGCTGGCGCGATTTGGAACGGCGCCAATTGGAAATCTGCTGCCTGCTGCGGCTGGGCAAAACCCTCCGCCTGCCCGCGCGGCTTGCCGATTTGTTTGAACACACCGCTCGCGCCAAACCAATCGACTGCCCGTTCCCCGAAGCACTCGTCGCCACCTTGCAACTGCTGGTTCGGCGCGCCCAAGAAGTGCAGGAAAAATAGGCAGCCTGAAAATACTTAACCCCTTGCTCGTTCAAGCAAGGGGTTAAACATTAGCACGCCCAGGGGGAATCGAACCCCCGTTACCGCCGTGAAAGGGCGATGTCCTAACCGCTAGACGATGGGCGCGGATAAATAAATTTTTTGGCGCACCCGGAGCGATTCGAACGCCCGACCCTCTGGTTCGTAGCCAGATACTCTATCCAACTGAGCTACGGGTGCAGCAAAAACGTGGATTATAGGCAGGCGGTTTAAGCTCGTCAAGCTGTTTCGCCGAAATTTTTGCGAAAATTGTATAATCGCGGCTCTTTTGTAAACGAGTAAACCAATGCCTTACGCTGCTTTTTCTCCGCTGGCGGATTTTTTTCGCACGCTGCCCATGCCTGTTGTGATTTTGGATTTGGAAACCACGGGCGGGCATTTTTATGATGACCGCATCACGGAAATGGCGTTTTTGCATTTTTGGCAGGGCAGGATTACGGCGGTGCAGCAGCTGATTCAGCCGAATATGCCGATTAGCGATTTTGTGCGCGATTTAACGGGCATCTCGGATGAAATGCTGCTGGGCAAGCCCACGTTTGCTGAATTTGCGCCGCAGGTGTTGCCGCTACTGCGCGGCAGTTTGCTGATTGCGCATAATAGTCGGTTTGACTACACGTTTTTGCGCCATGAGTGCCGCCGCAATGGTTTAACGTTTGCCACGGCGGGGCTGTGTAGCGTGCAGTTGTCGCGCAAGCTGTATCCCGAATTTTTTAAGCATAATTTGGACAGCATTATTGAGCGACATGGCTTGACGGTTGCCAATCGGCATCGGGCGATGAGCGATGTGTTGGCGGTGGCGGAATATTTGCAATTGGCGTTGCGCGAGAAAGGCGCGCCACTGCTGAAGCAACTGATGCAGCAGTTAGCCAATCCGCCGATGCTGCCTGAAAACTTGCCTGCGGGGATTTTTCAGGCTGCCTCTGCGTTGCCCGATGAGCATGGTGTGTCTATTTGGCGCAATGCGGCGGATGATGTGGTGGTGGTGAAAACGCATATTCAGGCGTATCGGGAAGTGGCGGCGTTGTTGCGCGGTGGCAAGGGCGCGGTGGCGCAAGCGGTGCGCTTGGAATTTGTGCCCACGCTGGGCAAATTGCATAGCGCGGCGGTAAAAGGCAGCGTGTTTTACCGCAATCAGCTACTACCGACCGATGGCATTATTCGCCATACGATTAAGCTGGACGCCGTTTCAGGCTGCCTGAAAGCGCGGGTGCGCCCGTTGAAAGCAGGCTTTTTGAACGAACCGCCGCATGGTTTGTTTGCCAACCCCAAGGCGGCAAAATGCGCATTGGCAGTTTGGGCGAAAAAATTTGGGCTTTGCCCTACGCTGTTGGGCATTTTGCCCGATGAGTTGCCCAAGGACGCGCCCTGCCCTGTTTCGCTGCTGGGCAAATGCTCACAGGCGTGCGAAACGGGGGATGTTGCCGTGCATAATTTAGCGGTGCAGGCGGCGTTGCCGTTTTTGCCGCTGATGGATTGGGGACGTGCGCCGCGCGTGAACGTGGTGGAGCGCGATGGGTTATCGGGGCAGGAAATGGCGCTGTTGTGCGACAGCGGCGCGGTTTGGCTGCCTGAAAACGTGTGGTTTTGCGATAAGGAAGTGCTGGCGGTGATGAAGCGCAAGTTCAAAACGCAAAAGGAACATGGCGCGATTAAGGCAGCCTGAAAAGAGTTGGTGCGGCTTTTAGCTTGGCGAAACAAGTGTTTAAAGCTGTTTTAACCCCGTTGAAGCCTTCGGCTTTCAGGCTGCCTTTGTTGGGCTGTGCTGAATTTTTAAGCAAAATGAAAAAGTGTTTTTCTGTGAACCATTTAGGCGACTTATTCACATATTATCCGAAACTTTGCACGATGGATTTGTGTAAAAAGGGTATTGCGATTGCCGATTTTCGCCTAATATGCAAGCAGCGTTGCCATTTGGCGGCGCATAACCCTTTGTGATAAGGAACTGTCCCATGAAAACCGATTTTGAAGCACAAAAACAAGCCTTGTTGGGCGAAATCCGCACCGTGTTGGACGAGGTGGAAAACTTGTATCAAGCGGGCGCAGAGCGCACTGCGGAAGAAACGCAAGAGCTGAAAACCCGTTTACAAGCGCGCTTGGGCGTGGCGCAAAGCAAATTGCAAAAATTGGAAACGCGTGCAGTGGAGCAAGTGAAGCATCATGCGCAACGCGCGGATGAATACATCAACGAGAAACCGTATTACGCCATGGGATTTGCGGCGCTGGCGGGCTTGGTGGTGGGCGTGTTGCTGAACCGCAAATAAGCGATGTGATTTTCAGGCTGCCTTAAGATTGGGGCAGCCTGAAACGCATTAAGTGGCTTGAATTTAAACGGTTGCGCGTGGGTTGGGCATTCGTTTAAATCCAGTCCATTTTGTAACCATATATTTAGTGAACACAAAGGCAGCCTGAAATGGGTATCAAACAAGATTTGGCAACGTTGAAAACTTTGGCATCGCAAGGCAGCGAATTGCTGCTGCTGCGGCTGCGCGTGTTGCAGATGGATGCCAACGCGCAACTGCACGGCGTGTTGATGATTGCCGCGCTGATTGCGGCAGCGGCGGTGGCGCTGCTGGTGATGCTGGTAGCGCTGCTGCTGGGGCTGAATGTGGTGCTCACGGCGCAGGCGAAGATTTGGCTGTTTTTTGGCGTGGCGGCGGCAGGCTTGCCTACGATGTTGATTTTGCTGCGGCGCATTCCGCGCATTTGGCAGCGCGATACGGCACAGATGCAGCAAACGCTTGCCGCTTTGCAACAAGACTTGGCGGTGCTTTCAGGCAGCCCGAAAACGGATAACACCGCCCGCACAACCGAAACCACAGGAGCGATGCACGATGCTGAGTAAACAAGAACAACGGGAATTATTGTTGCTGCAATGCGATTTAGCCCGCGCCAAACTGCGCTACACGCAACAGCAAGCCGCACAGCGCAAACAGCGGACGGCGCAATCCAAATCGGGCAGTATGGCTTGGCAACTGGCGGATGCGGCAGGCGAAGTGGCGCGGAACACGGATAGCTTGAAGCTGGCGATGTTACCCGCCAAATGGAAACATCGCGCGGCGGTGTTGCTGGGCTTGATGGCGTTGGAATGGGTGGAACGCTGGGCAACGGGCAAGCGCGGGAGATAGCTGGATGGGTTTCAGGCTGCTGGATGGGATGAGGCAGCCTGAAAACGGTATTAGATTTCAGGCTGTCTATCAAATAGCAAAAACCTCGTGCGTGGCAGAGCCACACACCCTACCTATGCAGGCTACGCTTGCTAAAAAAAGGACGTTAATCAAGGAAATGAATAATGAAAAAATTAAATATCTGGAGAGATGAAGGAAAAGTTTCTGCTTCAATCATTGAAAAATTTGCAGAAAATTTAGGTGTAACATTCCCTAAATCGTATATATATTTGATAAGTGAACATGATTATTTATATCCCGAAGAAGATTGTTTTATTTTTATTGATAATAATAAGAATACAGATGACAGAAATATTTTATTTTTAGGATATAAAAAAGATGCCTCCAGTCATGAAAATATCTATACCTATTCATGCATTGATGATGAATATGGCTATGGAAACCAAGTTGTTGCATTTGGAATAAGTGCAAATGGCGATTATATTTGTTTTGATTACCGTAAAAATTCAAGTAATCCATCCATCGTACTTATGTATCATGATGAATTTTACGAAGATGAACTAGGTAATACCAAGATGATTACAGTTCCCATCGCATCTGATTTTGATAGTTTTATAGATAAACTTTACCAAGATGTAGATTAACTGGCACTACTAACCAGCATAGCCTGTGCAACCAACCAACCAACGAACAATGGAAGCAAATTCAAAGGGTGGTAGAATATGGGGGAAGCAAGAATGTAACCGTTAGAA
Source organism: uncultured Kingella sp. (assembly GCA_963520365.1). Taxonomy (GTDB): domain Bacteria; phylum Pseudomonadota; class Gammaproteobacteria; order Burkholderiales; family Neisseriaceae; genus Kingella_B. The sequence continues at coordinate 20,816 of CAUQQW010000014.1, forward strand.
TTACAAGGATTAAATAAATGATAAATTTTACAAAAGATAGATATTATTACGCTGACGTTTATTTTAATAGTAAGAAAGGTTTTATCATTCAAACAAGATCAGGAATGTTAATTGACCATTTATATTCTCCTTATTTTTTACCATTTGATGCTAATAATGAAATCATTGGGGAAGCAGTTATTAAGGCATTAAGTAATAGTCGTATGTTTGATTATGACAGTGATGAATATTATGATTATATGGATTTAACTAAAAGCAAACAACGATATGATCAATGGGTTGGTAATCTATGCGCATATTTTGGTGTTAAAACTAAAAAAGCATTATTTGATAACATGAAGCGATCTGGCGTTTCATTATTCAATAACCAGATTAGCATTTCTGTTACGCGACATGTAAGGTTAGATGCATGGGACGGAATGGGTGTAGAAGATATTATTTTAAGTACCGAAAGCAGTTTTGAAGAAATCGGCTCAGGTGTGAAGTTAGCATTAAACTATTGTATTTAATTGATGGTTATTTTAGCAAGGCTATCAAATTCCGATTTCTTACCCACAACACATCTTTCTTATCATCATAAGTCAGTCGGTAATCGGGCAAATCATTGCTGGCTACCAATGAACGAACGGCTCGACGAAATTCTCGCAATGTAGCCATGCTTCCCGATTTTTTATGTAGCAATTCAAGAGAAAGCGTGTATCGCTGCGCCAAATCCGCGCTTCAAGGCAGCCTGAAACGCCACCCCCCCCGTTTTCAGGCTGCCTCAACCTTTGCCCGCCCCCACCCCTCGCGGTACAATTCCCACCCCATCCCACACGGAGCAAAAAATGCCCAATTTCATGCCCGCCCTATCCCGTTTTCAGGCTGCCAAAGTGTTGGTGGTAGGCGATGTGATGCTGGACCAATATTGGTTTGGCGATGTGTCGCGCATCTCGCCCGAAGCCCCCGTGCCCGTTGCCAAAATTCAGGAAACCGAACACCGCGCGGGCGGCGCAGCCAATGTGGCGCGCAATATTGCCGCGCTGGGTGGGCAAGCCGCGCTGTTGGCTGTGGTGGGCGAAGACGAAGCCGCCGACAGCTTGGCTAAACTGCTCGCGCAAGACAACATCGCCAACCATCTGATTCGTAGCGCCGATGCGCCCACCACGCTTAAACTGCGCGTTTTGGCGCGTAATCAACAGCTTATCCGTTTGGATTTTGAAAAAACACCCGATAAAGGCAGCCTGAAAACCGTGCAGCAGCAATATGCCAAGCTGTTGGCGCAATACGATGCCGTGATTTTGTCCGATTACGGCAAAGGCGTGTTAAGCGAAGTTGCCGCTATGATTGCCGCCGCCCGCGCTGCAGGCAAGCCTGTGTTGATTGACCCCAAAGGCGCGGACTATGCCAAATATTCAGGCGCAACGCTGCTCACACCCAACCGCGCTGAATTGCGCGATGCCGCAGGCGGCTGGGCAAACGAAGCGGTCTTAACCGCCAAAGCGCAAGGCTTGCGCGAAACGCTGGGCTTGGATGCGCTGCTGGTAACGCGCAGCGAAGAAGGCATGACGCTCTACCGCGCCGATGGGCAAACCCACCAGCCCACACGCGCCCAAGAGGTGTACGACGTATCTGGCGCGGGCGACACGGTAATCGCCGCAATGGGGCTATGCCTTGCCGCTGGCTACACGCTACCCGAAGCCATGCACACGGCAAACGCGGCGGCGGGCGTAGTCGTTGCCAAACTGGGCACGGCGGTGTGCTCGTTTGGCGAATTGGAACACGCCTTGGGTGCATAATTTTTCTGATTTCAGGCAGCCTGAAAACCAAATCCACCATGAAACCTGCATATTTGTTTTTATTGATGTCCGCGCTGGGCAACTGCGCGTATCACATCGGGCAAAAATCGCTCAACAACACACACGCCAATCCCCTGCTGATGCTGAATCTGATTTACGGTGCGGCATGGCTGCTCACGCTGCTGCTGATGCCACTATTTGGCAAGGCGTCTGTTGCCGATGCCGCCGCGCTGGCAGGCAGTTGGAAAATTTGGCTGGTGGCAGGCGGCACAATGATTATTGAGCTGGGCTTTGTGCTGGCATATCAATCGGGCGGCGCGGTGCAATGGTCTGGCGCGGCGGTGGCGGGCATGGCGGCGTTGATGCTTGCGCCCGCAGGCGTGCTGCTATTTGGCGAGCCGTTTTCTTGGCACAAAGCGTTGGGCGTGATGCTTACGCTTAGCGGGCTGGCGTTGATTGCGCATCAATAAGGCAGCCTGAAAACGGGATTAGTCGTTTCAGGCTGCCTTTGAGACAAACAAGGCAGCCTGAAAAACTGTTTACAATATTGCGCCAAACTATTTTTTGTTGAACAAATAGCTTTCAGGCTGCCCAACGCTTCACAACTGCTCCATGCCGATTGCCCTTTCGCCCGCCTCCAACAACCAAAACACAGCCAACGTTTCAAGCATTTTGCCAAGATTTCAGGCTGCCTTTTAAAACAGCCAAGGCAGCCTGAAAACCCATTTCCCATTTCATATCAAGGAGTAATCCCATGACCATCATCGTAACAGGCGCAGCAGGCTTTATCGGCAGCAACATCGTCAAAGCCCTAAACCAACGCGGCATCACCGACATCGTCGCCGTGGACAACCTAACGCGCGGCGACAAATTCAAAAATCTCGCCGATTGCGACATCGCGCATTATCTGGACAAACACGAATTCATCCGTCAAGTGCGCGAACACATCTTCCCGTTTGACAACATCCGCGCCGTGTTCCACGAAGGCGCGTGTTCCGACACCATGAACCATGATGGCAAATACATGATGGACAACAACTATCAGTATTCATTGGATTTATTGGACTGGTGTCAAGACGAAGGCATGGCGTTCTTATACGCCAGCAGCGCCGCAGTTTACGGCAAAGGCGAAACCTTCCGCGAAGAGCGCGCGCTAGAAAAACCGCTCAACGTTTACGGCTACTCCAAATTCCTGTTTGACCAAGTCGTGCGAGGGCGCATCGCGCAAGGCAACCGCAGCCAAATTGTCGGCTTTCGCTATTTCAACGTTTACGGCATGCGCGAGCAACACAAAGGGCGCATGGCATCCGTCGCCTACCATCATTTCAACCAATACCGCAGCCAAGGTTTTGTGAACCTATTTGGCGCATACGAAAACTACGGCAACGGCGAGCACAGCCGCGATTTCATCAGCGTGGAAGACGTTGCTAAAGTCAATCTCTATTTTTTGGACAACCCCGAAAAATCAGGCATTTTCAATTTAGGCACAGGGCGAAGCCAGCCGTTTAACGACCTTGCCGCCGCCACCGTAAACGCCTGTCGCGCCGCCGAGGGCAAGCCCAAATTATCATTAGAACAACTGGTAGAACAACAGCTTATCCGCTACATCCCCTTCCCCGAAGATTTGGTTGGCAAATACCAATCTTTCACCCAAGCCGACACCACAAAACTGCGCGCCGCAGGCTATGCCAACGATTTTTACACCGTAGAACAAGGCGTAGAACGCTATGTGGCTTGGCTGCTGGAAAACGCAGAGTAATGTGCCCAGCGAAAGGCAGCCTGAAAATAGGAAACATCGTTTTGGCTTCGCCGAAGCTCGTAAACTCGCTTTCAGGCTGCCTAAACATCCGCGAACATAGAGATTGAGGCAGCCTGAAACCTCGTTTTCCCGTTTCAGGCTGCCTCTTTGCCGCCAATAATAGGCGCGCGATTATTTACAAGTCTCGTTCAACCACGCCACAACATCCATCCCTTTTCAGGCTGCCTGAACACAGAATAAATGTTGTCTCCTTTTTGTTGTCTCCCTTTTTATTTCACGCCCCACTATGCTACTTCGCCGTCTTTACACGCTGTTCACGCTGCTGCTGTGCTTGTTTCTTGCCTACACCATCGCCAGCAAAAATTGGCTGCAAACCGATTTAACCGCCTTGCTCCCCGCCGAGCAACAACCCGATGCGCTGCTTATCGCCGCCGACCAAGCAGGCGAAGCGCAGCTCAACACGCAAATTGTGTTGCTCGCAGGCAGCGAAAACGCCGAAACCGCTTTTCAGGCTGCCGCTGAAATCGCCCAACAATGGCGCGCCAGCGGCGTATTCGCCTCTGTGGACAGCAGCATCACGCCCGATTTAGACCGCGTGCGCGCCGATATGCAGCGCTTGGCATTGGCAACCTTGCCGCCAGAGCAAGCACAGCTGTTGCTGAGCAATCCCAAACAATATTTCCAAACCCGCGCCGAAGATGCCGCCAACCCCTTTGCCGCCGTCTCGCCCTTGTCGTTGGAGCAAGACTGGCTGGGCTTCGGGCGCTTTGTGGCGGCGAAAGCCAATCCGCAAAGCCGTTTGCAATGGAATATGGATAACGGCATGCTGTTCACCGAAGCGGACGGCAAAACATGGGTGTGGCTGCGCGGCAAACTGGCGGCGAGCGACAACTTTTCGGGCAACGACAAACTGCTGCCGCTGATCAACAACAGCCGTGCCATCGCGCAAAAACACGGCGCAGAAACGCTTGCAGCGGGTGGTGCGCTGTTTGCCGCTACATCCAAAAGCACCGCCGAGGCAGAAAGCCGAAACATGAGCATCATCGGCACGCTATCAACGTTTGCACTTTTGCTGTGGGTATTTCGCAGCGCACGCGTGTTTTGGCTGGCGCTGCCACTGGCGGCAGGGATGCTCACAGGGCTGGCAGCGGCGTTGGCGGTGTTTGGGCAGGTGCATATTTTAACGATTGTTATCGGCACGAGCTTGGTGGGTATGTTGGTGGATTTTCCGCTGCATTGGCTTGCGCCTTCTACTTTCAGGCAGCCTGAAAACGATAAATGGTCATCTGAAAGCGCAATGAAACACGTTTTGCCCAGCTTTGCCATCAGCCTGCTGATTACCGTGCTGGGCTATGCGCTGTTGTGGTTCACGCCGCTTGCCGTGTTGCGCCAAACCGCTGTGTTTTCAGGCTTTGCGCTGTTGGGCGCATTCGGCACAACCGTGTTGTGGCTGCCGCCGCTGTTTCGCCGTTATCAGGCGCGTGCCACGCCGTTTGCAGGTTTGGTGCAAAATTTGCGCCAACTGCAAATTCGCCTGAATGCCCGCCCGCACCAACTTGTTTGGCTCGCGCTGGGCGGTGTTTTCGTGGCGATGGGGCTGTGGCGCAGCGATTGGCGCGACGACATCCGCCAATGGGTCAATATGCCGTCTGAAATGCTGGCGCAAGTGCAACGCATTGGCGAATTAAGCGACACCGATTTTGGCGGGCGATACATCGTTACCGAAGCCGCAAGCGAAGACGCGCTGCTTGCTAAAAGCGCCGAACTTTCCCACGCCTTGCAACCGCTGATTGCCCAAGGCAAGCTGGGCAGCACACAATCGCTAGACCAATTTATCGCCCCCGTTGCCATGCAGCAGCAATGGCAAAACCGCCTGCGCGAACTGGCAGGGCAGCCTGAAAACTGGCAAGCGCTCACCGACATCGGCATCCCCGCAGAAACCATCCGCCAAGCCCTTAACCAAGCCGCCGACACGCCGCCGCTCACGCTTTCAGGCAGCCTGAAAACCGAGCTTGCCCAAGCATGGCAACCGCTGTATCTGGGCGAAGTGGAACGCGGGCGCTACGCCGCCATCGTGCGCCTGAATGGTTTAACCGACGAAGCCGCCGTTCGCACCGTCGTGCAGAATATCGCAGGCACGCATTGGGCAGACAAACGCGCCCATCTCAACGCTCTATTCCACCACACGCGCAATCAAGCCGCATGGCTCAAACTCGCCTCCTATGCGCTGGCGTGGCTGCTGCTGTGGAAAATGTTTGGCGCAAAACGCGGCAGTAAAATCCTCGCCGTGCCGCTTGCTGCCGCCGTTTGCACCGTTGCCGCGCTCGGCTGGCTCGGCATTTCCATAAGCCTATTTGCCATGTTTGGGCTGCTTTTGGTTTCCGCCATCGGCGTGGACTACGCCGTTTACGCCGTAACCGCGCAACACAGCGCCGCCGCACGCTTGGGCGGCATGCTGCTCGCCGCCGCCACCACCGCCATTTCTTTTGCCCTACTGGCATTAAGCAGCACGCCCGCCGTTGCCGCGTTTGGGATAACGGTAACGGTAGGCGTGGGGTTTAATCTTTGGCTGGCGGGGATGTTGCTGGAAGATGGATAAAAGGCAGCCTGAAAACGTGAAATTGGCTTTCAGGCTGCCTTTATGCTTAATTTTGTTCAACCATTAGGATAAGAATTGCAATAAAAAACACCCAAATTTATGAAAGACTGAAAAGACTCAATCTGCAAATTGAAGCCATGCGCTTAGAAAAAATCAAAACTGAGCTTTAGGTGTAGAAATTAACCGCGTTGTTTACACAACAGATTGAGAAAAATAAGCCTGCAACACTTCAAAAGGCGTATCCCCTTTCAGACTGCTATGAGGCTTCACAGTATTGTAG
>CAUQQW010000015.1:0-25698 GCA_963520365.1 uncultured Kingella sp.
TAAAGTGCTGCGTAGATGGTGTGGTATTTAGGGCTTATCTAGTACAGCCCCTTACTTTTTCAGGCTGCCTTCCCCCATCCTACACACCCCACCCCCATCCCCCCTGTAACTCAATTTCAAATCCTCCGCCGTTTCGGGTATCATCCGCCCCTTTTTTACCAAACACACAATTCTTAACATGCAAGCATCACTCTCAAACATCATCGGCGCCATCAACACCGCGCTGTGGAGCTATCTGCTGATTTACGCGCTCATCGGCATTGGGCTGTTTTTTACCGTTTACTTGGGTGCGCCGCAAATCACCAAGTTTGGCGCGGCGTTTAAATCGGTGTTCGGCGGGCTGTTCACCAAAAAGGAAAAAGACACGCAATCGCTGTCGCAATTTCAAGCACTGGCGGTGGCGATTTCGGCGCAAATCGGCACAGGCAACGTGGCGGGTGTGGCAACGGCGATTGTGTCGGGCGGGCCGGGCGCGATTTTTTGGATGTGGGTGTCTGCCTTTTTGGGCATGGGCACCATTTTTGCCGAAGCGCTGTTGGCGCAAAAATACCGCGTGATTAGCCACGGCAAATACATCGGCGGCCCCGCGTTTTACATCACGCACGGTTTGACCAAAAAAATCGGGCGCGGCAAGGCGCGTTTTTTGTCGGGCTTTTTTTCCATCGCGCTGATTATCGCGCTCGGCTTTATCGGCAACGCCACGCAGGCGAATTCCATCGCAGGCGCGGTGCATTTGGCGTTTGGGCTGCCTGAAATCGCTGTGGGTTTGGTGCTGGCGGCGGCAGCGGGGGCGATTTTTATCGGCGGCATCAACCGCATCGCCAATTTTGCCCAGTTTGTTGTGCCGTTTATGGCGGTGATTTACATCCTGTGTGCGGTTTGGATTTTGTTTCAATATGCCGACCACGCCGTCGCCATGATGAGCCATATTTTTCAGGCTGCCTTTAACCCGCAAGCGGTGCTGGGCGGCGCGGCGGGCATCGGCATGAAAGAAGCCGTGCGCTATGGCGTGGCGCGGGGCTTGTTTTCCAACGAAGCGGGCATGGGCTCCACGCCGCACGCGCACGCCACGGGAGATGTGGCGCATCCCGCGCTGCAAGGCATGGCGGCGTTTGTGGGCGTGTTTATTGACACCATTTTGGTGTGCACGGCAACCGCGCTCATCATCTTGCTCACCGAAGCCAACACGCTGGGCTTAAACGGCGCGGCGGTTACGCAACAGGCGTTTAGCATGGCATTTGGCGGCTGGGGCGCGGGGCTGCTGGCGGTATGCCTGACCTTTTTTGCCTTTACCACGATTATCGGTTGGTATTATTTTGGCGAATCCAATGTGCGCTTTTTGTTTAAGGGCAAGTTTTTAAACGGCTATCGCGCGCTGGTGCTGCTGGCGATTGTGCTGGGCACGCTGGGCAAGGTGGATTTGGTGTGGGCGTTGTCGGATATGTTTAACGGCTTTATGGTGATTCCCAACTTGATTGCGCTGTTTTTGCTGCGCGGCGAGATTAAGGCGGTGTACGATGATTATTTGGCGAAAATCCGCGCGGGCAAGGCGGTGGCTTATGATTATGAAGTGCATGAGTATCACGATAAATAAGGCGGGGGCAGCCTGAAAAGAGTAGGCAGAAGAAAAACCGTGTTTTTGGGGAACACGGTTTTTGTTTTGGGTGATGTGATTGGGGGGATTTCAGGCTGCCTTTGGCGGCAATGATTAGGCAGCCTGAAAAGCCGTTTGGCATGATAAAACCGTGCGTTTAAGGCGCGGTTTTTCGTTTTCAGGCTGCCTAATGGTGCATGGGCACAGGTTAAACATCTGGATACCACCACCGCAACAAAGTCATCAGAAAGCCCGCAACGGCGCATTGCCACAAGCGCGGTTTGATTTCAAACGGCACGCCATCAGACCAAGCGTCCAGCATCGCCAGCACGAGCAAACCGCTGGAATAAAGTAAAAACCATTTGATGAAAAATGCCATGTTTGCTCCTTTTGTGTTTTCAGGCTGCCTTTGGCGACAAGGGTTGCGGCAGCCTGAAAACGCCTACCGCCACACTTCGCCGTGTTCAAAATATTGTTCCCATGTGATGTCGCCATTAGCTTACCGTTGGGGAATCAGCAGAATTTGTCGCTGGTGGCGTAGTGTGGTGAGCAGAATCCAGCCGTCTGAGCTGATGCGGGTTTGGGTGGTGAGATGCGGCGTGATGGCGGCGATGGGCTGCTTATTTTTCAGCTTTTGGGCGATTTTGTCTTGCAAGGGGCGGGTGGCGGCTAGGGTGTGCGAGATTTCGGCGCGTTGGTGATAGTCGCTGTATTGCGGGATAACGAGCAGCGCAATCAGAGCAGCCAGCGCAATGGCGCTGCAGAATCCTTTGATAAAGGCGAGATGGGTGGGGGACATGGTCACTCCTTTTTGTATGTAGGGGATGGGCAGCCTGAAACGGCAATCCGCCCGCAAAACGTTCAGCTTCGCATCAACGCCGTTGAGTTTTGCGGCTTTCAGGCTGCCTTTTGCTCTTGATGATAACGCACGAACATTCCGCTGCACGCGCTTCTGGGGTCGTATTGCGCGCCGAAGCTGCCCCAGCTAAATTGGGTTTGCCCGCCGAGCTGTTCGCTGAGAAAGCGGTGGTAGAGGGCTTCGGTTTGGCGTTCGTGCGTTTCGCTCCAATCGTCCCACGAGGTGGCGCGTGCGGTCATGCCAAAGAAGATGAGGGCGAGCCGTTGGCGGTGGAAGCCGAGGTTGAAATAGAAGTCTTGCCCTTGGTAGGAAACAATCGGTGGGGTGAGCCAAAGCCAGCCTGTGCTAAGGGCATCGGTGGCGATGCGGGGGAACTGGGCTTGCAGTTGGGCGGGCGTGGTGTGGCGGGTAAGACGCAGCGGGGGCATGGTGAAGTCGCCGTTTTGCAGGTTGAGGAACATTTTCAGGCTGCCTTTGGGGTGGGAAGGAATGGTTTGGCTGGGCGGGGTGCAGGGGTTTACCCCTGCTCGTGGTAGGCGGCGACACGCCTGCTCGGGAGATGAAAAGCGTTGGGCAGCCTGAAAGCGGTGTGGGTGGGAGTTTTATATTTTGGTTTTGCGGCACGAGGTTTCAGGCTGCCTTTGGGCGGACGATTAGGCAGCCTGAAACCGTTGCAGCAGGGCAGCGGCTTGTTCTTGCGCGTCTTCGCTGGTGTGGATGCTGGGGGTGGCGGCTTGGTACAGCAGTTGGAGAACGGCGGGGCTGGGCGCGGGATTTTGCCGCAGTAGGAATTGGGCGTAGGCGAGTTTTTCGTCGCCGCCGTTGTTTGCCGCGCGGCGGTACCAGTATTCCGCCCGCTGCGTTTTGCCCGCTTTGTCCAACAGGTCGGCGAGGTTGATGACGGCGGATGAATCGCCTGCGCGGATGGCGCGGCGATACCAGCGCACGGCTTGGGGGTGGTTTTGCGCGGTGCCTTGCCTGTGTTCATGGCACACGGCGAGCAGGTTGTAGCAATCGGTTTCGCCTTCTGCTGCGCCGCGTTGCAGCAGGGCGAAGGCTTTCGCCCAGTTTTCGGCTTGGTAGGCGGTAAGGGCGGCGGTGTAGTGTGTCATGGGACATCCTTTCGGGGTGACTTGGTGATTTTAGCTTCGCAGAAGCTCGTAAACTCGCTTTCAGGCTGCCTTTGGCGGCAAGAGTTGCGGCAGCCTGAAAACGGGGTGGCGCGGCAGAGCAAGCAATATTTGACGCTAGTCTCGGCACGAACCCTTGCCGTTAATACACGGCAGCGTGGCGATTTCGTGGTTGCGACTGCTGCCGCCGTACAGCGTCCACACATGGCGACCGTCGGGCTGGCGCATCAGCACCGAGTTGGCGACGATATGCTGCTCCATCCATTCTTTTGGAAACGCCGACATATCGCCCGTTTCCCCCGCTTTCACGCCCTCGGGCACTTTCTCGCTGCTGTCCACCAGCCACAGCCAAGCGTCTGGCTCACTGCGGTGGATGTCTTGCGCCAGCGTTATCAGCTCCGCCTCGCTGCTGCCCGCAGGCACCAGCACATAAAGATAGCGGAAACGGCTGTTCACTTCGCCCACGATTTGCCATGACGGCGCGGTTGTCGCTGCGCTGGACGCGGCGGCTGCGGGGGCGGAAGCGGTGGCAGGCGCGGGCGCAGATGCGGGTTCACGCCCCACGTTGCTTTGCCCGCAGGCGGCGAGCAGCAGGGCGGTGGTTAAGACGATTTTTCTCATGGTTCTTCCTTTAACGTGATAAATGGGATTGGGGCGCGGCTGTTATCGGGCATCGCGCTTTTTCCAGCTTGGGCATTAGGCAGCCTGAAAAACAGTTTGGCGTTTTAGCTACGCTGAACTTCGTTTCAGGCTGCCTTTTTTAGGCTTAACGATAGCGCACAAACATTTCGCATACCGCGCCTTTGGGGTCGTAGTCTGCGCCGAAGTCGCCCCAGCTCAATGCTTCTGGTTCGCCGACTTGCTCGGCTAGGAAGCGGCGGTATCGGCGCAGGCTTTCTAATTCGTGCGCTTCGCTCCACTCGCCCCAAGGCATAGCGCGTGCGACCATGCCAAAACAGATAGCTGCCAGCCGTTCGCCGTGAAAAAGCAGCCTGAAAAGGAACTGTTGCCCGCCATAGCTGACCATCGGTGGGGCAAACCAAAACCAGCCCGTGCCCATATCTTGGGGCGCGATTTGGGGAAATTGCTGTTGCAAATCGGCAAGCGTGGTATGGCGGGAGAGATGCAGCGGCGGCATGGTGAAATCGCCGTTTTGGCGGTTGAGCAACATGGTTTCAGGCTACCTTTCTTTGCAAATTGTCGCGTAGGGGAATGGGCAAAAACGACTTTGTTGGCGAAAAGGGTGGGTTGGGGCGGCAACAAATCCGCATAATCAACGGCATCAGGTTTTTCAGGCTGCCTGAAACCGTTGCCGCACCATATCATCCGCTTCGGCTAAACGCTCGGGCGTGCCCACATCCAGCCACAAGCCTGTGTGCAGACAGCCTGAAACTTGGTTGCGCTGCATGGCTTGGCGCAGCAGTGGGGCGAGTTTGGCGGGCTGGCGCGGCGGCGTGTGGCGAAACAGCTCAGGCAGATACACGCCCGCGCCGCTGAATGTGGTGGCTGTGCCGATGGCTGCGCTGGCGTGGACTGCGCCATGCTCGTCCAGCCCAAAATCGCCGTTGGGATGATGCGGCGGATTGGGCACCAGCCACAAATGGGCGAGTTTGCCGCTTTGTGGCAGCGCATCAGCGATGCGGATGGCAGCCTGAAAATCAATATCGGTGAGCACATCGCCGTTAATCACCAAAAATGGCGCGTCGCCCAGCAAGGGTAGTGCGGTGGCGATGCCGCCTGCGGTTTCCAAGCCCTTGCCGCCTTCGGGCGAATAGACGATGTGTACGCCGTATGCCGCGCCGTCGCCCAGCGTGGCTTCAATTTGCGCGCCTAGCCATGCGTGGTTAATCACGATTTGGCTGATGCCTGCGGCTTTAAGGCGGCGCAAGTGCCAGCCAATCAGCGGTTCGCCGCCTGCGGGCAATAATGGCTTGGGAGTGTGGTCGGTGAGCGGGCGCATTCGTTCGCCGCGCCCTGCGGCTAGTATCATGGCTTTCATGGTGGGGTCTCGGGGTAAGTTGTGTGAATGGGTTTTAGCTTCGCAACGCCGCTACACTACGCAGGCTGCTGGGCGCAAGCGTTAGCAATAAATGCAACAGCGCCGTGCCCAGCATGATTCGGCTAATGAGATTGACGATGGCGTAGACGCGCAAGGCAGTCTCTAACGACGCGGTTAGTTTTTGGTGGAAAGCGTCAAATAACTGAAAGGGCAGCCAGCCACCCAGCGCCACAATCAGCGTGCCGCCGATGGCAAACGCCATCCAAAGCACATCAATATCTGAACGGATGCGGCGGCGCAGCTGGGTTTGGCGAACCAAAATACCAGCGATAATAATGGCAAGCGGAATGTTCAGCCATTCAGACATAATAGTTTCGTTGGTGTGCTGCAACGTTTTGGCAATAGCATAAGCCAAACCCAGCGTAACTACAACGGCATAGCCGAACGGCGCGGTTATCGGTTTATCGGAAGCTGCATCATCGCGTGGCGCGAGCGTGAACAGCAGCCTGAAAACGCCAATCAGCAGCAGGGGATAGCCGATGAAATCGCAATAGGTAATCAGGCGGTTGTCCACAACAAAAGCATCCTGAAAAGGCGCGAAATGCTTGCACAGGATAACAATGCTTGCGCCCGCAATCAGATAAAGCGCGGCTTTGTCGCGGGTTCGCTGGACGATTTGAGTGGTTTGGACAACGATGCAGGCGATGATTAGGGGGATGATGGTTTGCGTGAGCATATCAATGATGAAAACGGTACGGCTATTCGCTTCGCGTTGCTCCATATCGTAAATTTCCAGCATGGACTTGCTGTCAAATGCAAAAAGCAGGTGCTTTAAATCCAAAAAAGGATGCAGCAGCAGGGTAAAACCGAGCATGAGCGTAATGCTGCGAAAAAAAGGGCGGTTCATAAACATATCCTTGCGCCAAAGGTTGCCGAGCGTTTTCAGGCTGCCCTATCCAGCCCAATCAAAAAGCAGCCTGAAAACGGATAAATCAGATTTTAGCAAAGCCAAAACCATTTTCCATTTTCAGGCTGCCTATTCATCGCTAAGCCTATTTATCGCTGCGCATTCCCGCTTTGCGCTCTTCTAGCCAATGCTCCAAATAATGAATGCTCACGCCGCCTTGCGCAAAGCCCGTGTCGTTAAACAGCTCACGGTGCAAAGGCGCGTTGGTTTTGATGCCATCCACCGCCAGCTCCGCCATCGCCACGCGCATTTTTGCCATCGCCTGCGCACGGTCTTTGCCATGCACGCAAATTTTGCCAATCAGGCTGTCGTAGTTTGGCGGAATGCGGTAGCCCTGATAAATATGGCTGTCCACGCGGATGCCAAAGCCGCCGGGCAGATGGCAGCTTTCAATCACCCCAGGGCTGGGGATAAAGGTGTACGGGTCTTCCGCATTGATGCGGCATTCAAACGCATGCCCTTCAATCACAATGTCTTTTTGCGTGTATTGCAAGGGCAAGCCCGCCGCCACGCGCAGTTGCTCCTGCACAATGTCCACACCCGTAATCAGCTCGGTTACAGGATGCTCCACTTGCACACGGGTGTTCATCTCAATAAAGAAAAATTCCCCGTCTTCATACAAAAATTCAAATGTGCCCGCGCCGCGATAGCCAATGCGTTTACACGCTGCCACACACGCTTCACCAATTTTCTTGCGCTCCGCAGGCGTGATAAACGGCGCAGGGGCTTCTTCAATAATCTTTTGATGACGACGCTGCATGGAGCAATCGCGCTCGCCCAAATAAATCGCATTGCCGTGTTCATCCGCCAACACTTGCACTTCCACATGGCGCGGACGCTGCAAAAAGCGTTCCATATACACCATCGGGTTGCCAAACGCCGCTTCTGCCTCGGCGCGGGTCATTTCCACCGCTTTGAGCAAATCCTCTTTCTTTTCCACCACGCGCATACCGCGCCCACCGCCGCCGCCTGATGCCTTGATAATCACAGGGAAGCCCACCTTATCCGCCGTTTTCAAAATCTCGTTAGGATCATGAGACAACGCGCCATCCGAGCCAGGCACGCAAGGCACGCCCGCTTCAATCATCGCCTTTTTGGCGGAAACTTTGTCGCCCATCAGGCGAATTGTGTCGGCGCGCGGGCCAATAAACACAAAGCCCGAATTTTCCACTTGCTCGGCAAAATTGGCGTTTTCTGCCAAAAAACCATAGCCAGGGTGAACCGCATCCGCGCCCGTAACTTCCGCCGCAGCGATGATGGATGGAATATGCAAATAGCTTTGCGGGCTGGGCGCAGGGCCAATGCACACGCTTTCATCCGCCAGCTTAACGTGCAAGCTGTCTTTATCCACTTCGGAATGCACGGCAACGGTGGCAATGCCCATCTCGCGGCAAGCGCGTAATACGCGCAAAGCAATTTCGCCACGGTTGGCGATAAGAACTTTCTTTAACATAACTTTTTCCTAGATTATCGGGGCAGGGTAACGCCTTTGGGGTTGATGGGGTGGTTGAAGCGATGCGCGAACGGCACCGCGCAAGCGTTTTCAGGCTGCCTAAATGTGTTTTTGAATGGAAACGCGCATTGCGCTTGGAATGTTGGTAAACAAGAATGGCTTAGGATGCGCCATTGGCTCATCGTTTAACTGATTGCCAGCCAGTCGTTTTAGGCAACCGTTTCAGGCAGCCTGAAAAAAGGCTTAACTAATCGGCAAATTCAGCGGTAACGTCTTCCCATTGCGCCAAATCTGTTGGCGTTTGCAACTGCGAAAACCGTTTGAATTCCGTGATAACTTGGCGAAATTCAGCAAATCGGCGGTAATGTTTGAAATCGCCGTTTTGTTCCCAAATGCGCGTTTCCAAAAGATAGCGGCTTTGGGGATTGTCATCGTCTTCCAACGTGGTTTGGATATAGTTGTGATTTTGTTTGGCAGAAGGCATGTAACCCAACACAACAAAATCTTCCCCATTATCATAAAGATAGGCAACGATGTCTTCCAAATCAAAATAATCCAGCGGACTGCATCCGTTGCAAACCGAGATGCGCAGATCGCGCGTTTGCGTGGAAAGATAGAAAAAAGGGTATTTTTGCCGCATGGTTTTAGCCTTGTTGGATAGGGTTAAGGCAGCCTGAAAGCCGCAGGCTTCAACGGAGTTAAAACGAGCAACGCAAGTTTCTGCGAAGCTAAAACCGCTTATTCAATGATAAACAGCGGCTCGCCAAATTCCACAGGTTGCCCGTTTTCCACCAAAATCTCTTTTACCACGCCCGATTTTTCCGCTTCAATTTCGTTCATCAGCTTCATCGCTTCAATAATGCATAGCGTGTCGCCCGCTTTCACCGTTTGCCCCACTTCCACAAACGCAGGCGTAGAAGGGCTGGCGGCGCGGTAGAACGTGCCCACCATCGGCGATTTTTGCGCGTTGGATAAATCGCGCACGGCAGGCGCAGATTCAGTCGCAGCAGGCGCAGCCGATGGTGCAGGCGCGGCAACAGCAGTCTGAACGGGCGCAGCAGGCGCATAAACTGTTTGCATAGCAGGCGCGGCAACGCTGCGCGTGATGCGAACTTTCTCTTCGCCTTCGGTTACTTCAATTTCAGCAATACCAGATTCTTCAACCAAATCAATCAGTTTTTTGAGTTTGCGTAAATCCATTTGAGCAATTCCTATCAGAAAATAAAGAGAAGGGTTTCAGGCAGCCTGAAACGTAGTTTTAAGTAAAATATATTGCGATTGACGCATCTATTTGTGCAGCGCAAAAAGTGCGATTTTGGCGAAATTAAGCGCAAAAGTCTAGCAAAATATCCACAAAATGCAGCAAAATGCACCGCTTGCTTCATTTGCTAAAGACTTGTTGTTGATTTACTAGATTTTTTATTCTATGCCTGATTGAGTCGCAAAAAAACCGAGCAAAAAATCACTCGGTTTTGGGTTTGTTGAACGCTTAAATTAAGCATCCAAGTGGTGTTCTGTGTCAATCAAAGCGCGGCGAGCCAAAGCCAAGTTAGATTTAGAGCGATCCAACACGGTGTAAAGGAACAAGCCTTCGTGTTT
Source organism: uncultured Kingella sp. (assembly GCA_963520365.1). Lineage (GTDB taxonomy): Bacteria > Pseudomonadota > Gammaproteobacteria > Burkholderiales > Neisseriaceae > Kingella_B. The sequence continues at coordinate 9,602 of CAUQQW010000015.1, forward strand.
AGCCAATGGGCGCAGCAAGTGGTATTGTTTGCCCAAAGTAATCAAGATGTCTTCAATGCTGTCTTTCAAGCCAAGCATTTGCATGGTTTTCATTTTGGCACGCATCACTTCGGTGTTACCCGCAGCAGCGATTTCCAAGTCAATGCCAGAAGTGCCGTTACCAGCCAACAGCATACCGCTGGCAAAATCCACAACGGCAGCAGCCAACGCGCCATCAACATTCAACAATTCTGATACTGCACCTTCATAGTTCATAATAAAACTCCGTGAAATTTAAACAAAATTTATACCGCACATGAAATAGCGGTTTAACCAAAATAAACAAAGGCATACTTTATATACTACCTATTCGTTACCAGGTTTCCACTAGCCAGTACAAATTTGATTTGCTGGTTTGTTTTGCTGCCTAGAAACTAGGGGAAAATTATAAAACTAGCGTCTTATTTAGTAAAGGCAAAAACTGGGCGTGGGCTATATGCGGGCAATATTTTGTTTATTATCAATAATGAGATATTTTTGCATTGATGCGGCAGTTTAGGCTAAATTGTGTTTGTGTTTTATTTAATTGTTTAGCAAAAACAATTTGTTATAAAAAATCAAGCGAGTGATCTTTTTTGTGTACCACGATTCATACCCCCTGAATTTCTATCTGCTATGTTAAAATATCCCTGTTTTTTAGCGGACTATTGTGTTGCCAATCGCGCCACAATTCTTTCTTTTTTCCTTCAAAAGTAAACATCATGACCCAAGACAAAATCCTTATCCTAGACTTCGGTTCGCAAGTTACCCAACTTATCGCCCGCCGCGTGCGCGAGGCGCATGTTTATTGCGAATTGCATCCTTATGATATGCCGCTTGATGAGATTAAAGCGTTCAATCCAAAAGGAATTATTTTATCTGGTGGGCCCAATTCGGTTTACGATTCCGATTACCATGCCGACACGGGGCTGTTTGATTTGGGCGTGCCTGTGCTGGGGATTTGCTATGGTATGCAGTTTATGGCGCATCATTTGGGCGGCGAGGTACAGGCGGGCAATCAGCGTGAATTTGGCTACGCGCAAGTGCAAACGGAAGAGGGCGATTTAACGCGCGGCATTGAAGATGCGCCCAATACGCTGGACGTGTGGATGAGCCATGGCGATAAGGTTTTCAGGCTGCCTGAAAACTTCCGTATCACGGGGCATACGCCTTCTTGCCCTGTTGCCATTATGGAAAACAGCGCTAAGCGTTTTTACGGCATCCAATTCCACCCCGAGGTTACCCACACCAAGCAGGGGCGCGCGCTGATTAACCGCTTTGTGCTGGATATTTGCGCGGCAAATCCAAGCTGGACGATGCCGAATTATATTGACGAGGCGGTGGTGAAAATCCGCGAGCAGGTGGGCAATGATGAAGTGATTTTGGGCTTGTCGGGCGGGGTGGATAGCTCGGTAGCGGCGGCGTTGATTCATCGGGCGATTGGCGACCAATTAACCTGCGTGTTTGTTGACCACGGCTTGCTGCGCTTGGACGAAGGCAAAAATGTGATGCAGATGTTCGCGCAGAATTTGGGCGTGAAGGTGGTGCACGTGGACGCGAGTGAGCAGTTTATGGCGAAATTGGCGGGCGTTACCGACCCTGAGCAAAAACGCAAAATCATCGGCGCAGAATTTATTGAAGTGTTTGATGCGGAAGAGAAAAAGCTCACGCAGGCAAAATGGCTGGCGCAGGGCACGATTTACCCCGATGTGATTGAATCGGCAGGCGCAAAAACGAAAAAGGCGCACGCGATTAAATCGCATCACAATGTGGGCGGGCTGCCTGAAAACATGAAATTGAAGCTGCTTGAACCGTTGCGCGATTTGTTTAAGGACGAGGTGCGCGAATTGGGCGTGGCGTTGGGCTTGCCGCGCGAAATGGTGTACCGCCATCCGTTCCCCGGCCCGGGTTTGGGCGTGCGCGTGTTGGGCGAAGTGAAGCGCGAATATGCGGATTTGCTGCGCCAAGCGGACGCGATTTTTATTGAAGAATTGCGCAATACGACCGATGAGAGCGGTAAGTCGTGGTATGACTTGACCAGCCAAGCGTTTGCGGTGTTTTTGCCGGTGAAGTCGGTGGGGGTGATGGGCGACGGGCGCACTTATGATTATGTGGTGGCGTTGCGCGCGGTGGTTACCAGCGATTTTATGACGGCGCATTGGGCGGAGCTGCCGTATGCGCTTTTGGGGCGCGTGTCTAACCGCATCATCAACGAAGTGCGCCGGATTAACCGCGTGGTGTATGACGTGAGCGGTAAACCGCCTGCTACGATTGAGTGGGAGTAATCGCCAGCGTTAAAGGCAGCTTGAAAACGAGCGAAGCGAGTTTCAGCGAAGCTAAAACGTGCGTTCAAACTTGTTTTCAGGCTGCCTATTTATGCAAACAATAGGCAGCCTGAAAACCCATTTAGCGCAAATTCGGCATCCGAATCGGTTTGCGTTTGGGTTCGCGTCCTTCATCGTCCTTGCGCCCGCAGTCTCTTGCATCGCAGGCATCCAGCAAATCGCATGGGCAGGCGTTGGCGTAATGGTTTAAGGTGTTGCACGCGCGTGATGATCTGGTGTCGCACGGGCAGGCATCCACGCAATCGCCCAAGGCGCTTTTGGTATGGGCGCAATCGCAAGCATCGGGCAGATCCAAGCTGCAAGCATCACCGCCGCCCGCATCCAAGCAGCTGCCGTCGCACGGCACACAATCGCCGCGCTGGTAATACACCATGCCGTTTACCCGTTTAAGCGCTGGCGTAGACGGCTTGGCAGCAGCGCAATAGTGCACATAAGCAAAACGACAATGTGCCAAGCGCAAACGCAGCAAACGGCAGCCTGAAAACACGCCGTAGCGCCGAATCAAGCGATAGCCTACGCCCGAGCAACCGCATCCGCCATATACGATGCGGTAGGCGCAGCCGAAACCTTTTTTGGGCGACAAATGGCGTTGGTAAAAACGAATGGCACAAAGGGCGAGATAGCGCAGCATAGTATGAAGCCATGAAAAGGGTTGATGGAAAGGCAGCCTGAAACGTACTTTGGCGTTTCAGGCTGCCTACTATTATTTCAAACTACATCGCCGAAGACGAAAATTCCTCGCTTTCGTCCGCGTCATCGTCTTCGCTATACACGCTGCGAATCACCAGCAGTGGCAAATGGCTTTGGCGCATCACCGTTTCCGCGAAGCTTCCCATCAGCAAATGCATCAAACCCGTGCGACCGTGTGTACCAATCACAATCAAATCCGCCCCGTGGCTGTCTGCATAATCCACCAAACCCTGCGCCATTTCTTTCGCGCCTTTGGACGACACCAACAAATGCGCTTGCACATCTGCCACGCCCGCATTTTTTGCTGCTTCGCGCGCTTCGGCTAATACTTCGTTGCCGCCTGCAACCGCCGCCGCTTCATAGCTATCGTGTTGCAAAAATTCAGGCGCCAGCGTCATGTATTCGCTCGGGTTTGCCACCGTAACCAGCGTTAAACGCGCATTGCCCGTAACCGCAAGGCTAGACGCGTGTTGCAACGCATTCAAAGAAGTTCTACTACCATCAACAGCCACAACGATATGCTTATACATACACACTCCTTATAAATATGGGTTCACGATAAAGATACTACGGATACAGTATAATCCAAAACCAGCTAATCTTGTCGGCAAATTACGGAAAAACAACATGGAAACACACACTCAACGCCGCTTTGGCGGCATCGCACGCCTTTACGGCGAACACGGTTTACACGCCTTGCAACAAGCACACGTTTGCGTGGTGGGCGTGGGCGGCGTTGGCTCGTGGGCGGTGGAAGCGCTCGCTCGCAGCGGCATTGGCAAGCTCACGCTGATTGATTTGGACAATATCGCCGAATCTAATGTAAACCGCCAAATCCACGCGCTCACACCCGATTTTGGCAAAGCCAAAGTAACCGCCCTGCGCGAGCGCATCGCCCAAATCAACCCCGATTGCCAAGTGATTGAAATTGAAGATTTTGTGGACGAGAACAACCTAGCCGAGATTTTCAGGCTGCCTTTTGATTTTGTGATCGATGCGATTGACCAAGTGCGCGTTAAAACCGCGATGGCGGCGCATTTTGTGCGCCATAAGCAGCCGTTTATCGTGAGCGGTGGTGCAGGTGGGCAACGCAATCCCGCGCTGATTGAAACCGCCGATTTAAGCCAAACCACGCACGACCCGCTGCTGTCTAATCTGCGCTACACCTTGCGCAAAAAATACGGTTTTGCGCGCGAAGGCAAAATGCGCGTGCCTTGCGTGTATTCACGCGAACAAATCACGCCGCCACAAATCGCCCAAGCCTGCGAAACGCCACAAGGCAGCCTGAAAACGGATAACGCGCTAAATGGCGCCGCGCCGCAAGGCTTATCCTGCGCAGGCTACGGCGCGAGTATGTTGGTAACGGCGAGCTTTGGTTTGCATTGCGCCACGGCGGCGATTGAGCATATTGTGCAGCGGGCGAAATAGTTTTCAGGCTGCCTTATGGCTGTGAGCAAAAGCAGCCTGAAAACCATGATGGATTATTGTGAGCAAAAGCCGTAAACAAAAATTGCCCACAAGAAAAAGGCAGCCTGAAAAGCTGCCTTTTGCGCTGATAATAACGGCAGCCTGAAAACTACCGCCCTTCGTTTTGATCAGACGTTTCGTCGTCGCCGTAATACTTCACGCCGATTTTAATCGGCTCGCGCCCTTTTTCGCGCCGCCATGCGTTGGTGTCGCGCAGTGAATACGCGCAGCCGCAGTATTCCTGCTGATAAAAATGCTCGCGCTTGCTGATTTCAATCATGCGCGCCGAGCCGCCGCCTTTGCGCCAGTTAAAATCCCAATACACGATATTGGGATATTTTGCCGCCGCCCGATGCCCGCAGTCGTTAATCTGCGCCATATTTTTCCAGCGCGAAATGCCCAAGCTGCTGGAAATCACAGGAAAACCATACTCGTGGGCATACAGCGCGGTGCGCTCAAACCGCATATCAAAACACATGGTGCAGCGGATGCCGCGCTCAGGCTCGTACTCCATGCCTTTGGCGCGCTCAAACCAGTTGTCCACATCATAATCCGCATCAATAAACGGCACGCCGTGTTGCTCGGCAAAGCGGATGTTTTCATTTTTGCGGATTTCGTATTCTTTGAGCGGGTGGATATTGGGATTGTAAAAATAAATGGTGTAATCAATGCCGCTGGCGAGCAAGGCTTCCATCACTTCGCCCGAGCAGGGTGCGCAGCATGAATGCAGCAAAAGTTTGTCGCCGTTGTTGGGCAAAACCAGCTTGGGGCGGTCTATGGGGGTTACGCGTGGGGTGTTCATATCAGTGCCCGCCTGTTTGAGTGGGGGCGTGGTGGTGGGGCAGCTCGCCGTCTAGTTTGTAGATGGTGCCGCAGTAGGGGCATTCTATTTTGCTGTTGCTTTGGATGGGCAAAAACACGCGCGGATGCCCGTTCCATGCGTGTTGCGTGGCAACTGAGCCATCGCAGTGCAGGGGCAAGTCTTGCGGTGTGATTTGGATAAGCGGTGTGGTGGCGTGGGTCATTTTTGTGTGCCTTTGTTGATTTTTGAAAAAGGCGTATTTTAGCGCAAAACTGGTTTTCAGGCTGCCTTGCGCCTTTGCTTTGCGCTGTCATGGCATAGCCAAACGGCTTGGTAGACAAGCGGCAAACCGTTTTCGCATTGACAAAACCCCGCCGCGCTGCGATAATCGCCTGCGTTTGATTTAGATATGCCGTTGTTTAAACGGCTTAATTTTTTGCGGTATTCGCGGCATACGCGATGCTGATTGAGTTTGGAGGTGATGTTTGCATCATCGGGGCGCGGTATCTCGTCCTTTCAGGCAGCCTGAAAAACCATTTTGATACGAATTTATTTCAACCCAATTTTTTTATAGGATAAAAACAATGCCTTCTATTAAAGTAAAAGAAAACGAACCATTTGAAGTTGCGATGCGTCGCTTTAAACGTGCGATTGAAAAAACCGGTCTTTTGACTGAATTGCGCGCGCGCGAAGCCTACGAAAAACCAACAACTGAACGCAAACGCAAAAAAGCCGCAGCCGCTAAACGCTTGCAAAAACGCCTGCGCAGCCAACAATTGCCACCTAAATTGTACTGATCGCGTTTGGGCAGCCTGAAAATAGGTTGCCGTTTCGCTGTATTGAATAAAACACCGCAAGCGTTTGAGTTTGCGGTGTTTTTGTTTACAAGAAAAAAGTTATAAGGAAAAAGAGAATGACTTTAAAAGCAAAATTAACCGAAGACATGAAAGCTGCCATGAAAGCCAAAGACAGCGCAACCTTGTCCACCATTCGTTTGGTGAACGCGGCGATTAAGCAGTTTGAAGTGGACGAGCGCATTGAGGCGGACGATGCCAAAGTGCAAGCCATCATCGGCAAAATGATTAAGCAGCGCAAAGACAGCGCCAAAATCTACGCCGATGCGGGGCGCGCGGATTTGGCAGACAAGGAAAACGCGGAAATCGCCGTGTTGCAAGGCTATTTGCCTGAGATGCTGTCGGCGGATGCGATTGCGGCAGAAGTTGCCAACGCCATCGCGGAAACGGGCGCAAGCGGCATGGCGGATATGGGCAAGGTGATGGGGCTGCTGAAAACGCGCTTGGCGGGCAAGGCGGATATGGGGGATGTGAACAAAGCGCTGAAGGCGGCGCTGTCGTAAAAGGGTTTTCAGGCTGCCTTTGCGGTTATGCTGGGGCAGCCTGAAAATGTGTTTTTTATTTGAAAGGAATTGTTATGAAGAAAATTTTAGCTTTAACGCTGGCAACTTTGGCATTGGCAGCGTGCGCGAATACGGCAGGCTCGGGCAATACGCAAGTTTACGGCGAGATGAAAAGCGGTGTGGAAGTGGCGAAATAGGCGGTTAGCTTTGCTATTTTGCTGCATGACAGGACTGCTTGAATGCTGTTGAGCCAGTCTAAATCAATCTAAACGAGAAAAAGCCAAGTTCCGAAAAACTTGGCTTTTTTAGCTCCCCGAGCTGGGCTCGAACCAGCGACCTGCGGATTAACAGTCCGTCGCTCTACCGACTGAGCTATCGGGGAAAGAAGTCGCGCATTATGGTGTTTTTTGGATGGCTTGTCAAATTATTTTAGCGCGGATTGGAGTTTTTGTAGGGTTTCCCATGCGCTGCGTTTGAGCTGGGGATTGCTGGCAAGGCGCATGGGGTGGGGGATGTGGTAGCGCACGCTGGCGGGGGCGATGGCGTTGAGTGCGGTTTGGACTTCGGGGCGGTGGAAGAAGTCGCCCAGCAGCAGCATGGCTTGGGCTTGGGTTTGCTGCCATTCTTGCGCGATGCTGGGGGCGGCGGCAATGATGGTTTGTTCGTCGGGGCGGGGGTTGAAGTCGGGGCTGTTTTTGAGCCATGTGCTGAAATGGGCTTGCGCGGGGGGAAGCGCAATGGCTTTGAGCATTTTGTGCAGCATTTCGCCGTCTGCGCCGCTGAATAATTTGCCTGTCGCTATGTCGTCCACGGATGGGCAGACGCTTAATATCAGGAGTTTGGCGGGGTGGGGGACGGGGCTGTGCAATAGGGGTTGTGGTTGCGCGGATGGGATGGGTTGGGCGGTTGGCGTGGTTTGGCTGGGGGTATTGCGTTGGCGGATTTTGGCTAGGGCGTTGCCATGGGGTGGGGTGGTGGTGGGGTGGGGAGATGTTGTGGCTTGGGGATGGGGTTCGCTTGTTTTTGCTGGGTCAAAACTTGTTGCGCTTGGTTTGGTTGGGTTGGCGTATTCGGTTTTGGCTTCGCCGAAGTTTGTTGCACTCGTTTTAACTTCGTTGAAGCCTTCGGCTTTCAGGCTGCCTTTGGGGGTGGGGATGTGGGCGCGTTGGTTGAGCCACATGCTGCCGAGTCCAAGGGCTTGGTGTAGGTGGATATAGCGGCTGTTTAGCATGTTTTCTCCATGATGATGGCGTCTTCGTTGCCGTAGTAGTTTTTGCGGGTGGCGATGGGGGCGAAGTGGTGTTTGCGGTAAAGGGCTTGGGCAATGTGGTTGCTGGCGCGCACTTCTAGGATGATGCGGGCGTGGTGTTGCTGGGCGGTGGCGATGAGCTGTTGCATGAGTTGGCTGGCGATGCCTTGTTGGCGATGGCTGGGGGCGGTGGCGATAAGGTGGAGTTCTATTTCGTCTTGAATGTGTTGCCATGCGATGTAGCCGATGATTTGTTGGTCGTGCTCGGCGATGAGTAGGGTGCGGATGGGGGGCTGGTGGGCAGCCTGAAATTGGTTGGCTGTCCATGGGTGGGGATTGGTTTGGTGGTCTAGGCTGGCTAGGGCAGGGATGTCGGCGACTGTGGCGGGGCGGATGTGCATGGTGGTTGTGATTGTATGTTTTAGCTTCGCAGAAACTCGTTTTCAGGCTGCCTAAATGGGATAAGGCAGCCTGAAAATGGTTTTACAAGTCTTGCAGTCGCTCTACGCTGGGGGCGTAGTAATACGCGCCGCTGATGGCGGTGGAGATGCGTTCTAGCAGGAGATCGGTTAGCCCGTCTTCGCTGTCGCCGAACATGTGTTGCAGTTGGATTTCTATGTTGCGCAGTTTGCCAGCGTAGGCGATGAAGGCGAGTCCGTGTTCGCCTGATGCGGTGCCGTAGGGCAGGCTGCGGCGGATGATTTTGAGCCCTTTGCCGTTTTCTTTGATGTTGGTGCGGGCAAGGTGGGATGCGGGCAGGCGTTCTGTTTTGGGGAATTCTTCGTTGCTCTCTTTGCTGCGCCCGATGCTTTCTTCTTGCTGGGCGACGGTGTAGGCATCCCATTTGGCGAGGTTGTGCAGATAGCGTTGGATGAGCACGTAGCTGCCGCCGTGTTCGTTGAGCCCGAAATTGCTGATGGCTTCTTTGCCTGCGGGGTTTCCGGTGCCGTCCACAAAGCCGTCTAAGCCGCGGTCTTGATGGCGGCGAAAGCCGTGGGTTTCGTTTTGCACGGCGATGCTGTTGCCAAATGCGGCGAGCGCGGCGAGTGCTAGGGTGAAGTTGGTATCGTGGTTTTGCGATTGGATGTGGATGAGCAGGTCGTGTTGGGTGGCAGGGGCTTGGATTGCGCCTTTGCCGTAGCCTGGGAAGTTTTTCAAATCGGGGGCTTCGTTGTGTTTCAGGTTGCCCCAGTAGTTTGCGCCGAAGGCGATGGTCATGCCGAGTTGGTCGTTGGGGAATTGTTGTTGCACGTTGGCAAGGGCTTGTTGCGCGGCGCGGCAGGCGGCGGGGATGTTTTCAGGCTGCGTGATGTTGGCTTCTATGATGATGGCGTTGAGCGCGTGTTCGTTGAATAGGGGGGATTGGGGGGTGGTCATGGTGTGTTCCTTTGTGGTTAGTTGTGTAAACGGGTTTGGCGTGGCGCAACGGTGTTTCAGGCTGCCTGAAAGTGGTTTGCTACGCGGTGAATCAGTTGCGAAAGTTCGGGTAGGTCGCGTTCGGTAAGTCCTGTGCCTGCGGTGCAGAAGTAAACGCGCTGGCTGTGGTGGTTGAAGTAGCTGCGCGCGTCGTCTAGGGCGAGCCAGGGTTCGTTGGGGATAAGGTTGTCGTCTAGGTAGCACAGGATTTCTTGTTCGCGCGGGGCGATGGGGCTGGTGGCGACGTGTTCGGGGGTTTTGCCGATGATGCGCTGGGCGATGTCGGGCGAGAAGGGGCGGCGCAGGGCGGCAAGGTCGCGCCCGCTGCGCCATGTGGATGAGATGACGAATTGGATGTGGGCGTTTTCAGGCTGCCTGAAAAAGCGTTCAAAAATGGGGATTTGGCTGAACATTTGTTCTTGGCGAAAGGCGTAGGCGGAATGGAGTACGCCGTCGAAATCTAGGAATAGGAGCATGGGGTAGCCTGAAATCTGTTTAATAGGGTTTGTTGGTTGGGGAAATGTCGGCGAGTCGCCGACGCTCCATCATGGGGTGGTTATTGCAAAGGGTTTTGGCTGATAAGGCAGCCTGAAAATAGGGTGGATGATGTTTTCAGGCTGCCTATCTGTTGGCATTTATTGGCTAAAAGGCAGCCTGAAACGGCTTGGGCTTATTCTGGCGCGGTTAAGCCGAAGTGTTCAAAGGCGCTGGCGGTGGCGATGCGTCCGCGCGGGGTGCGTTGCAGATAGCCTTGTTGGATGAGATAAGGCTCTATCACGTCTTCGATGGTGTCGGTGGATTCGCCGATGGCGGCGGCGATGTTGTCTAGCCCAACTGGGCCGCCGCTGAATTTGTGTAACACGGCTTCTAGGAATTTTCTGTCCATCATGTCTAGCCCGATTTTGTCCACGTCTAACATGGAGAGGGCGGCATCGGCGATGGGGGCGGTGATGCTGCCTGAATGTTTGACTTCGGCGTAGTCGCGCACACGGCGCAGCAGGCGGTTGGCGATACGGGGCGTGCCACGGCTGCGGCGGGCAATTTCCAACGCGCCTTGTTCGTTTAAATCCATGCCCAGCAGCTGGGCGGAGCGGGCGACGATGGTGGCTAAATCGCGGGTTTCGTAAAATTCCAGCCGCGCAACGATGCCGAAGCGGTCGCGCAGGGGGTTGGTGAGCATGCCTGCGCGGGTGGTGGCGCCGATGAGCGTGAACGGCGGCAGGTCTATTTTGACGGAACGGGCGGCGGGGCCTTCGCCTATCATAATGTCTAGCTGATAGTCTTCCATGGCGGGGTAGAGAATTTCTTCTACCACGGGGCTGAGGCGGTGGATTTCGTCGATAAACAGCACGTCGTGCGGTTCTAGGTTGGTGAGCAAGGCGGCGAGGTCGCCTGCGCGTTCCAGCACGGGGCCGGAGGTTTGCCGCAGGTTTACGCCCAACTCGCGCGCGATGATGTTGGCGAGCGTGGTTTTGCCCAACCCTGGGGGGCCAAACAGCAGGCTGTGGTCCAGCGCTTCGCTGCGCTTTTTGGCGGCGGCGATAAAGATGGCAAGCTGTTCTTTGGCTTTGTGTTGCCCGATGTAGTCGGCTAGGGTTTTGGGGCGCAGGGCGCGTTCTAGCTGCTCTTCTTGGGCGGAGAGATTTTGCGCGGCGATAAGGCGTGGCTGGGCTTGGGTGGTTAGGTTGTCGGTTTGGAGCATGGTGGTTGGATGAGTTTGCGGATGATATGGTTGGCGTTAGGCAGCCTGAAAGTTATTTTCCGTTTTCAGGCTGCCTATGCGTTTAATGCGATGCTTTCGCTATCCCATGTTGCGCCAAATTGCTTTTGGATGGCTTGCAAGGCGGGGTCTTGTTCCATCAGCGCTTGGGCTTGGGCGCGGTTTTCGGCGGCGATGCGGCTGCGGTGCATGGCAGGCGTTTCCCAGCCGTTGCCATCGGCAAAGGGTTGGGTTTGGATGCGCACGGGGATTTGGTAGGCTTCGCTTAATGCGCTGGCGATGCGGTCAAAATATTCTTTTTTGGTTGTGTTTTTGGTTTTTTCGGAAACGATGGCTAGGCGCAACTCGCCGTCTTGGTAAGCCACCCATGCGGTGTGGTCTAACAGCATACGCGCGGCGGAGATTTGCTTGCTGATGCGCTCGGCGATGGCTGTCCAGTTTTCGGCGGCGAAGGCGGGGAAGGGGGTGGCATCGGCGTGTGGTTCGTTGAAACTCACTTCGTTCGGTTTCAGGCTGCCTGAATCGGCGTCGCTTGTTGTGGCGCTGCTTTTTTTGCGGGGGGATTTTTTTGGCGCAGGGGTGGACGCTGGTTCAATGTTTTGTGGGGATTGGGTTTCGGTTTCAGCAGAATTTGTCGCGCCTGTTTTGGCTTCGTTGGCGCTTTCGGTTTTCAGGCTGCCTGAATGCGGTTGGGTCTTGGCGGCTGGTGTTTCGCTGTCTTTTGTTTCACTAGATTGCGCGGCTGGTGTTTTCACTTTATTGGCGTTCCCAGCTTGCAGGCTGCCTATTTGTTCAGGCGCGACTACTGGTGTTTCAGGCGCGGCTTCGTTTGCCAGAGATTTGTTGTCCATGGCGTTATGCTCAGTAGAAAGAGCAGGCGATGGCTGCGCTTCAACGGCTGGCGTTTGCGCGGAATGGCTTGCGCTGGTTTCCGCATTGCCAAAATCGGTTTTACCCGTTTTCAGGCTGCCTAATGCTTCTTTGGATGGGGTGGGAGATTCAGACGTGGTTGTTTTTGCCGCTGCTGGTGTTTCGCTAACGGCAGGCGGCGGCTCTGGCGTTTTTGCTTGCGATGCGGTTGTCGCTGTTGGCGCAGGGTTTGCGCTGGTGGTAACTTCGTTGGAATTCTCGGTTTTCAGGCTGCCTGAAAGCGGCTGTGGTTCGGTTGGCGCGGGATTGTTTGCGGGCTGGCTGAGCTGCGCAATGTTTTGCGGCGCAGCGGCTGCTTGCATTTTCAGGCTGCCTACATTGTGCGCGACAGGCTCGTGCATCTGCGTGTTTTCAATCACGGCATGGGCGGGCACATCTTCCGCCGCAAACGGCGAAAAAGCAAGCATCCGCAGCAGCGTCATCACAAAGCCTGCGTATTCATCGGGCGCAAGTGGCAAATCTTGTTTGCCGTGCAATGCGCATTGGTAGTAAAGCTGGATTTGTTCACCGTTAAACGCGCGAGCAAGGGCGTGCAAACGGTCGTATTCGGGGTCATCGGCGGGGATGGCGGTGGGCACGGTTTGCAGCAGGGCGATGCGTTGCAACAGCAGGGCAAGCTCGCCCAGCACGCTGTCAAACCCAAGCGATTGACTGTGCATTTCGCTGGCTTTGGCGATGAGTGCTGCGCCGTTTTTTTGCGACAAAATTTCCAGTAATTTAAATAGATAGCGATTGTCCACCGCACCAATCATGTGGCGCACATCGGCTTCGGCAACGCTGCCCGAACCCATGGCAATGGCTTGATCCAGCAGGCTTAACGCATCGCGCATAGAGCCTTGCGCGGCGCGCCCAAGCAGGGTGAGCGCGGCGGGGTCGTAGGCGATGTGTTCCGCGTTTAAAACGTGCGCCAAATGCTCGGACACTTGCTGCGCGGTCATGTTGCGTAAAACGAATTGCAAACAACGGCTTAACACCGTAATCGGCACTTTGTGCGGGTCAGTGGTGGCGAGGATAAATTTGACGTGCTCGGGCGGTTCTTCCAACGTTTTGAGCATGGCGTTGAACGCGGATTTGGACAGCATGTGCACTTCGTCAATGATGTAAACCTTGTATTTGCCCGCCGTGGGCGCGTATTGCGCGTTTTCCAGCACTTCGCGGATGTTGTCTATGCCCGTGTTGCTGGCGGCATCAATTTCCAGCAAGTCCACAAACCGCCCCGCATCAATGGCTTGGCAGGTGGCGCATTGTCCGCAGGGTTCGCCATTATGGGCGTTTTCGCAGTTCAGGCTTTTGGCGAGAATGCGGGCGATGGTGGTTTTGCCTACGCCGCGCGTGCCTGTGAGCAAATAGGCGTGGTGCAAACGCCCGTTGGCAAGGGCGTTTTGCAGGGCTTTGACAACGTGTTGTTGCCCCACAAGGTCGGCGAAGGTTTTGGGTCGCCATTTGCGGGCGAGAACTTGGTAGGTCATGGCGGGAAAGTTTGTTAAGAAAATGGGGCGAATTTTAGCATATTTGGCAGCCTGAAATTTTGGCGCGCTTGGTATGCGGGTTACAAAAAAGGGCAGTTTGTTGCGGGCGATTAGGGCGATGGGTTTTTTCAGACTGCCTTAGGTGTTTTGGTAAATATTTGTTTTTAATGTGTTTGTGCGTGCGATGATGTTTGCACGATAAAGCGCGGCGATTTTCAGGCTGCCTTGTGCTAACGGGCGTGGTTGCGCGGTTTAATGTAAAACTGTGTTAGTTTTTGAAACAATTGGCACGGTAAATGCTAACTATCTCGTAACTAGATTTTTTATCCTAAACTGATTTTTTGCCATGTGGCACAAGGAGGCTGCGATGAAAAAATTATGCTTAGCTTTGGTTTTGATGACGAGCATCAACGTTGCGTGGGCGGTGGACTCTGCGGTGCAACTGGGCTCGTTTAGAGAGATGGATTACGCGCAAAAAATGGTGGCAAACGCTGCTTTGGCGGGCGTAAGCGCTTCGGTGAAAGAAGCGAAAATGGCTGATGGCACGACGATGTATCATGTGCGCACGCCGCGTATGGAACGCCAGCAAGCGGAAGAGACCGTGGAGCGTTTGCGCAAAAACCAAATTGATGATTGCTTGATTTTGAATAATTGAGTTTACTTTTGATGGGGTTTCAGGCTGCTTGTTTGTGAGAGTTCGGGCAGTCTGAAATTTTTTACAAGGACAGGTTTGATGCCTGTCCTTTTTTTGTGGCGATTAGGATTGTTGCGTGCAAAAGGCAGCCTGAAAGTTCGTAGATTCGTTTTAGCTTCGCAGAAGCTCGTAAACTAGCTTTCAGGCTGCCTTTTGTTGATTGGGCGCGCTCAATCCCATTGCGCAACAACGGGCGCATGGTCGCTGGGGCGTTCTTGGGCGCGGGTTTCGGTGTCAACGGTTACGCTGCGCAGGCTGTCGCGCAGGGCAGGGCTAATCAGCAGGTGGTCAATGCGCAGCCCCAAGCCTTTGGCGAACATTGCGCCGCGGTAGTCCCACCATGTGTAGTGCGCGCCAGTGGGGTGGATGTGCCGCAATGCGTCATGCAGCCCGAGATTGAGCAGGTTGGCGAACCATTGGCGCTCTTCGCTGGAACAATGGATGTGTTCGTGCCAGCGCTTGGGGTCGTACACGTCGTCGTCGGCAGGGGCAATGTTGAAGTCGCCCAGCAGCACGAGTTGGGGATACTGGGCGAGCTGGTCGCGCACATATTCGGTGAGCGCGGCGAACCATTGGCGTTTGTAGGCAAACTTGGGGCTGTCTAGCGCTTCGCCGTTCACGCAGTAAACATTAATCACGCGGATGCCGTTGATGGTGGCGGCAATCACGCGCTGTTGTGGGTCGTCGGGCAGCGCGGGCAAGCCTGTTTGCACGTCGTGCAGCTCGTGGCGGCTGATGATGGCAACGCCGTTATAGGTTTTTTGCCCTGCCCATGCGGTGTGCCAGCCCATCATGCGAAAGGCGGCGGCAGGATATTTGTCTTGTTCCAGTTTCAGCTCTTGCAGCACCAATATATCGGGCTGGTGCTGCGCGAGCCAGTCGCTCACTTGCGGCAGGCGCACGTTGAGCGAATTGACGTTCCATGTGGCGATTTTCATGCGATGTTCCGTGGTTACGATGTTTTGACAACATTTAGGCAGCCTGAAAACGAGAAAACGGTTTTCAGGCTGCCTGTTGCGTTGTTTACCGATGGTTATGCGCCTGCGGCTCGTGCGGCGTTTTGGTCGGGGTTAATCAGAATTTCTACGCGGCGGTTTTGCGCGCGACCTGCTTCGGTGCTGTTATCGGCAACGGGTTGGCGCGAGCCTTGACCTGATACGCTCATGCGGTTAGCTGCTACGCCGTGTTGGTTCAGATAGTTGGCAACGGATTGGGCGCGGTTGGCAGACAATGGGTTGTTGATGCTGTCGTTGCCTGTGTTGTCGGTGTGACCCACGATGGTGATGGTGGTGTCGGTGTAGGTTGCCAGCGTTTGCGCGGCTTGGCTCAGCGAGTTTTGCGCTTGGGCAGATAGCGCAGCGCTGTTGGTGGCGAAGGTTACTGCGGCGGGCATGGTTAATTTAATTTGGTCGCCTTGTCTATCCACGGCAACGCCTGAACCTTGCAATTGCTCACGCAATTTTTTCTCTTGGTAATCCATGTAACCGCCTACGCCAGCGCCCACTGCGCCGCAAGCCAAGGCGGAATTGCGCGCGCCTTTGCCGCCGTGGGTCAATGCGCCCACGATGCCGCAAGTGGCAGCGCCGCCTAAGCCCAGCAGCGCGGTTTTGCTCACTTTATTCTGCCCTGTGGTGGCATCGGTTACGCAGCCGCTTAATGCGAGTGCGGCGGTGAGAGCGGCGAGTGTGGTGGTTTTCATCAGTTTCATGTGTGTTTTCCTTTATGCAAAGGGTTGATGGGAGTTTTCAGGCTGCCTGAAAAAAGTAATCGCGCAATATACCGATGTTTCTATAGGAAAACCAGTTGGCTTAACGAGAAATTACTTTTGGGCGCACGGTTTATCGGTCTTGAAATGGGCAAAGGCAGCCTGAAACGTGGTTTTCCGTTTTCAGGCTGAGACCTTTGCAAAAAAGCCTTTCCTCCAACAGCAGAAACCCAAA